>NZ_CAXAQH010000003.1:0-339139 GCF_963970905.1 Pseudomonas sp. EL_65y_Pfl2_R96 | reverse complement strand
ACGGGGATCACTGAACTCTTGAAAGGACTGCATTATGCGTATCGTCGTTGCTCTGGGCGGTAACGCCCTGCTCCGCCGGGGTGAACCCATGACCGCGGACAACCAGCGCGCCAACATCCGCGTCGCCACCGAACAGATCGCCAAGATTTATCCCGGCAACCAACTGGTGATCGCTCACGGTAATGGTCCGCAGGTCGGCCTGTTGTCACTGCAAGCGGCGGCCTACACCCAGGTTTCCCCTTACCCGCTGGACGTGCTCGGTGCCGAAACCGAAGGCATGATCGGCTACATCATCGAACAGGAACTGGGCAACCTGCTGGACTTCGAAGTCCCGCTCGCCACCCTGCTGACCCAGGTCGAAGTCGACCCCAACGACCCGGCGTTCCAGAGCCCCAGCAAACCGATCGGCCCGGTCTATACCAAGGCCGACGCAGAGAAACTCGCCGCCGAAAAAGGCTGGGCGATCGCCCCGGATGGCGACAAATTCCGGCGCGTGGTGGCCAGCCCGAAACCCAAACGCATCTTCGAAATCCGCCCGATCAAGTGGCTGCTGGACAAAGGTAGCATCGTGATTTGCGCTGGCGGTGGCGGCATCCCGACCATGTACGGCGCCGACGGTAAATTGCAGGGTGTGGAAGCGGTGATCGACAAAGACCTGTGCTCGGCGTTGCTGGCCGAACAACTTGAAAGCGAACTCTTGGTAATTGCCACCGACGTCAGCGCGGCGTTCATCAACTTCGGCAAACCCACCCAGAAAGCCATCGCCCAGGCCCACCCGGACGACATGGAAAAACTCGGCTTCGCGGCCGGTTCCATGGGACCAAAGGTCCAGGCGGCCTGCGAGTTCGCCCGCCATACTGGAAAAACCGCGGTGATCGGTTCACTCTCGGACATCGAAGCGATCGTCCAGGGCAAGGCCGGCACGCGTATCACTACGGCGACAGCTGGCATAACTTACTTGTAAGGAGAGACGCCAATGGCAATGTTCGAGCCCGGTCATCTGCACATCGAGCGCCACGCGCTGACCCCGGATGATGTCAACTACAACGTGCACCTCGACTATGAGGTCGCGCAGGATCCCAGGAAAGGCAAAGGGATACTGTTCACCATGCACGGCAGCATGCAGGGAAAGGACATGACGGAGACCTTCTTTCTGCCCAAGGAGGAGGCTTACAACTTCGCCAACAACGTGACGAAAATCGCCGAGAAGTACGGAATCCCGAAGACACACAGCCAGATCGGCTCGGTTCACAAGCATTACGATTTAATGTTTGAAGACATCCGCAAGCAGTTGGATATGAAATCCGGCGACCCGGTAAACCTCGAGAACTTCGAATAACCCACTGACCTTGTGGGAGCGAGCCTGCTCGCGATGACGGATTTTCATTCGCCATGGATGTCGACTGAAAGACCGCGACACACGACCTGTAGGAGCGAGGCTTGCCCGCGAAGCTTTTAGCGGTCTCGATGACCTCTTCGCGGGCAAGCCTCGCTCCTACAATTAGAACGCCATTTCACCTAAGACCCGCCCCAAGGCATACTTGCCACCCTCCGCACTCCAGAACCCAACCGCCCCATGCGCATCCACGTCAGTTTCATCGACCGCGTCGGAATCACCCAGGAAGTCCTGGCCCTGCTCGGTGGGCGCAATCTCAATCTGGATGCGGTGGAAATGGTCCCGCCCAACGTCTACATCGACGCCCCGACCTTGAGCCCGGCAGTGCTCGAAGAGCTGCGCGACGCGCTGTTCAGCGTGCGCGGCGTGCAAGCGGTGACGGTGGTCGACATTCTTCCCGGCCAGCGCCGTCACTTGCAGCTCGATGCGTTGCTCGCCGCCATGACCGACCCGGTGTTGGCCCTCGACAGCGCTGGCAAGGTGCTGCTAGCCAACCCGGCGCTGATTGCCCTGTACGGCCGAGAACCGGCAGGTGAAAGCATCAGCGAGCTGTTTTCCGATCCGGCGCTGCTCGACGCGTTGTTGGAAAACGGCTTTCGCCTGCCGCTGCGGGAGATAACCGTCAACGGCCAGACCCTGCTGCTGGACGCCACGCCGATCACCGACGCCGGTGCCCTGCTGACCCTGTATCAACCGAACCGCATCGGTGAACGTCTTTCGGCGCTGCACCACGATCACGCCGAAGGTTTCGATGCCCTGCTCGGCGAATCCCCGGCGATTCGTACGCTCAAGGCACGCGCCCAGCGAGTCGCGGCCCTTGATGCACCGTTACTGATTCAGGGCGAAACCGGCACCGGCAAAGAACTGGTGGCTCGCGCCTGCCACGCCATCAGTGCCCGCCACAGTTCGCCGTTCCTGGCCTTGAACTGCGCGGCACTGCCGGAAAACCTCGCCGAAAGCGAACTGTTCGGCTACGCCCCCGGCGCCTTCACCGGCGCACAACGGGGCGGCAAACCGGGGCTGATGGAACTGGCCAACCAAGGCACGGTATTTCTCGACGAGATTGGTGAAATGTCGCCGTACTTGCAGGCCAAATTGCTGCGCTTTCTCAACGACGGCAGCTTCCGCCGGGTCGGTGGCGATCGCGAAGTGAAGGTCAACGTGCGGATCCTCAGCGCGACTCACCGCGATCTGGAAAAAATGGTCAGCGAAGGCACCTTCCGCGAAGACTTGTTCTATCGCCTCAACGTGCTGAATGTCGAAGTTCCGCCGTTGCGCGAGCGCGGTCAGGACATTCTGCTGCTGGCGCGTTACTTCATGCAGCAGGCTTGCGCGCAGATCCAGCGCCCGGTCTGTCGCCTGGCTCCCGGCACTTATCCGGCGCTGCTCGGCAACCGTTGGCCGGGCAATGTGCGGCAATTGCAGAACGTGATCTTCCGTGCCGCGGCGATTTGCGAAAGCAGCCTGGTGGACATCGGCGACCTCGACATCGCTGGCACTTCCGTGGCGCGCCAGAGCGACAGCGAGGTCGATAGCCTTGAACAGGCCATGGAAGAGTTCGAGAAAACCTTGCTGGAAAAACTCTACGTCAGCTACCCCTCGACCCGCCAACTGGCCAGCCGCCTGCAAACCTCCCACACCGCGATTGCCCATCGGTTGCGCAAGTACGGTATTCCCAATAAGCCGTAAGGCTTCGGTACCGGACTAGCTGTATTGATCGTTCCCACGCGGAGCGTGGGAACGATCATTTGCTCAACTCAAAAGCGACCTCTATCTGTACTGAAAGCGCTACAGCGGAACGATATCGCTACACCCTCTCCTGATCACCGCTGTGCAAGGCTTTGATCCACCTCAGCTTTTTTCTTCAGTCTTGGCTGTATCGATTTCGCTACAGCCAGTCCATTTCAGCTTTTCGCAAAACAAAATAACTCATTGATTTATAAAGAATAAATAACATTGGCCGCGATTTTGCTAAGTAACCCCTCATAAATCAGGGCATTGCCCAAGCATTCAATCGCGTCCACCAGACGAGTCTGGCCCCCTTAGGAGTTTCCATGAGCGAGTTGCGTTTTACTGAAGATCACGAATGGCTGCGCACCGAAGCTGACGGCAGCGTCACGGTCGGCATCACCGCTTTCGCGCAGAACGCACTGGGCGACGTGGTTTTCGTACAACTGCCTGAGCTGCAGTCCTACGACAAAGGCGCTGAAGCCGCCACCGTGGAATCGGTAAAAGCCGCCAGCGGTGTGTACATGCCATTGAACGGTGAAGTGCTGGAAGTGAACCCGGCGCTGGACAGCAGCCCTGAACTGGTCAACGAAGATCCGCTGGGCGAAGGCTGGTTCTTCCGCTTCCAGCCAACCGACGCCTCGGCTGTCGGCCAACTGCTGGATCAAGACGCTTACGACCGTCTGATCAAAGCCAACGCCGAAGCCTGAGGAGCGCCCTACATGACTCAAGTAAACCTAAGCACTGCCAACGAATTCATCGCGCGCCACATCGGCCCGCGTGCAGGCGACGAGCAAGCCATGCTCAACAGCCTGGGCTTTGACTCCCTGGAAGCTCTGAGCGCCAGCGTCATTCCCGACAGCATCAAAGGCACCAGCGTCCTCGGCCTGGAAGACGGCCTGAGTGAAGCCGATGCCCTGGCGCTGATCAAATCCATCGCCGGCAAAAACCAGCTGTTCAAGACCTACATCGGCCAGGGCTACTACGGCACTCACACGCCGTCGCCGATCCTGCGCAACCTGCTGGAAAACCCGGCCTGGTACACCGCTTACACCCCGTACCAACCAGAAATTTCCCAAGGGCGTCTCGAAGCGCTGCTGAACTTCCAGACCCTGATCAGCGACCTGACCGGCCTGCCGATCGCCAATGCCTCCCTGCTCGACGAAGCCACCGCCGCTGCCGAAGCCATGACTTTCTGCAAACGCCTGAGCAAGAACAAAGGCAGCCACGCGTTCTTCGCCTCGGTTCACTGCCACCCACAGACCCTCGACGTCCTGCGCACCCGTGCCGAGCCGTTGGGCATCGACGTGGTGGTGGGCGATGAGCGCGAACTGACCGACGTCAGCGCATTCTTCGGCGCCCTGCTGCAATACCCGGCCAGCAACGGGGACGTGTTCGACTACCGCGAACTGACCGAGCGCCTCCACGCAGCTAATGCGCTGGTCGCGGTTGCCGCTGACCTGCTGGCCCTGACCGTGCTGACCCCGCCGGGCGAATTCGGCGCCGACGTGGCCATCGGCAGCGCCCAACGTTTCGGCGTGCCGCTGGGCTTCGGTGGTCCGCACGCGGCTTACTTCTCCACCAAGGATGCGTTCAAGCGCGACATGCCGGGCCGTCTGGTCGGCGTTTCCGTGGACCGTTTCGGCAAGCCGGCCCTGCGCCTGGCCATGCAGACCCGCGAACAACATATCCGCCGCGAGAAAGCCACCAGCAACATTTGCACCGCACAGGTACTGTTGGCCAACATCGCCAGCATGTACGCCGTGTACCACGGTCCGAAAGGCCTGACGCAGATTGCCAAGCGCATTCATCACCTGACCGCGATCCTCGCCAAAGGCTTGAGCGCATTGGGCCTCGGCGTCGAGCAAGCAAACTTCTTCGACACGTTGACGATTAAGACCGGCGCGCAAACTGCAGCTCTGCACGACAAGGCTCGTGCTCAGAAGATCAACCTGCGCGTGGTCGATGGCGAACGTCTGGGTCTGTCCCTGGACGAAACCACCAGCCAGGCCGACGTCGAAACCCTGTGGAGCGTGCTGGCCAACGGCAAGGCACTGCCGGACTTCGCAGCTCTCGCCGCCTCGGTCGAAAGCCGCATCCCGGCAGCGCTGGTTCGCCAATCGCCGATCCTCAGCCACCCGGTGTTCAACCGTTATCACTCGGAAACCGAGCTGATGCGCTACCTGCGCAAACTCGCCGACAAGGACCTGGCCCTGGATCGCACCATGATCCCGCTGGGTTCCTGCACCATGAAACTCAACGCCGCCAGCGAAATGATCCCGGTGACCTGGGCTGAATTCGGCGCCCTGCACCCATTCGCCCCGGCCGAGCAAAGCGCCGGCTATCAGCAGCTGACCGATGAGCTGGAAGCAATGCTCTGCGCCGCCACCGGTTACGACTCGATATCCCTGCAACCGAACGCCGGCTCGCAAGGCGAGTACGCCGGTCTGTTGGCGATCCGTGCCTACCACCAGAGCCGTGGCGAAGACCGTCGCGACATCTGCCTGATCCCCTCGTCCGCCCACGGCACCAACCCGGCCACCGCCAACATGGCTGGCATGCGTGTGGTCGTGACCGCCTGCGATGCCCGCGGCAACGTCGACATCGAAGACCTGCGCGCCAAGGCCATCGAGCACCGCGAACACCTCGCCGCGCTGATGATCACCTACCCGTCGACCCACGGCGTGTTCGAAGAAGGCATCCGCGAAATCTGCGGCATCATTCACGACAACGGCGGCCAGGTGTACATCGACGGCGCGAACATGAACGCCATGGTCGGCCTCTGCGCACCCGGCAAGTTCGGCGGCGACGTGTCCCACCTGAACCTGCACAAAACCTTCTGCATCCCCCACGGCGGTGGCGGCCCGGGCGTCGGCCCGATTGGCGTCAAGTCGCACCTGACGCCGTTCCTGCCGGGCCACGCCCAGATGGAACGCAAGGAAGGCGCGGTCTGCGCCGCACCGTTCGGCAGCGCGAGCATTCTGCCGATCACCTGGATGTACATTCGAATGATGGGTGGCGCGGGTCTCAAGCGTGCTTCGCAACTGGCGATCCTCAATGCCAACTACATTTCCCGTCGCCTCGAAGAGCACTACCCGGTGCTGTACACCGGCAGCAACGGTCTGGTGGCGCACGAATGCATCCTCGACCTGCGTCCGTTGAAAGACAGCAGCGGCATCAGCGTCGATGACGTGGCCAAGCGCCTGATCGACTTCGGCTTCCATGCCCCGACCATGTCGTTCCCGGTGGCCGGCACGTTGATGATCGAACCGACCGAAAGCGAATCCAAGGAAGAACTGGACCGCTTCTGCGACGCCATGATCCGCATCCGCGAAGAAATCCGCGCGGTGGAAAACGGCACGCTCGACAAGGACGACAACCCGCTGAAAAACGCTCCGCACACTGCCGCGGAAATCGTCGGCGAGTGGACGCATCCGTACAGCCGTGAGCAAGCGGTTTACCCGGTAGCGTCGCTGATCGAAGGCAAGTACTGGCCACCGGTCGGTCGCGTCGACAACGTGTTTGGCGATCGCAACCTGGTCTGCGCCTGCCCGTCGATCGAAAGCTACGCTTGATCTATAGGGGGCGGGTTCGCTCGCCCCCCTTTTCAAGAACACCACAACACTTGTGGGAGCTGGCTTGCCTGCGATGGCGGTGTATCAGGCGACTGAGATGCTGACTGTCCTACCGTCATCGCAGGCAAGCCAGCTCCCACAGGATCGTATTTAGTCAAAAGATTTCCGCCAATTCCTATAACAAGAAACCGGAGAACAACCATGTCGTTAAGCGTGTTCGACCTGTTCAAGATTGGCATCGGCCCCTCCAGCTCCCACACCGTCGGCCCGATGCGTGCGGCTGCACGTTTCGCCGAAGGTCTGCGCCGTGAAGGGCTGCTGGCGGCAACCACCTGCGTCAAAGTCGAGCTTTACGGCTCGCTCGGCGCCACCGGCAAAGGCCACGGCAGCGACAAGGCCGTATTGCTGGGCCTGGAAGGTGAACACCCGGACACCGTAGACACCGAAACCATCGCCGCCCGCCTGCAAGAGATTCGCGGCAACGGTCGCCTGAACCTGCTCGGCGAACACAGCATTGCGTTCAACGAGAAAGAACACCTGGCGATGATCCGCAAACCGTTGGCCTATCACCCCAATGGCATGATCTTTCGCGCGTTCGACGCGGCGGGTCTGCAGGTGCGCAGCCGTGAGTATTACTCGGTCGGTGGCGGGTTCGTGGTCGATGAAGATGCCGCCGGCGCCGACCGCATCGTAGAAGACGCCACACCGCTGACCTTCCCGTTCAAAAGCGCCAAGGACCTGCTCGGTCACTGCAGCACCTACGGCCTGTCGATCAGTCAGGTGATGCTGACCAACGAAAGTGCCTGGCGCCCGGAAGCGGAGACTCGTGCCGGTTTGCTGAAGATCTGGCAAGTGATGCAAGACTGCGTCACCGCCGGTTGCCGCAACGAAGGCATCCTTCCCGGTGGACTGAAGGTCAAACGTCGGGCTGCGGCGCTGCATCGGCAACTGTGCAACAACCCGGAATCGTCGCTGCGCGATCCGCTGTCGGTGCTGGACTGGGTCAACCTGTACGCCCTGGCGGTCAACGAGGAAAACGCCAACGGCGGACGCGTGGTCACCGCACCTACCAACGGTGCAGCCGGAATCATCCCGGCGGTGCTGCATTACTACATGCGCTTCATCCCCGGCGCCAACGAAGACGGCGTGGTGCGTTTTCTGCTGACGGCCGCCGCGATCGGCATTCTGTACAAGGAAAACGCCTCGATTTCCGGTGCCGAAGTCGGCTGTCAGGGCGAGGTCGGCGTTGCCTGCTCCATGGCCGCCGGCGCCTTGTGCGAAGTGCTGGGTGGCACGGTGCAGCAAGTGGAAAACGCGGCCGAAATCGGCATGGAACACAACCTCGGCCTGACCTGCGACCCGATTGGCGGGCTGGTGCAAGTGCCTTGCATCGAGCGCAACGCCATGGGTTCGGTCAAGGCCATCAATGCGGTGCGCATGGCCCTGCGTGGCGACGGTCAGCACTTCGTCTCCCTCGACAAGGTCATCCGCACCATGCGCCAGACCGGCGCCGACATGAAAAGCAAATACAAGGAAACCGCCCGTGGCGGTTTGGCGGTCAACATTATCGAGTGCTGATGCTCACGCGCATCTGCACACTTTTTCAGGAGCTGTATATGTCCACCGAACAACTGTTGAAAACCCCGCTGCACGCACTGCACCTCGAACTCGGCGCTCGCATGGTGCCGTTCGCCGGCTATGACATGCCAGTGCAATACCCGTTGGGCGTGATGAAAGAACACCAGCACACCCGTGACCAGGCCGGGCTGTTCGATGTGTCGCACATGGGCCAGATCCGCCTGACCGGCGCCAACGCCGCCAAAGCCCTGGAAACCCTGGTGCCGGTGGACATCATCGACCTGCCGGTGGGCATGCAGCGCTACGCTATGTTCACCAACGAGGCCGGTGGCATCCTCGACGACTTGATGGTCGCCAACCTGGGTAACGACGAGCTGTTCCTGGTGGTCAATGCGGCCTGCAAGGATCAGGACCTGGCTCACTTGCGCCAGCACATCGGCGGCCAGTGCAGCATCGAACCGCTGTTCGAAGAGCGTGCCCTGCTCGCTCTGCAAGGCCCGGCCGCCGTCACCGTGCTCGCCCGCCTGGCGCCGGACGTTGCGAAGATGACCTTCATGCAGTTCACCCGCGTGAAACTATTGGGCGTGGACTGCTTTGTCAGCCGTTCGGGCTACACCGGTGAAGACGGCTTCGAAATTTCCGTGCCGGCGGCCAATGCCGAAGCGCTGGCTCGCGCCCTGCTGGCCGAACCGGAAGTGGCGGCCATCGGCCTCGGCGCTCGCGACTCCCTGCGCCTTGAAGCCGGCCTGTGCCTCTACGGCCATGACATGAACACCGACACCACGCCGATCGAAGCAAGCCTGCTGTGGGCCATCTCCAAGCCTCGACGTGCCGATGGCGCGCGGGCCGGCGGCTTCCCAGGCGCTGAAACCGTGTTTGCGCAACAGCAGGCCGGTGTCAGCCGCAAGCGCGTGGGCCTGCTACCGCAAGAACGCACGCCCGTGCGCGAAGGCGCCGAGATCGTCAACGACGCCGGCGACATCATCGGCAGCGTGTGCAGCGGCGGCTTCGGCCCCACCCTAGGCGGTCCGTTGGCCATGGGTTATCTCGACAGTGCTTATATCGTTTTGGATACGCCGGTTTGGGCCATTGTGCGTGGGAAAAAGGTGCCTTTGCTTGTAAGCAAAATGCCATTCGTTCCACAACGCTACTATCGCGGTTGATTGACTGTTTCTATAAGTAACGCGGTTGCGTTAACAGTGCACTAATCTGTAACGCAACCGCCATAAAATAGTGCGTGCGCTTCGTTTATGAACACTACTTATAACGATCGAAAACAATTGGACAACGCTATCGAATAAGCCTGCACTAGTGCGCCCTCTAACTGCAATCAACCTGAGGAAATCCGGGCCTTCGCAGGGCTTGTTTTTTCTCCCGTAGTTGGCGTAGAGTTTGTTCACTGTGTTTGCATGGGTCGCTTGGAATCGTGACCTGGGCAGTAGCCTACAAGTTAGCTACATCCCGTTCGACGTCTTCTTACTTTCCTGCAACCAGCCCCAGTACTCTTTCACGAGAAGGAGACTGTCATTCATTTTTGCGTCAAAGGAAATAAGAAATGTCCCAACGTCAGAGCGGTACCGTCAAGTGGTTTAACGACGAGAAAGGTTTTGGTTTTATCACTCCAGAAAGCGGTCCGGATCTGTTCGTACATTTCCGCGCTATTCAGGGCAACGGCTTCAAGAGTCTGAAAGAAGGCCAGAAAGTGACTTTCGTTGCTGTGCAAGGCCAGAAAGGCATGCAGGCTGACGAAGTACAAGCAGAAGCCTGATCCTTCTGTAACGAAAAAGCCCCTGATGGCTGACATCAGGGGCTTTTTTGTGCGCGTAAATCCGTAAAATGGCTTCTTTTTCCGCTCAGAGGCCGCCATGTCGAAACACCTGCTCAACCCACAGGGCGACTTTCCCGCCGTCGGCCTGGGCCGTCGCCTGGCAGCGATGTTCTACGACTTCCTGTTGTGCACCGCCCTGCTGATCGTCACCAGCGGCATCTACAAGATGATCCAGATGGCGATTATCGGCGAAGACCAGATGCGCACCCTGACCGAAGCCGGCGCGCTGGACGGTGATCCACTGCTGTCGACGGTGCTGCTGTTCGTGCTGTTCGGCTTCTTCGCCAAGTTCTGGACCTGGTCGGGCCAGACCCTGGGCATGCAGGTGTGGTGCATTCGTGTGCAAAACGCCGACGGTTCATCCATCAGTCTGTGGCAGGCACTGTTGCGCTTTGTGGTGTCGATCGCGTCCTGGCTATGCCTCGGGCTGGGGTTCTTCTGGTCGCTGTTCGACAAGCAGAAGCGCAGCTGGCATGACATCTATTCCAACACCCAGCTCGTACGCATTCCAAAGAAAACCAAGTAACTGTGGCGAGGGAGCTTGCTCCCGCTGGGGTGCGAAGCGCCCCCAAATGCGGCTGCTGCGCAACCGAACGGGAGCAAGCTCCCTCGCCACAACAGCTCTCGCCACAGTAAGTGTTAGGCGTTGCCGGCCAACTTCATCCGCGCCGCCTGAGTGAAATCAAGCATCCGCTTCAACGGCCGAATCGCCTGCGGAATCAACGCCGGGTCAACGAAGATCTCGTTGGTCCCTTCACGCAAGCTCTTCAGCGTGCGCTCAAGGGTATTCATCGCCATCCACGGGCAATGTGCGCAACTGCGGCACGCTGCGCCGTTACCGGCCGTTGGCGCCTCGATGAAGACCTTGTCCGGGCACAGCTGCTGCATCTTGTAGAAGATGCCACGGTCGGTCGCGACGATCAGGGTCTTGTTCGGCAGGCTTTGCGCAGCAGCGATCAGCTGACTGGTGGAACCCACCGCATCGGCCAATTCGATCACTGCGGTCGGCGACTCCGGATGCACCAGAATGGCCGCATCCGGGTACAGCGCCTTCATGTCTTCGAGTTGCTTGGCCTTGAACTCTTCGTGGACGATGCAGGCACCGTCCCACAGCAGCATGTCGGCGCCGGTCTTGCGCTGAATGTAAGTGCCCAGGTGCTTGTCCGGCCCCCAGATGATGGTTTCGCCGTTATCCATCAGGCTTTCGACAATTTCCAGCGCGCAGCTGGAAGTCACCACCCAATCCGCCCGGGCTTTGACCGCCGCCGAGGTGTTGGCATACACCACCACCGTGCGTTCCGGGTGCTGATCGCAGAACGCCGAAAACTCGTCCACCGGGCAACCGAGGTCCAGCGAGCAGGTCGCTTCCAGGGTCGGCATCAGCACGCGTTTTTCAGGGTTGAGGATTTTCGCGGTCTCGCCCATGAATTTCACACCGGCGACCACCACGGTCTTGGCCGGGTGGGCATTGCCGAAGCGAGCCATCTCCAGCGAGTCGGAGACACAGCCACCGGTTTCTTCGGCCAGGGCCTGAATGACCGGATCGCAATAGAAGTGGGCAACCAGCACCGCGTCCTGAGCCTTGAGCTCGGCGGCAATGGCAGTGCGGTAATAAGCCTCCTCCTCGGCCGTCAGCGGCTTGGGCTGCTTGGCATCGAGATGGGCTTGAACCAGAAGGCGTTCGGAAATCTGCGTCATGTTCGCAAGACCTGCAGGCGCTTTCGCGCGAAAGTCGAGTATACACCCGGCTCCGGACCCTTCGGGGTACCGCCGGGAAAGTGAGTATTCATCAGGCGTGGACAGCGTTGAAGCTGCGCAAGGCTACAGAATATCCCGTTGATGCAAAAGATGATTCTGACCTGCGTCACCCGGACTGAGACGACCCCAAATCGCGGGCAAAAAAAATCCGGAAATCCTCACTTGCGTGGGCCTTCCAGACTTTTAAAACAGCAAAAAATGGTGGGTCGTGTGGGATTCGAACCTACGACCAATTGGTTAAAAGCCAACTGCTCTACCAACTGAGCTAACGACCCGCTGTGTGGTGGCGCGTATAATACTGATTTTTAAAGGTTATTCAACACCTAATTTGAAATAAATCAGAAATAAGGGGTTGGGTCCGTAACGCCGGCCGCAGCGAAGCCTTCTGCACGCAGACGGCAGCTGTCGCATTTACCGCAGGCACGGCCGTTATCGTCCGCCTGATAACAGGAAACGGTCAGCCCGTAATCGACGCCAAGTTTCACGCCCGCCTGAACGATCTGCGCCTTGCTCAGGTTCTGCAGTGGCGCCTGAATACGGAAGCCCTGCCCTTCGACTCCGGCCTTGGTCGCCAAATTGGCCATGCGTTCGAAGGCTTCGATGAACTCGGGACGGCAATCCGGGTACCCGGAGTAATCCACCGCGTTTACACCGATAAAGATGTCACGCGCGCCCAGCACTTCGGCCCAGCCCAGCGCCAGGGACAGAAACACAGTATTGCGCGCCGGCACGTAAGTCACCGGAATGCCTTCGCTCGGCGTTTCCGGTACGTCGATGGAACTGTCGGTCAGGGCCGAGCCGCCGATGCCGTTCAGGTTCAGGCCGATCACCTTGTGCTCGACCACACCCAGGTCACGAGCAATACGCTCGGCGGCATGCAGTTCGGCACGATGGCGCTGACCGTAATCAAAGCTCATGGTGTAGCAGCTATAACCGTCGGCACGGGCCATGGCCACGACCGTCGCCGAGTCGAGACCACCGGACAGCAGGATGACCGCACGTTTTTCCACAGTGTTCAGTTGCTCCATCATTTCAGCGCCCCGGCTCGTCATTCCAAAGATATTTATGCAGCTGCAATTGCAGACGCACTGGCAGATTGTCCGCCACCACCCACTCCGCCAGATCACGCGCATTCAGATCGTGGTGACTTGGCGAGAACAGGACTTCGCCGGCACGCCGGTCAAGACCGTACTGGATCAGCTTGGACACAGCCCAGTCGTAGTCTTCCCGCGAGCAGATGACAAACTTCACCTGATCGTTGGGCGTGAGCAGTTCAATGTTCTCGTAACGGTTACGGTGTGCTTCTTTCGAGCCAGGGGTTTTCAGGTCGACGACGCGACTGACCCGTGGATCGACCGCCGAGATATCCAGGGCGCCACTGGTTTCCAGCGACACTTCGTAGCCGGCGTCACACAACTGCTTGAGCAAGGGGATGGCATTCGGTTGCGCCAGAGGTTCGCCACCCGTGACACAGACGTAACGTGGGCGAAAACCAGCCACTTGCTCGAGGATATCGTCGAGAGTGCGGATAGTGCCGCCAGTGAACGCGTAGGCGCTGTCGCAGTATTGGCAACGCAATGGGCAACCGGTCAGGCGCACAAAAACAGTGGGCAGCCCGGCAGTCCGCGTTTCACCCTGCAACGAGTAGAAAACTTCGGTGATTCTCAATGTGTCTTGCATAGTCGCCACGGGCGTAACAGCTAAACAGGCTGTCCGCCTCCGTCAGGCACTTCAAGGAACCCCGCCAACGCGCAGATCCCAAAAAGCGTGTTTCATAAAAAGGGCATGAATTCTAACGAAAAAACCCGCGACAAGCGCGGGTTTCTTCAAAACGGTCAAACAGGCTTACATACGCTGCAAGTCGCGTTGCGCCAGCTGAGCGGCGGAAGTGCCCGGATATTGGGACACGACCTGTTGCAGAATACCTTTGACCCGGTCGGTATGACCGAGACGGCGCTCTACATCAGCGAGCTTGTACAGCGAATCAGGCACTTTGGGGTGCTTGGGGTACAGCTGCGAAACCTTGGCGAATGCCTGACCCGCACCTTGCAGATCGCCTTTGGCCAGGTTCACTTCACCCAACCAGTACTGGGCATTGCCCGCGTATTGGCTGTTGGGGTATTTGCGCAGGAATGCGGAGAAAGCCTGGCTGGCCTTGTCGAAATCCTTGGCTTTGATCAGGTCGAAGGCTGCATCGTAATACAGTTTTTCCTTCGCAGGGTCAGCCGGCTCACCACCTGCGGCCGGAGCTGGGGCTTGAGCGGCTACCGCTCCCGCACCTGCGCCGGCTGCCGCACCGGGGGCATTCAAATTGCCACCGGCGGAAGAATTATCAGGAGTCGCGGCTGGTGCAACGCCGGTTCCTATGCGCCGATCAAGATCCTGATATCGCTCCAGGTTCTCTTGCTTCATGCGCGCTACATCATTTTGCAGAACTTCGATGATGCCTTGTTGGCGCGAGATCTGCTCCTGCATCGATTGCAGTTGGTTGAACAGCTCGCCCTGTGCCGAGACAGGGGCCGAAACCCCTCCCCCGGCATAGGCGCCGTTCGTACCGTAACCTGCAGGCGGATAACTGCTCCCGCTATTGTTATAACCGGAGTTGTCCTCGACCACAGGAACCGCAGCCCACACCGCAAGCGGTGCGAGGCTGAGAGCCAGAACAGTTACAGCACGACGGCACGTTCGCATGACGAATTACTTACGCAGTTCGACGCGACGGTTTTGAGCCCAGGACTGCTCGTCGTTGCCGGTAGCAACTGGACGCTCTTCGCCGTAGGAAACCAGTTCCAGCTGAGCTGGGGATACACCTTGCAGTACCAGGTAGCGCTGAACGGCTTTCGCACGACGCTCGCCCAGTGCCATGTTGTACTCACGAGTACCACGTTCGTCGGTGTTGCCTTCCAGAACAACGCGAGCGCCGTTTGCTTTCAGGTCTTTGGCGTGAACGTCCAGAGCGCGCATGGCTTCTGGCTTCAGGTCCGAGCTGTCGTATTCGAAGTAGAAGGTGGTGATTGCGCGCAGAGCAGCTTCTTCGCTCAGGGAGCCGTCAACAGCACCAGTGTTAGCGCCGTAACCAGCGTTTGGATCAACAGCGCCTTCACCGGCGTTGTCGCCGCCTTTGGACGAGCAACCTACAGCTACAGCCATGGCCAGAGCCAGCGCAGCAAATTTACCAAACTTCAGCATTTCCATCGTGAAACTCCTAATGAACCCCAGTGTGTTAAGTACAACGTGTAGCGCCGCGTCAGTTCAGGTAAGGGGACCAGGACGGTTCTCTGACTTCGCCTTGTGCGGTAGGAAGCGGGAGCCTCACGCGTCCATTAATGGACACGAGCATCAAGACTCCCCGGCCCTGCTGGCGGGTGGCGTAGATTACCATGGTGCCGTTGGGCGCAACAGTAGGTGACTCGTCCAGAGTGCTATCAGTGAGGATCTTTACACTACCTCGCTGCAAATCCTGGGCCGCCACCTTGAAATTGGTGAAACCATCCTGGCGGTGAATCATCACCAGGGTCTTTTCATCGGCCGACAGTTTAGGGTTGGCGTTGTAGTTACCGATGAAGGTCACACGCTCCGCACCACCACCGCCTGCGCTGGTTTTGTAGATCTGTGGTTTACCGCCTCGGTCGGAGGTGAAGTAGATGGTTGAACCATCCTTGCCCCAGAACGGTTCGGTGTTGATGCCAGGACCATTGGTGACGCGAGTGATCTGACGCGAACCCAGGTTCATCACGTAGATGTCCGGGTTACCGTCTTTCGACAACACGAATGCCAGACGATTGCCATCCGGCGACCAGGCTGGCGCACCGTTCAGGCCTTCGAAGTTGGTGATCTGCTCGCGGCGACCGGTGTCGATGTTCTGCATGAAAATGCGCGGACGCTTCTGCTCGAACGACACGTAGGCAATGCGTTTGCCATCCGGTGCAAAACGCGGCGACAGAATCGGCTCACGCGATTGCAGCAGCGTCACGGCACGGGCACCGTCATAGTCCGAACGTTGCAGTGTGTAGCGAGTGTTCTTCTCGGAGAAACGCTCGGCCGTCACGTACAGCAGACGTGTCGAGAACGCACCTTTGATACCGGTGAGCTTTTCGAACGACTGGTCGGAGATGTAGTGCGCCATGTCGCGCAGTTGCTCGACGCTGCCCGAGACACTGCCGTCCGCTACTTTCTGTTCGGTCGCGACGTTGAACAGCGAGTATTGCACCTGCAGGCGACCGCCCGCCGGAACAATGCTGCCGACCATGACGTACTGGGCACCCACCGCCTTGAAGTCACGGAAGATGATTTCGCTGGCCTGGCTTGGCTGGCTGATCATGTTCTGTTTCGGAATCGGCGAGTAGTAACCCGAGTTGCGCAGGTCGTTACCGATAATTTCAGCCATGTCGTCCGGCAGCACGCTGCCGCCCTGGAAGCCGAACGGCACTACTGCGATCGGAGTGGCCCGATCACTGCCGCTGGTGACCAGAATGTTTTTTTCATCGGCTGCCGCTATCCCTGCCAGGCAGCAGATAACGACAAGCATTCCTCGAAGAAGGTTTTTCACAAGGCTAGATCCTCAGGTGTGAATGTCATCTTGAATGAACGATACGGAGCGAAATCACTCGGCTTCATTCCCTGCATTTCTGTCAAACGTCCAATGTTCTTGACCGCCGCTACAGCGGAAGCGTCAAACGGACCATCGCCACTGGACTTGGCCACGCTGACCGAAGTCACCGTACCGTCCGGCAACATGCCGATTTGCAACACGACCGTCATGCCTTTGCGTGCCGAAGGTGGACGAGCCCAGCCTTCCGCCGCACGAACACGAATCAGATCATCGAAACTGCCGGCGACTTCGTCACCCTGCTCATCGGCCAAGGCCTGCTGGCGCTGCGGCGTGTCGGAAAGCAAATCTGCCAGGGCCTGGGCCTTTTTGTCTTCGGCGGATTTACGTGCCGCTTCCTGCGATTTTTTCTTCGCGGCATCGGCAGCAGCTTTCTTCTTCGCTTCGTCGGCGATTTTCTTCTTCGCCTCTTCAGCTTCAGCTTTCTTCTTGGCGTCTTCCGCGGCTTTCTTCTTCGCGTCTTCGACGATCTTTTTCTTCGCTTCTTCAGCGGCCGCTTTCTTGGCCTCTTCTTCAGCGGCTTTCTTGGCTTCTTCTTCGGCTTTCTTCTTGGCTATATCAGCCAATTGTTTCTCTTCGGCCTTTTTGGCTTCGGCGGTCTTCTTCGCTTCGTCGGCTTTCTTGGCTTCATCAGCCTTTTTCGCCTCTTCCGCTTTCTTCGACTCGTCGGCCTTCTTGGCTTCCTCGGCCTTTTGAGCCGCTTCTTCTTTCTTTTGTTCCGCAGCCTTCACCGCTTCCTGCTCGACCTTCTTCTGTTCCATCTGTTCGACTTCGGTCTGGCGCGCAGCAGATTTCTGCGCCTCACCCGCAATCTTCTGATTGGTCTGGGTGGTCGCCCGACTTTTCGATTTCAGCTGGTACAGGGTTGCCTGGACAATCGGCTTGGCCGGCGGCAATTCCGGTGTGAAGGCGAAACTGACGAACAGCATGCCGAAAACCAGCACGTGCAAGACAATCGCCCAGACACTAGGCCAGAAGTAGCTTTCCGAGGCGGACGGCTCTCGCATTTGCTGCATCAGGGTGCCTCGGTAATCAAGCCAACATTACCGACCCCGGCTTTCTGCAACCCGCCCATGGCGCCCATGACGGAGCCGTAATCGACGGTCTTGTCACCGCGAATGAACACCTGCGTGCGCTTACCGTTACCATTGCCGGCGTCGATGATCTTTTTCACGGCTTCGGTCATTTGCGGCAAGGTCATGGCCTTGTCCTGCTGCTTATCGGTGTCGACTTCGCTGCCAAGGTTCCAGTAGTAGGTCTTGTCAGCCTTGATCGAAATGGTCAGGACCTGAGTGTTGTTGTCCTGCGGCAAGGCTTCGCTGGAAACCTTGGGCAGATCAACTTTCACGCCCTGATTGAGCATCGGCGCGGTCACCATGAAAATGACCAGCAGTACCAACATCACGTCGATGTAAGGCACCACGTTCATCTCGGCAACCGGCTTGCGCTTTTTGCGAGCTCGAGCGATTAAAGCCATTGGAAATTACCTGCTTATTCTTCGCTGGTGTGCACTTTGCGGTGCAGGATCGCCTGGAATTCATCGGCGAAGGTGTAGTAACGGCCCAGCAGGGTTTCGCTGCGGGCAGCAAAACGGTTGTACGCGATAACGGCCGGGATCGCGGCGAACAGACCGATCGCGGTAGCAATCAGTGCTTCGGCAATACCAGGGGCCACAGTGGCCAGGGTCGCTTGCTGGGCGGTCGCCAGACCGCGGAAAGAGTTCATGATGCCCCAGACCGTACCGAACAGACCGATGTACGGGCTGACGGAACCGACGGTGGCGAGGAACGGCAGGCTCTGCTCGAGCTTTTCTTCCTCGCGGGAGATCGCCACGCGCATGGCACGCGCCACGCCTTCCATGACCGCTTCCGGGTCAACGCCTGACTGCTGACGCAGACGGGAGAATTCCTTGAAGCCGGCACGGAAGATCTGCTCGACGCCGGAATCCGGATCAGGATTGCTGCCGGCCTGACGGTAGAGTTTGGACAGGTCGATACCCGACCAGAAGCGCTCTTCAAAGCTCTCCAGGGCACGTCGACCGGCGCGCAGCAAGTTGCTGCGCTGAAAGATCATGATCCATGAGGTCACCGATGCGGCTACCAGGATCAGCATTACCAGTTGCACCACGATACTGGCATTGCTGACCAGGCTCCACATGGAGGAATGGTCGACGACGTTAGCTTCCACGCTTTATCTCCTGCTTTGAGTGTGTACCCGCGCCGCTCACGTCGGCAAAGGCCGCACGTAGAGCTTCGGGAATGGCCCGGGGTTTCAAACTGTTAGTGCGCACACAGGCCACCAGAAACTGCCCTTCGCAGAGCAGCACATTATCCGTAGCCCGCCTGACCTGCTGTTTAAAGCGCAGGCTGACCCGGTTCAACTCAATTACCTCAGCGCTTACCAGCAGTTCGTCGTCCAGTCGCGCCGGCGCGTGGTAACGCGCTTCGCTGGAATGCACGACGAACAACAGGTCCTCCCCTGCCAGCGCCGACTGGGCAAAGCCCAGCTCCCGGAGCCGCTCGGTTCGAGCCCGTTCCATAAACTTGAGGTAATTGACGTAATACACGATGCCGCCGGCATCGGTGTCCTCGTAATAAACGCGACAACGATGTGCGAACGGCTCAAGCCCGTTTTGCGCGCGCATACTCTAGTGCTTACTCCTCAGGTTGCCAATCCGGCCAGGCAACTGTTTTTCATTGAATCGCGGCTTTCTGGCGAAAGAATGGTCCTGTGACCGCACATTGCCTGAAAAAATCTGCACGCAAAGGTGATTAATCGTCCACGGCATCGAGGAACTCGTCTACTACGGGCATCTCGCCTAATCGTGACGGGATGTTTAAACCGAAATGCAGATACGCATGCCGGGTCACCACCCGCCCCCGCGGTGTGCGCATGATGTAGCCCTGCTGGATCAGGTACGGCTCCAGCACGTCTTCAATGGTATGGCGTTCTTCGCTGATCGCAGCGGCCAGACTGTCCACCCCCACCGGCCCACCGTCGAACTTCTCGATCATGGTCAACAGCAGGCGTCGGTCCTGATGATCGAAGCCACGCTCGTCGACATCCAGCAAATTCAAGGCCAGGTCGGCGATCGGTTTGGTGATGTGGCCTTTGGCACGGACCTCGGCGAAATCCCGGACCCGGCGCAGCAAGCGGTTGGCAATCCGCGGCGTGCCACGGGCACGGCGGGCGATTTCGAAGGCGCCTTCCGGGTCCAGCGGCAAACCGAGAATGTTCGCCGAACGGCTGACAATCGTCGCCAGGTCGGCGGTACTGTAGAACTCCAGGCGCTGAACAATCCCGAAACGGTCGCGCAACGGGTTGGTCAGCATACCGGCACGGGTGGTAGCGCCGACCAGCGTAAATGGCGGCAGATCGAGCTTGATCGAGCGCGCGGCCGGCCCTTCGCCGATCATGATGTCGAGCTGGAAATCTTCCATGGCCGGGTACAGCACCTCTTCGACGATCGGCGACAACCGATGGATTTCGTCGATGAACAGCACGTCATGGGGCTCAAGATTGGTCAGCAACGCAGCCAGATCACCAGGACGCTCGAGGACCGGCCCCGAGGTGCTTTTGATCGACACGCCCATTTCCTGGGCAATGATGTTGGCCAGGGTGGTTTTACCCAGACCCGGCGGCCCGAAAATCAGGGTGTGATCCAGCGATTCATTGCGCCCACGCGCGGCCTGGATGAACAACTCCATTTGCTCGCGAACGGTCGGCTGGCCAATGTATTCGGCCAGGCTGACGGGACGAATCGCCCGGTCCTGGACTTCTTCGCGCTCACGGGGGCCACCCGTAGCGGCGATCAGACGATCAGCTTCAATCACTTAGATCATTCCCTTAAGGGCACGACGAATCATGTCTTCACTGCTCAAACCTTTCTCCTTGATCGCGGAAATCGCCTTGCTGGCCTCCTGCGGCTTGTAGCCCAGCGAAATCAGCGCGCTGACTGCGTCATTTTCGGCGGTGGCAACTGGAGGCGCATCTGGCCCACCCGGCTGGTTTGGCACCAATGCGAACATCGCCGGCACGGTTTCCCACGCCTTGAAGCGGTCTTTGAGTTCCACCAGCAAACGCTCGGCGGTCTTCTTGCCCACTCCAGGTACTTTGGTCAACGCTGAAGTGTCCTGGGACTGCACGCAACGAACCAGCTCGTCGACTTCCAGGCTCGACATCAAGGCCAGTGCCAGTTTCGGCCCCACACCATTGAGACGGATCAGTTCGCGAAAAAAGTCTCGCTCACGCTTGCCGAAGAAGCCATAGAGTAACTGCGCGTCTTCGCGTACGACCAAATGGGTGTGCAAGGTCAGCGGCTCACCGACCGACGGCAAGCGATAAAGGGTGGTCATGGGCACTTCCAGCTCATATCCCAGACCGTTTACATCCAGAATCAGGTGCGGCGGCTGTTTCTCAGCCAAAGTGCCGCGCAAGCGTCCAATCACGTTTCAGATCCTTGAGCGTTGGCCAGATCAGTGCTGGCGACTGACAGAACAAGGGTTTTGCGCCGACAACACAGGCGCAAAACCCTCATTCCAGAAAAAATGATTGCTGATGCTATCAGAGACGCAGGCGCCCGCCACGACTGCGTGCCGTGCCCAGACCATGAGGCAACAGACTGGAGCGGGTGTGAGCGTGGCAAATCGCGATGGCGAGGGCATCCGAGGCATCGATTTGCGGCTTGCTCGTCAGTTTCAGCATGTGCATGACCATCATCTGCACCTGTTCTTTGTTTGCCGAGCCAGTACCGGTCACGGCTTGCTTGACTTGGGTGGCGGTGTATTCGGCAATTTCCAGGCTTTCCTCGGCACCGGCCACGATGGCTGCGCCACGGGCCTGACCCAGCTTGAGGGCCGAGTCGGCGTTGCGGGCCATGAAGACTTTTTCGATGCCCATGGTTACCGGGCCGTAGGTCTGAATGACTTCACGCACGCCGCGATAGACGATTTGCAGGCGCTCGTGCAACTCGCCGGAGCCGGTGCGAATACAGCCCGACGCCACGTACACGCAGCCACGCCCGGTATCACGAACCACGCCATAACCGGTGATACGCGAACCGGGGTCGATTCCAAGAATTAAAGTCATAACGCCTGCGGGTTAGGTAAGAGCACGATATTCAATACAGCGAATAACAAATGTGGGAGCTGGCTTGCCTGCGATGGCGTAGGCACATCAAACAATGATGTAGCCTGACACGCCGCCATCGCAGGCAAGCCAGCTCCCACACTGAATCTTAGTCGCCCTTATCCGAGCTGTGCGGCCACCGACTCTGGAATGTCGGCGTTGGAATACACGTTTTGCACGTCATCCAGGTCTTCAAGCATGTCGATCAGCTTCAGGACCTTCTCGGCGCCTTCCAGGTCCAGTTCGGCACTGGTGGTCGGCAGCATGACGATTTCCGCATCGCTGCCCTTGAAGCCTGCGGCCTCCAAGGCGTTGCGCACGGAATAGAAGCCGGCGAACGAGGTGAACACGTCGATTGAGCCGTCTTCGTTGGTCACCACGTCATCGGCGTCGGCTTCCATGGCCGCTTCCATCAGCGCGTCCTCATCAACCCCAGGCGCGAAGGAAATCTGCCCTTTGCGTTCGAACAGATAAGCCACCGAACCGTCGGTGCCAAGGTTGCCGCCGCATTTACTGAACGCGTGACGAACAGCGGCGGCGGTGCGGTTACGGTTGTCGGTCATGCATTCGACCATCACCGCCACGCCGCCCGGGCCATAGCCTTCGTAGGTCAGCTCGACCATGTCATCGGTATCGGCAGCGCCGGCACCACGGGCCACCGCGCGGTCGATGATGTCGCGACTCATGTTCGCGCCCAGCGCTTTATCCAGCGCCAGACGCAAACGCGGATTGGAGCCTGGATCGCCGCCGCCCTGACGGGCAGCAACCGTCAGTTCACGAATCCACTTGGTGAAAATCTTGCCCTTCTTGGCATCCTGACGTTCTTTGCGGTGCTTGATGTTCGCCCACTTGGAATGACCCGCCATAACTCGCTCCGAATTATCTTTGACACATTGCCCGCCACGCCATGATGCGCCAGCCGGCAAATAAAAATCTCGACCTGTCTATAAAGAAAGGGCGCATCCGAAGATGCGCCCGCAAGGTCAGCCTTACTCAGCTTTAGGCGTTTCGCGCAGACGAATGTGCAGTTCGCGCAATGCCTTGGCATCCACCAGCCCCGGTGCCTGAGTCATGACGCAGGCAGCGCTCTGGGTTTTCGGGAAGGCGATCACTTCACGGATCGACTGGGCGCCGGTCATCAGCATCACCAGACGGTCCAGACCGAAGGCCAGACCACCGTGCGGCGGCGCGCCGTATTTCAGGGCGTCGAGCAGGAAGCCGAATTTCTCTTCCTGTTCCGCTTCGCTGATACCCAGCAGACGGAACACCGACTGTTGCATTTCCTTGCGGTGGATACGGATCGAACCGCCACCCAGCTCGGTACCGTTCAATACCATGTCGTAGGCACGGGACAGCGCGGTCGCCGGGCTGGCTTCCAGTTCTTGCGGGGTGCACTTCGGCGCGGTGAACGGGTGGTGCAACGCGGTGAAGCTGCCGTCGTCGTTCTCTTCGAACATCGGGAAGTCGACGACCCACATCGGTGCCCACTCGCAGGTCAGCAGGTTCAGATCGTGACCGACCTTGATCCGCAGCGCGCCCAGGGCTTCGCTGACGATCTTGGCCTTGTCGGCACCGAAGAACACGATGTCGCCATCAACTGCACCGACGCGATCGAGGATCACATTGAGGTTGGCTTCAGGGATGTTCTTGACGATTGGCGACTGCAGACCTTCGACGCCTTTGGCGCGCTCGTTGACCTTGATGTACGCCAGGCCCTTGGCACCGTAGATGCCGACGAACTTGGTGTAGTCGTCGATCTGCTTGCGCGGCATGCTCGCCGCGCCTGGAACGCGCAGAGCGGCAACGCGGCATTTCGGGTCGTTGGCAGGGCCGCTGAACACCTTGAAGTCGACTTCTTTCAGTTGATCGGCAACGTCAACCAGTTCCAGCGGGTTACGCAGGTCCGGCTTGTCGGAACCGTAACGACGCATGGCCTCTTCGAAGGTCATGTGCGGGAAGTCGCCGAACTCCAGGTCCAGTACTTCCTTGAACAGGTTGCGGATCATTTGTTCGGTGATGCCCATGATCTCTTTTTCATCGAGGAAGCTGGTCTCGATGTCGATCTGGGTGAATTCCGGCTGACGGTCGGCGCGCAGATCTTCGTCGCGGAAGCACTTGGCGATCTGGTAGTAACGGTCGAAGCCGGCGACCATCAGCAGCTGCTTGAACAGCTGTGGCGATTGCGGCAAGGCGAAGAAGCTACCTGCGTGAGTACGGCTCGGCACCAGGTAGTCGCGAGCGCCTTCTGGCGTGGCGCGGGTCAGAATCGGCGTCTCGACATCGAGGAAACCGTTCTCGTCCAGGAAGCGACGGATGCTGGTGGTCATGCGCGAACGCAAACGCAGCTTCTCGAGCATTTCCGGGCGACGCAGGTCGAGGAAGCGATAACGCAGGCGGGTTTCTTCGCCGACGTCGGAGAACTCGTTGAGCGGGAACGGCGGGGTTTCCGCTTCGTTCAATACTTCCAGCTCGTAGCCCAGCACTTCGATCATGCCCGACGCCATGTTGGCGTTGGTGGCACCGGCCGGACGCAGGCGAACCTTGCCGGTGATCTTGACCACGTATTCGCTGCGCACGCGGTCGGCGGCGGCGAAGGACTCAGCGCGGTCCGGGTCGAACACCACCTGGGCCAGACCGTCACGATCACGGATATCGAGGAAAATCACCCCACCGTGGTCACGGCGACGGTGAACCCATCCGCAAAGGGTAATTTCCTGGCCTTCCAGGCTTTCGTTCAGTTGGCCGCAATAATGGCTGCGCATCATGGTAGTGGTTTCACTTCTCGTAATTCGAAATTCGGTTGGAGGTCTTGCCGCACCCCCACACTTGAATAAGGTGCCAGATGTGCAAGAGCTCGCGCGTGTCGTTCAGCCCGGGCGCTAGACCCTAGTCAGCTTTGTCGCCACCGGCCAGATTTTTCTTGGAACCGGTCTTGAAGTCGGTTTCGTACCAGCCGGTGCCGCTGAGGCGGAAGCCCGGCATGGACAGCATCTTTTTAAGCTCTGGCGCCTGGCAGGCAGGGCAGTCGACCAGCGGTGCTGCGCTGATCTTTTGAATGGCTTCCAACTGATGACCACAGGAAGCACATTGATAGTCGTACATCGGCATGGGGGTTGTCTCGGCGATCAGATTGCTACCGCGCATGCAGGGCTTTGCGGCAAAGAGCGGGATTATATCCATTAAATGCAGCCTGTGCAGCCGTTAGACTGCACAGACCGACACTCGACACCTTTCATCGCCATCGCTAAGCCATGACGAGGCAACCGCCCTCCTTCAGGCTGTGCACGACACAGACAACCCGCACCAGCCCGGTGAAGTTCTTCACCCCGCCATGGCGCAAATGCACTTCGCGATCCACATGGGATAGCAGTGCACTGACCGAGCAGCAATTGACCTTGGCCATGTCGCCCAAAATATCCCAATAGACCTGTTCAAGCCGCAAACAGGTCGCAAAGCCATTCAAACGCACTGATCGGGATAATGGCTGGGCCAGCCCCATATCGAACTCGCTGACAAATGAATCAATCCTTACCTCCTTGAGTTGACCGATCCTCCCCTCGTTTCGCCTGTCTTCATGAACCATACCGTTGACACTCCTTTGCCATCCTTGCTGCTTGATAAGGGCCCTATTCCGTTTCCTTATAAAAGCGCAGGCGCTCAGGCATATCCAGATGACTTTATGACCATCAACGTAGGATAAGCCAACAACAGTGGAGCGATCATTGAGCACGTCCTAGGCCGGACAATTTCCCACGAAAACTGGCGCAACATCACTCAACGAAAAGGCAAAGATCCGAAAAGCACAGCGCGCGAACAACACTCAGCAGGCGCCATCCGCACATCGGCCATGTGAAAGCACCACTGGACTGCCTGATTTGAGTAGCCGCAGGCTTTGCTGTTAAATAGGCAGTGTGTCGCTACCGCCTATTTTTCGGGGGCTGCGCATAGGCTGATAGCAGGCACGTGTCCAACGCCTCTTATTGTTCTGAAGCGAACCGTGCTCAATCAGCTCTTCCTTGTGATCCGTCTTAACGTGAGTTAATCAAAATGTTGAAAATCGTCCACCTGCTAATGGGCGCAGCAGCCCTGCTGCTGTCCTTCATCCCTAGCCTGCGATCCGAAGCGGTACCTTACCTGCAACAACCCGATGCGCTGTACCTGGCCTTTTTCGGCCTGCTCAACCTCACCCTCGCGCCTGTTATCCCTTACTGGAACAAAGGCCCGCGTCATCAACTGCAAAACCTGGTCAGCGCCTTGCTGGTTCTGGCTGTGGTGCTGCAAACCCTGACGCTGATCGCACCGATGCCTGTCATCGCCGGTCAACCCGCCGTTCTGTTCAGCCTGGTCGCTGCCCTGATCGCCGTTCTTCTGCACCTGGCCATCAGCTTCTACAAATCTTCACCGGCCGTCGCCTCGCCAAGCTATGACATGAGCAACCGCGATACTGGCACCGTCAAATGGTTTAACACCTCCAAAGGCTTCGGCTTTATTTCCCGTGACTCCGGCGATGATATTTTCGTGCACTTCCGGGCGATTCGCGGTGAAGGCCACCGCGTTCTGGTCGAAGGCCAGCGCGTGGAGTTCTCTGTCATGAATCGTGACAAAGGCCTGCAAGCCGAAGATGTGATCGCCGCACTGCCGCGTCGCTGACTCAAGGCTAAAAAAAACCGCGAACAGCCCAGGCTGTTCGCGGTTTTTTTTATGACCTGCTTTTCTCTAACGAAGCTCACTCATGTGGCTCAATAATGCGGCGGTGGCGCCTCTTCTTCGAAGGACTCGAACTGGCCGACCATTTCCTCCTGCCGCTTGAGCAGCGCAGCCATCTGCAGTTGCAGGCGCTCGACCACCCGCTGCTGCGCCACCAGCACATCATTCAATGCCTGGATGGTGTCATCCTGAAACGCCAGCCGGCTTTCCAGATCGGTAACGCGCTCTTCCAGGCTCATGACTCAACCCTCCAGAAACGTGAAATCATCGGTCAATACCAGACGCAGCCGTTCGCGAATCGTCGCGATCTGCTCTGGACTGTAGGGCCTGGCCGGATTTTTACCCCAGACCGGAGCTGGCCAGGCGGCGTCCTCTCGCTTGCGCACAATCACATGCATGTGCAACTGACTGACGACGTTACCCAGGGCCGCAACGTTCAACTTGTCCGCGTCGAACGAGTCCTTGAGCATTTCCGCCAGCGCGGTCGTTTCCTGCCACAGCTGCTGTTGATCTGCGACATCCAGCTGAAATATCTCACTGATATCCTCGCGGCGTGGCACGAGGATGAACCAGGGATAGTTCGAATCATTGGACAACAGCAACCGGCAGAGTGGGAAATCGCCGATCGGTAACGTGTCTTGTTGAAGTCGTGAATCTAAAACGAACACTGTGTGTACTCCCGCCTGGTCATCATTTTTCAGCTTAGCGCTCATCCGGACAGGCTGCGCACCAAGCGACAGGACGGCAGCATACCTGCGAATGTCACGCGCTTCACGACGAACCGCGGCCATCCCCCTCCTGGGCGACGCCCCGACATGAGACATTTTGATCCAGTACGCACCACCACAGCACCGACAGACACACAAAAAACCCTGAAATGACCGATAAACAACGCGCCGTTCAGATCCACCGCAACGCGACATTGTGTGAATTCGGTACAGCAATTGATTTTTTTGCACCAAAACCGCACAACGCGTCTACGCTCAGTGCGTCAGCATCCGCTAACTACTCACTGACGGGGTGAACCGGTAACGTTTTTGATTGTCGCGTCACGGGTTCGATGTGGTAAACACGTTGCAAAGCATGGCGTCAAGCCCACAGAAAACGAGCTTGAAACCCCCGGTTTTATGAGGTTTTTACAGCAACAGGCAGGCCTTCTGAAAAAAACAGCAACAGAATTCCGGTTTGTGCACGCTTGTTGCATTCACCCCCATATCGTCTATAAGACGTCCGCTGGAAGTGGAAGCCTTAAGACCAATAAAAACAGTGGCAGGATTGCCCAATGGAGATTCAAGTGCAGGACAAGGGACTCTTTTTTACCGATGCTCAAGCCCTGAAAAACAGCGCTGAAGTTGTCAGTCCGATTGTATCGGGATTGTGAATTTGCGACATTGACCAAGCCATTTGCGACAGGGTCGTAAAGAAGCTGAAAGGTTAGATGCGCAAGTATCGCCAATAGGGTCGGCGTGATATAAGTTTGCGCCGACACAAAAAGAAAGAGCCGCCCGGATAATAAAACAGGCGGGACGGCAGTACTCTTCTAAAAACCAAAGGAGCAAATCACGATGCGCGTGATGAAGTGGAGCATGATCGCACTGGCTGTTGCAGCTGGTACCTCTCAGTTCGCAGTGGCGTCTTCTCAAGATGACTCCAAGGGTTTCTTCGGCGACCAGAGCTTGAAACTCAAAACCCGTTTTGAGTACATGAACCGTGATTTCAAGAACGGTGCACGTAACAACGCAGACTCCGGCTATCGTCAGGAGTCCGGTATCAGCCAGTTGCTCACTTACGAGTCGGGCTTCACTCAAGGCACCGTAGGCTTCGGTCTCGATGCCATGGCAATGGGTGCGGTCAAACTTGACGGCGGTTCGGGCCACCGTGGTACCGGTCTGTTCGCAGTCGATAGCGATAACAACCCTGAAAAATCCCAGGGCAAGATTGGCGGTGCAGTAAAACTGCGTCTTTCCGACACCGTGCTGAAATACGGCCAGCAGTTTGTTGCCAGCCCAGTATTCGCTACTGACGACAGCCGTATGCTGCCAGAAGTTGCTACCGGTACCCTGATCACTTCCAAAGAGATCAAAGGCCTGGAACTGACCGCCGGTCGCTTCACCGCCCTGAGCAAACAAACCGGCATGGCTCGCGACAGCATCGGCGGCCTGCCAGATGAAGATGGTAATCACGGCAAAGGCCTGAGCAACGGCATCAACATCTTCGGTGCCAGCTACTCTTTCACTGATAACTTCACCGGTGCTGTGGCTGCGTCGGATGCTGAAGATTACTTCAAAAAATACTACGTCAACCTGAACTACACACTGCCAATCAACGACGATCAGTCCCTGAACTTCGACTTCAACGGTTATAAAACCAAAGGCGATGACCGCGGTGATCTGGTTGACGCCATTGGCGACGGCACCCTCGGCGTAGACAACAATCTGTGGTCCCTGGCCGCTGCCTATAGCATCGGCGCCCACAAGTTCACCGTTGCTCACCAACGCTCCAGCGGCGACAACGCTTACTACTATGGCGTTGACGGCAACAGCACTATTTTTGTAGCCAACTCCATTCAGATCTCCGACTTCGTAGGTCGCGACGAGCGCTCCTGGCAGGCTCGCTACGACCTGAACATGAAGACTTACGGTGTACCAGGCCTGAGCTTCATGACCCGTTACGTAATGGGTGACCACATCACCACCAACGGTCTGGGCGAAGGCAAGGAAAACGAGTGGAACGTTGAGTCCAAGTACGTTATGCAGGAAGGTCCAGCCAAAGACCTGTCGTTCCGCGTACGTTTCGCCAACTATCGCTCGAACGGCGCTTACAGCGGCTATGCATCTGACAACTACGACACCCGTGTAATCATCGAGTACCCACTGAGCATCTTGTAATTCAGCGGTAGTACGATAGCTACACCAGCAACAAACAAAAAACCGCTTACCTGATTCCAGGTGAGCGGTTTTTTTGTATCCACTACATACCAGCACTAACACAATTTCTTAAATAGCAAGCTAACTAGTTTTAACCTGACCTCAACGTCAGGTTATATCCGAGACGTTATTGCGGCACAGCCTCCTGAACCATACGAATAACCCGCTGCGGAAACGGAATATCAATGCCGGCCGTCTTCAAGCGATCGCGCGATTGTTCGTTAAACATGAACATCACATTCCAATAGTCAGCGGTTTTCACCCACACGCGCAGGGAAACAGTGATCGAACTGTCGCCCAATGTCGAAATCACCGCTTCCGGTGCCGGCTCAGTCAATACTCGCGGATCCTTGGCCAGGTCCAGCAACACTTGACGGGCCTTCTGCAAGTCCGCCTCGTAATCCACACCTACATCAAATACTACTTTGCGGGTCGGCTGACGGTTGGTGTTGGTGATGATGCCGTTCGACAGATTACCGTTAGGCACGATGATGGTTTTGTTATCGCCGGTGCGCAGCACGGTGTGGAAGATCTGAATGCTGTCGACAGTACCGGCAACACCTTGGGCTTCGATCCAGTCACCGATGCGGAACGGACGGAACAACAGAATCAGCACGCCGCCGGCGAAGTTCGCCAGGCTGCCCTGCAAGGCCAGACCAATGGCCAGGCCGGCCGCACCGATAGCCGCGACGAAGGACGTGGTTTCCACACCGATCATCGACGCCACGCTAACGATCAGCAGAATCTTGAGGATGATATTCGCCAGGCTGCTGATGAAACCTTGCAGCGCCAGGTCGGCGTTACGCAATGCCAGCAGGCCGCCAAGTTTTTGCGTTACCTTGTTGATCAGCCACCAGCCGATGGCCAGGGTGATCACGGCCAGCAACACGCGGCTGCCGTATTCCATGATCATCGGAACCCAGGCTTGAGACGCCTTGACCAGGTTGTCCACTTCAGTATTCAAATCCATCTACTTTCTCCTGATTTACGGCCATCCGGCACGCGAAAAATAAGCGGCAGAACAGGCCCGCCGGGGTGAGCACCATCAGGTGGGAGCGAGCTTGCTCGCGAAAAGGACGTATCAGTCGACATCACTGTTGAATGACACACCGCTTTCGCGAGCAAGCCCGCTCCCACAAGGTTCCCGCTTGAAAGGTCAGTCGCGGAAGTTATTGAACTGCAGCGGCATGCCGAATTCCTTGGCGCGCAGGGCGGCTATGGCTTCCTGCAAATCGTCACGCTTCTTGCCGGTGATGCGAACCTGCTCGCCCTGGATGGCGGCCTGGACCTTGAGCTTGGCGTCTTTGACGTGAGCGACGATTTTCTTCGCCAGCTCTTTGTCGATGCCTTCCTTGAGGACCGCTTCCTGCTTCATCAGCTTGCCCGACGCAAAGGCATCCTTGACTTCAAGGCACTGCACGTCGATCTTGCGCTTGACCAGGGCCAGCTTGAGGATCTCGATCATCGCTTCGAGCTGGAAATCGGCTTCCGCGGTCAGGTTGACGGTCAGGTCCTTTTCCTTGAACTCGAAGCTGCCCTTGCCTTTCAGGTCATAACGACGATCGAGTTCCTTGACGGCGTTCTCGACCGCGTTGGTGACTTCGTGTTTGTCCAGTTCGGATACCACGTCGAACGACGGCATGTAATCTCTCCAATAAAAAGGCGCGCTCGATAACGATGGAGCGCGCTTGGCTTGCGGTTAAAATCGGGCTCATTATAACGGGTCTTTTCCAACCGATACTGCGAGCCTCACATGCCAGCATCAAACCGAGCAAAAAGCTGATGTCCACCCCCTGGCATATTCTGGGCGCCGGCAGTCTCGGCACGTTGTGGGCCACCCGTCTGGCACGGGCCTCAGTGCCAGTCAGGCTGATCGTGCGGGACGCGGCACGCTTGCAGGCCTATCAGGCGGCGGGTGGGCTGACGCTGGTGGAACACGGCGAAGCGCAACTGTACCCGGTGCCCGGCGAAACAGCCGACAGCGACGGGCCGATCAGCCGTCTGCTGGTGGCCTGCAAAGCCTACGACGCCGTCACAGCCGTGGCCCGGCTCGCCCACCGTCTGACACCCGACGCCGAACTGATCCTGTTGCAAAACGGCCTCGGCAGTCAGGATGCCGTCGCCACGCAAGTCCCGCATGCCCGCTGCATCTTCGCCTCCAGTACCGAAGGCGCGTTTCGCGATGGCGACTGGCGCGTGGTGTTTGCCGGTCATGGTTACACTTGGCTGGGAGACGCTGGCCATCCGGTGGCACCCTTCTGGCTGGAGGACTTGAGCGACGCCGGCATTCCCCATGAGTGGAGCACCGACATCCTCACCAGGCTGTGGCGAAAACTGGCGCTCAATTGTGCGATCAACCCCCTGACCGTGCTACACGAGTGCCGCAACGGCGGTTTGCAGCAACATCATTGCGAAGTCGCCACCCTGTGCGCCGAGCTCACCGAACTGCTGGAGCGCTGCGGTCAGCCGGCAGCGGCGGAGAACCTTCAGGAGGAAGTCGAACGGGTGATCAAGGCCACCGCGGCCAATTTTTCCTCGATGTACCAGGACGTCGCGAATCAGCGCCGCACCGAAATCAGCTACCTGTTGGGCCATGCCTGCAAAGTCGCGTCGCGGCATCGGTTGAACCTGCCACACCTCAAGCAATTGCAACAGCGCTTGATCGCCCATCTGCACAGCCTTGGATTGCCCAGCGACTGAGCAGCGGCTACGCTGGCCACTTGTTCCTTTTTAGCGATGAACCTGATGCCATTGCGCCAGCGCCTTGAAAACCTTCCAGTCGGCCAGAAGCTGCTGGCCGCCCTGCTGGTGCTGTTGACCACCGTTTTGCTGGTCGCCAACCTGACCTTTATCAGCGCCGCCTATTACATCTCCCAGGAAAGCATGGCGCCCCAGGCCTTGCAGACCATCGGCCGACTGGTGTCCAACCCGAGCCTGGTGTCTGACGCCCTGAAGTCGCCGCAAAACGCCGAACGCCTGCTCAACGAACTCAACAGCTATACACCGTTGCGTGCGGCAGCACTCTATGACGGCAAAGGTGTGCGTCTGGCGCAGTTGCAGCAGGGAGACAAGCTGAGCCTGCCGGAGCACTTCCGGCACCTCGACGCCTGGCAAGCCACGGAGTTTCGCAGCAATCAAGTAATCACCCTGCCCCGCCCCGGCACCGAGCCCGGCCACCTGCTGCTGGTGGCCAGCAGCGAATTGCCGATGGCGTTCTACACCGGGACCCTGACCGCCAGCCTGGGGATTCTGATCTTCAGCGTGCTGTTGTGGCTGGTGATCGCCCGGCAGATCAAACGCCTGATTACCCGCCCCATCCATCAGCTCGAAGAGTTGTCCCGGCAAGTGACCCGGGAAGAGAACTACGCCCTGCGCGCCTCTCGCGGCAACCACGACGAAATCGGCAGCCTCGCCGAAGCGTTCAATACCATGCTCTCGCGCATCGAGGCCCGGGAACAGCAGCTCAAGCGCGCCCGTGACGATTCCCAGGCGGCCTACGACCAGGCCCAGGGTTTGGCCGAAGAAACCCGCCACACCAACCGCAAGCTGGAACTGGAAGTTCAGGTACGCAGCAAGATCGAGAAAAAACTCACCGGTTTCCAGAACTACCTCAACAGCATCATCGACTCCATGCCCTCGGCACTGATCGCCCTGGACGAGCAGCTCTACGTGACCCAATGGAATCAGGAGGCCAGCGCCCTGTCCGGCACGCGCCTGGACGAAGCCTTGAACCAGCCGATCTTCCTCGCCTTCGAACCGCTCAAACCGTTCCTGCCGCAGCTCAAGCAAACCGTCGAGCAGCACACAGTGGCCAAGATCGAACGCGTCACCTGGCTCAAGGATGATGAACCCAAGCATTACGCCCTGACGTTCTATCCATTGATGGGGGGTGCCGGGCGCGGCGTGGTGATCCGGATCGACGACATCACCCAGCGTCTGTCCCTGGAAGAAATGATGGTGCAGTCGGAAAAAATGCTCTCGGTCGGTGGCCTCGCCGCCGGCATGGCCCACGAGATCAACAATCCGCTGGGCGCAATCCTGCATAACGTGCAGAACATTCGCCGGCGCCTGTCAGCCGATCTGCCGAAAAACCTCGAACAGGCCGAGCACCTCGGCATCGAACTGGAAACGGTCAATAAGTACCTGCAAGCACGTGAAGTGCCGCAGCTGCTTGACGGCATTCAGCAGGCGGGCGCCCGGGCAGCGAAGATCGTGACGCACATGCTCAGCTTCAGCCGCCGCAGTAACCGGCAAATGGCCCCGTGCGATTTACCGGCGCTGATCGATCAAGCGGTGGAAATCGCCGGTAACGACTTCGACCTGGCCATCGGCTTCGACTTCAAGGGCCAGGCGATCATTCGGCAGTTCGATCCGGCGCTGGGCCCGGTGCCCGGCACCGCCAACGAACTGGAACAGGTGCTGCTCAACCTGCTGAAAAACGCCGCGCAAGCCATTCACCAGCGTGCAGACGACCGCGAACCGGGGCGGATCATTCTGCGTACAAAGCTGAATCCGCCGTGGGCGGAAATTCAGGTCGAGGACAACGGCATCGGCATGAGCGAGAACGTGCGCAAACGCACGTTCGAGCCGTTCTTCACCACCAAGGAAATCGGTCAGGGCACCGGCCTTGGGCTCTCGGTTTCGTATTTCATCATCACCAACAACCACAAGGGCCAGATGGAAGTGCAATCGACACTGGGCCAAGGCACTTGCTTCACCTTGCGCCTGCCGTTGTCGGGCGCTCCGGTGGTCTCTCAAGAACTCAATCAGCTGTCGAGGTAACCATGGGCTTTCGCTTGTCGAAGATTTACACCCGCACTGGCGACAAAGGCGAAACAGGGCTCGGCGATGGCCGCCGGGTGCCCAAGGACCATCCGCGAATCGAGGCCATTGGCGAAGTCGATACGCTGAACAGCCAGGTGGGTGTGCTGTTGGCCGGGTTGGCAGCGGAAAGCGGCACGTATCCTGGATTGAACGAGGTGATTGAGGTTTTGGCGCCCTGCCAGCATCGGTTGTTCGACCTCGGTGGCGAACTGGCGATGCCGGTGTATCAGGCACTGAATACGGCAGAAATCGAACGACTGGAAACGGCGATCGATGTGTGGAATGAAGAGTTGGGCCCCCTGGAGAATTTCATCCTGCCCGGCGGTTCGGCACTGATTGCCCAGGCCCACGTATGCCGCAGTCTGGCGCGCAGTGCCGAGCGGCGCTGTCAGCAGTTGAATGCGATCGAGCCGCTGGCCGGGGTTGGCCTGGCGTATATCAATCGGTTGTCGGATTTGTTGTTTGTGGCGGCGCGGTTGATTGCCAAGCGTCAGGGGATTGCCGAGATTCTTTGGCAGGCGGCGGCGAAACCCCAAGTTTAGTCGGCGCGTCCGAAGACGCCATCGCGGGCAAGCCCGCTCCCACAGGGATCAGCGTCGTACACAAATCTGTGTCCACTACGAACCACTGTGGGAGCGGGCTTGCCCGCGATGGGCGCAAAATCAAGCCTCAGGCCAAAACGCCCGAATCCCCGCCACACCCTGCGCCCCCGCTTCCCAGGCTTGCTGCCGCTCCGCCGGGCCAACCCCGCCAAGCAAAAACACCGGTTTGCTGAAGCCCTCGATCAAAGTCGAAGCCTGCTCCCAACCCAATGGCAGCGCATCCGGGTGAGTCTGGGTCGGTTGCACCGGCGACAGGGTCACAAAGTCCACGCCCATCTGCTCGGCCAGTGCCAGTTCTTCAGCGTTGTGACAAGACGCCGCCAACCAGCGCGACGCCGGTAGCGGTCGCCCGGCCGCCGCGTATTTGCGCAGCTGCGCCGCAGTAATGTGCCAACCGGCGGACGGGAAGTCCCCCAGCCATTCAAACGGCCCCTTGATCATCAACTGTGCCTTGCCGGCACACAGCCCCGCCGCGTCCACCGCCAGATCGCGGTATTGCGGGTCGTAGCCGTTGGGCGCACGCAACTGAATCAGCTTGATGCCACCAGCGATGGCTTTCTGGATACCGCGCAACAAGGCCGGGGTTTCCAGGCCATCCGGGGTGATCAGGTATTCGCCGGGCAAGCGTGCAGCGGCGACGATCGGCTGATTGGCGGCCGGGAACTCGTAATCCACCAGCTCCCGCTCGGTCACCCAGGCCAAAGGCTGACCTTCGGCGCCATGGGGTTCACCGGTAAACGCCGAAACTTCCCAGACATCCAGCAACACCTGCTTGTCCGGGTAATCGTGGCGGACTTTGATCAGTGGGCGCGCCGTACGGACCACAATGCCCAACTCTTCGTGAAGCTCGCGGGCCAGGGCGCTTTCGACGGATTCGTGATCCTCGACCTTTCCACCGGGGAACTCCCACAAGCCGCCCTGATGCTGAGTGTCGGCACGGCGGGCGATGAGGATCTTGCCTCTGCTATCGCGGATAACCGCGGCTGCTACATGTACTCGTTTCACCGCTGTATCTCCTCCAGACCCGCCTTCTGCCAGGCCTTGAAAGCTGGCCATTGGTAGAGGGTTTCGACATAGGCTGCGTCGACCTCGGGCAGCTTCACCTGATAGGTACGCAGGCGCACGGCGACCGGTGCGAAAAACGCATCGGCCAGGGTCGCGCCGCCAAACAGGAATGGGCCGCTTTCAGTCGAGGCAGCCCGACATTCAGCCCACAACGCCAGCATGCGTTCGATGTCGGTCTGAACCTCAGGCGGGGTCGGCGACAGCGGCGCATTGTGGCTCAGGTCGAACGGCATGTTGCCGCGCATGGCAAAGAAACCGCTGTGCATCTGCGCGCACGCCGAACGCGCTTGGGCACGGGCGGCGGCGTCTTCGGGCCAGAGGCCGGCGTCGGGGAACTGCTCGGCCAGGTACTCGGCAATCGCCAGCGAATCGGCGATGGTGCCGTGTTCGGATTTCAGCAGCGGGACTTTACCGGTCGGCGAATGCTTGAGCACGCGCTCGCGAGTGTCTGGCTGATTCAGCTTGATCAGTTCTTCGGTGTAGGACGCGCCGGTCAGGTCGAGGGCCAGAGCAGCGCGCAGGGACCAGGACGAATGCAGTTTGTCGCCGATGATCAGGTGGAGGCTCATGTTCGGGACCTTTTGATAAGAGTACAAGCCAGAATCTTTAGCGTCTGGTGGTCCGTCATCGCGGGCAAGCCCGCTCCCACATTGACCGAGTCAGCCGCACGATTGACGGCTGACACTGAACCCTGTGGGAGCGGGCTTGCCCGCGATAGGGTCGACGCAGTCTTACGTACGGTACTCAGCGTTGATCTTCACGTATTCGTGGGACAGGTCGGTGGTCCAGATGGTTTCGCTGCAATCCCCGCGACCCAGTTCGATACGGATGGTGATCTCTTCCTGCTGCATGACCGCCGCGCCCTGGGCTTCGGTGTAGGTGGCAGAGCGAGCGCCACGGCTGGCGATGCACACCTCGCCAAGGAACACGTCGATCTTGCTCACGTCCAGGTTCGGCACGCCCGCACGGCCCACGGCAGCCAGGATGCGACCCCAGTTCGGGTCGGAGGCGAACAACGCGGTCTTGATCAGCGGCGAGTGGGCCACGGTGTAACCAACGTCCAGGCATTCCTGGTGATTGCCGCCACCGTTGACTTCCACGGTAACGAACTTGGTCGCGCCTTCGCCGTCGCGCACGATGGCCTGGGCCACGTCCATGCACACTTCGAACACGGCCTGCTTCAGTTTGGCGAACAGTTCACCACTCGCGGAAGTGATTTCCGGCAGTGCAGCCTGACCGGTGGCGATCAGCATGCAGCAGTCGTTGGTCGAGGTGTCGCCGTCGATGGTGATGCGGTTGAACGACTTGTTGGCGCCATCCAGCAGCAGGTTTTGCAGCACCTCGCGGGAGACTTTGGCGTCGGTGGCGATATAGCCGAGCATGGTTGCCATGTTCGGGCGGATCATCCCCGCGCCTTTGCTGATGCCGGTGACGGTGATGGTCACGCCGTCATGCTGGAACTGACGGCTGGCGCCCTTGGGCAGGGTGTCGGTGGTCATGATGCCGGTAGCGGCCGCTTCCCAGTTGTTCTCCGACAGGTCATCGAGAGCGGCCTGCAACGCACCTTCGATTTTCTCGACCGGCAGCGGCTCGCCGATCACACCGGTGGAGTACGGCAGCACCAGGCTGGCATCGACGCCGGTCAATTCAGCCAGTTTGGCGCAGGTGCGCTCGGCGGCCGCCAGGCCTGGTTCGCCGGTGCCGGCGTTGGCATTGCCGGTGTTGGTCAGCAGGTAACGCACCGGGCCTTGCACGCGTTGCTTGGCCAGGATCACCGGAGCTGCGCAAAAAGCGTTCAGGGTGAACACGCCCGCCACCGTGGAACCTTCGGCACAGCGCATGACCACGACATCCTTGCGCCCCGGGCGCTTGATACCGGCCGAGGCGATACCGAGTTCAAAACCGGCAACCGGGTGCAACGTTGGCAAAGGACCAAGACCAACAGCCATGAATGCGCTCCTTAAAAAATGTTGTCTGCATCGTCATTGCGATAGACGGTGGTTTAAATGGCAAAACGCCGCGACGGCATAAGCCGGTCGCGGCGCGGGTATTTCAGCGTTTGAAACGGGTTTTACTGGATCTGCCCGTGGCAATGCTTGAACTTCTTGCCCGAACCGCAGTAGCACAGCTCGTTGCGGCCCAGTTTCTGCTCGTTGCGTACCGGTGCGGTGGCGAGGGCGACATCGACCTCTTCACCCAACACTTCCGGCTGCTCAAGGCCAGGCGCTTCGTCGTGCTGGAACTGCATGCGCGCAGCCAGCGCCTCGGCTTCCTGACGCAGACGTGCCTCTTCTTCGATCGGATCTTCGCGGCGAACCTGAACGTGCGACAGCACACGGATCGAGTCGCGCTTGATCGAATCCAGCAGCTCGGAGAACAAGGTGAAGGACTCGCGCTTGTATTCCTGCTTCGGGTTCTTCTGCGCATAACCACGCAAGTGGATGCCGTGGCGCAGGTGATCCATGGTCGACAGGTGGTCTTTCCACAGGTCGTCGAGCACGCGCAGCACGATTTGCTTCTCGAAGGAGCGCAGTGCTTCGGCACCGGCCTGGTCTTCTTTCTCGTTGTACGCCGCGATCAGTTCGTTGAGCAGCTTCTCGCGCAGGGTCTCTTCGTACAGGTGGTCGTCTTCGTCGAGCCATTGCTGGATCGGCAGCGCCACACCGAAGTCGCTCTGCAACGCCGCTTCCAGACCGGCCACGTCCCACTGCTCAGGCAGCGATTGCGGTGGAATGTGTGCACTGACGGTTGCGTTGAGCACGTCCTGACGGAAATCGGCGATGGTTTCACCGATGTTGTCGGCGGCCAACAAACTGTTACGCATGTGATAGATCACTTTACGTTGTTCGTTGTTGACGTCGTCGAACTCGAGCAGTTGTTTACGGATGTCGAAGTTGCGGCCTTCAACCTTGCGCTGAGCCTTCTCGATGGCGTTGGTCACCATGCGATGCTCGATCGCTTCACCGGACTGCATGCCCAGCGCCTTCATGAAGTTCTTCACCCGGTCAGAGGCGAAGATGCGCATCAGGCTGTCTTCCAGCGACAGGTAGAAACGGCTGGAGCCGGCGTCGCCCTGACGACCGGCACGACCACGCAACTGGTTGTCGATACGGCGCGATTCGTGACGCTCGGAAGCGATCACCTGCAAACCGCCCGACTCCAGCACTTGCTGGTGACGTTTCTGCCAGTCGGCCTTGATCTGGGCAATCTGCTCAGGGGTCGGGTTTTCCAGGGTCGCGACTTCCACTTCCCAGTTACCGCCCAACAGGATGTCGGTACCACGACCAGCCATGTTGGTGGCGATGGTCAGTGCGCCCGGGCGACCGGCCTGAGCGATGATTTCGGCTTCTTTTTCGTGGAACTTGGCGTTCAGAACCTTGTGTTCGATGCCTTCCTTCTGGAGCAGGCCGGACATGTGCTCGGACGTTTCGATGGTGGCGGTACCCACCAGCACCGGACGGCCCTGGGTCATGCATTCCTTGATGTCGTTGATGATCGCCGCGTATTTCTCATCGGCGGTCAGGAACACCAGGTCGTTGTAGTCTTTACGCGCCAACGGCTTGTTCGGCGGGATCACCATGACCTGCAGGCCATAGATCTGATGGAATTCGAACGCTTCGGTGTCCGCGGTACCGGTCATGCCGGACAGCTTGTTGTACAGACGGAAGTAGTTCTGGAACGTGGTCGACGCCAGGGTCTGGCTCTCGGCCTGGATGTTCAGGTTTTCCTTGGCTTCGATGGCCTGGTGCAGGCCTTCGGACAAACGGCGACCCGGCATGGTACGGCCGGTGTGTTCGTCGACCAGCACCACCTGGCCGTCCTGCACGATGTATTCGACGTTGCGATTGAACAGTTTGTGCGCACGCAAGCCGGCATAGACGTGAGTCAGCAAGCCCAGGTTATGCGCCGAGTACAGGCTCTCGCCTTCAGCCAGCAGGCCTACGCGGGTGAGCATGTCTTCGATGAACTGGTGACCGGCTTCGTTGAGCTCGACCTGACGGGTCTTCTCGTCGACGGTGTAGTGGCCGGCCTTGGTGACTTCGCCTTCGACTTCTTCGACGTGCAATTGCAGCTGCGGGATCAGTTTGTTGATCTCGATGTACAGCTTGGAGCTGTCCTCGGCCTGACCGGAGATGATCAGCGGGGTACGGGCTTCGTCGATGAGGATGGAGTCGACTTCGTCGATCACGGCAAAATTGAGTTCGCGCTGGAATTTTTCTTCCATGCTGAACGCCATGTTGTCGCGCAGGTAGTCGAAACCGAATTCGTTGTTGGTGCCGTAGGTGATGTCGGCGGCGTAAGCGGCGCGTTTCTCTTCCGGCGGCTGGAACGGCGTGACCACGCCGACCGTCATGCCGAGGAATTCGTAGAGCGGACGCATCCAGTTGGCGTCACGGCGGGCCAGGTAGTCGTTCACCGTCACAACATGCACGCCCTTGCCGGACAGCGCATTGAGGTAAACGCCCAGTGTTGCCACCAGGGTCTTGCCTTCACCGGTACGCATTTCCGCGATCATGCCTTCATGCAAGGTCATGCCGCCGATCAGCTGGACATCGAAGTGGCGCATACCCATGACGCGCTTACCGGCTTCGCGGGCGACCGCAAAGGCTTCTGGCAGCAGCTTGTCGAGGGTTTCCCCTTTGGCGATGCGGGCCTTGAACTCGTCTGTCTTGGCACGCAATTGATCGTCCGAAAGGGCCACCATTTGCTCTTCGAAGGCATTGACGAGTTGCACCGTCTTGAGCATGCGTTTGACTTCACGCTCGTTCTTGCTTCCAAAAAGTTTCTTTAACAAAGGCGCAAACATATCGGCAGGATCTTCCACACTAAAGGGATGGAGGGCGGCCCCGTGAGTCGCCCGAGCAGCCCTCATGGCCGCATGCGAACGAGCATTCTACCCGGAAACGATGGTGAGGAAAGTGGCGTTATTCCACGATGCATGCACTGCGCTATGACGGGGCTCACTTAAAATAAGGGCTTTTGGCTGAACTTCAACCCATCGAGGGTACAAGTTACTCGTTGATTTAATGGGTAAAGCGCTCCCAAAGCAATGGGTCGGGGGCAAGGGGTGCTTTCTGTTACCATGGCCGCTCTGTTACTTCAGGTGTTCGATCATGGCATTTCGCCCTCTCACGGCCAGAGCACCCGCCGTTCTGCTTCGCGAAGCCAAACCGCTGAAAGCCATCTTCGGCCACGCTCAACGCCTGGGTCATTTACAACGCCTGGTGGAAAGCCAGCTGCAGCCGGCTGCCCGCGAGCATTGCCATGTGGCATCGTGGCGTGAAGGCAGTTTATTGCTGATTGTCACCGATGGGCACTGGGCCACTCGCCTGCGTTATCAGCAAAAGCGTCTGCAACGGCAGTTACAGCTGTTCGACGAATTCGCCAGCCTGACGCGGATTCTGTTCAAGGTGCAGCCGCCCACGGTTCAGCAAGGGGCGGTGGGACATACCATGGATTTGTCGACGGACGCAGCGGCGACCATTCAGGCGACGGCCGACGGGATTACCGACCCAAATCTGCGGGCGGCCCTCGAACGTCTGGCGGCGCACGCTAAACCCAAAACCTGACATAAAACGAATGTGGGAGCGAGCCTGCTCGCGATAGCGGTGTATCAGTCAACACATGTGTTGAATGTCAGGCCGCAATCGCGAGCAGGCTCGCTCCCACATTTTGATTGCCCACTTGTCAGCGACGCTTGCTGCCGCCGAGCAATGAGCCCATCAACCCCCGCACCAATTGTCGGCCCAATTGATTCGCCGCCTGTCGCATCGCCGATTTCAGCGCCTGCCCCGCCGCCGTGCCGAGGAACTCCCCGGCCTTGTCGGCAAGACTCGGCTCCTCAGGTGCAGGTTTGCCCGGCGCGGCTTCGGGATCCGGCGCCAGCCCTTTACGCCCCATCAGCACTTCATAAGCCGATTCGCGATCGATCGGTTTGTCGTAACGCCCCTTGAAGGGCGAACCGGCGATCAGCACCGTGCGCTCAGTCTCGGTCAGCGGCCCGATCCGCGACTGCGGCGGTGCAACCAATACCCGCTGGACCATCGCCGGCGTGCCCTTGTCCTGCAAGGTGCCGACCAGCGCCTCGCCGATCCCCAGTTCGGTCAACACCGACAAGGCGTCAAACGCAGGGTTCGGCCGGAAGCCCTCGGCCACCGCGCGCAGGGACTTCTGCTCTTTGGCGGTGAACGCGCGCAAACCATGCTGAATACGCAAGCCCAACTGAGCCAGTACATCATCCGGCAAATCCCCCGGCGATTGGGTGACGAAATACACCCCCACGCCTTTCGAACGGATCAGCCGCACCACTTGTTCCAGACGATCCTGCAACGCCTTGGGCGTACCGGCGAACAACAAGTGCGCTTCGTCGAAAAACAGCGCCAGCAGCGGTTTCTCGGCATCGCCGCGCTCTGGCAGCTGCTCGAACAGTTCGGCCAGCAACCACAGCAGGAACGTCGCGTAGACCTTCGGCGCTTCGTGCACAAGACGGCTGGCATCGAGCAAGTGAATGCGCCCGCGACCATCCACGGCCGGTTGCAACATGTCTTCCAGCTGCAGCGCCGGTTCGCCGAATAACGCTTCAGCGCCCTGCTGTTCCAGCGTCGCCAAACGGCGCAACAGGGCCTGGCTGGAACCGGTGGTCATCAGCGCCGCGTCATCCCCCAGCAATTCGGGGTTATCACGCAAATGATTGAGCAGTGCCTTCAAATCCTTCAAATCCAGCAGCAACAGCCCTTCGCGGTCGGCCACTTTGAAGGCGGCATAGAGTGCCGACTGCTGACTGTCGGTCAGCTCCAGCAGGCTGCCGAGCAGCAATGGCCCCATTTCGCTCAAGGTGGTGCGCAATGGATGCCCGGACTGACCTTGAATGTCCCACAAAGTCACCGGATACGCCTGAGGCTTATGGTTCAGCCAGGGCATGCCGGCGATCCGCTCCGCGACCTTGCCTTGAGGGTTGCCGACGGCGCCCAGCCCGCACAAGTCGCCTTTGATGTCCGCCGCGAACACCGCCACGCCAGCATCGCTGAAGGCTTCGGCCAGACGCTGCAACGTGACGGTTTTACCGGTGCCGGTAGCGCCCGCCACCAGGCCGTGACGGTTCGCCAGGCGCATGGCCTGGGCGATTGGCTGGCCCGCGAGGTCAGCGCCGATAACGAGTTGCGATGAGTCAGGCATTTTGTCACCCATGGTTAATCTTTGATCCTTCATGGCCGATAACAACCGAGAGACCAGACTGAAAAGAGCGTCGGTAATTCCCTAAGGAGAGACGGAAATATCAGCTTACTTTCAACACTGCCCATTTTGCGCGCCTTTATAAAAGCACGCCCTGGACATTAAGACTTTAGCGGACCCCCAAGCCATGAACAAAAACCTGCGCTTCAGCCATAAGATACTGCTTGCCGCCGCCCTGATCGTTATCGCCGCATTCGCCTCGTTCACGCTGTACAACGACTATTTGCAGCGCAATGCGATTCGTGAAGATCTGGATAACTATCTCACCGAGATGGGAGACGTCACCGCCAACAACATCCAGAGTTGGCTGGCCGGTCGTATCCTGCTGGTAGAGAACCTCGCTCAAAACATTGCCATCAACCCCGAACAATCCAACGTCGTCAGTCTGCTTGAACAAAATGCTTTGGCATCGACCTTCATGGCCAGGTACCTGGGTGATGCCAGCGGCAACTTCATCAACCGCCCTGACTCCAAGATGCCGGACGGCTACGATCCCAGAGTTCGCCCTTGGTACAAAGGCGCGGAAAACAGCAACGGCTCGACGCTGACCGAACCTTACGTAGATGCGGCGACCGGTCAAACCATCATCTCCATTGCCACCGCTTCGAAAAAATCGGGGAAAAGCGTGGGGGTGGTAGGCGGTGACTTGAGCCTGCAAACCCTGATCGACACCCTGATCGCGCGTGATTTCGGCGGCATGGGCTATGCCTTTCTGGTCAGCGCCGACGGCAAGATCCTGGTTCATCCGGACAAAGCCATGGTGATGAAGTCCCTGAGCGAGGCGTACCCGAAAAATACCCCACGCATTAGCAGCAGCTTCACTGAAGTGGACGTCGACGGCAAAACCCGCATCGTCTCTTTCACCCCGATCAAAGGCTTGCCGTCGGTCAATTGGTACATCGGCCTGTCGGTGGACAAGGACAAAGCCTTCTCCATGCTCAGCGAATTCCGCACCTCGGCGATCATCGCGACCCTGATTGCCGTGGCCATCATCATTGGCTTGCTGGGCATGCTGATCCGCCTGCTGATCCAGCCGCTGCACGTGATGACCCGCGCCATGGAAGACATCGCCGACGGTGAAGGCGACCTGACCAAACGCCTGACCATCCAGAATCAGGACGAATTCGGCCTCCTTGGCACGGCGTTCAACCGTTTCGTGGAACGGGTTCATACATCGATCCGCGAAGTGTCCTCGGCCACCGGCCAGGTCAACGAAGTGGCCTTGCGGGTGGTGGCGGCCTCGAACTCGTCGATGTTCAATTCCGACCAGCAAGCTTCGCGTACCAGCAGCGTGGCCGCAGCGATCAACCAGCTCGGCGCCGCCGCCCAGGAAATCGCCCGTAACGCAGCCCAAGCATCGAATCAGGCCAGCGATGCCCGCAGCCTGGCCGAAGACGGCCAGCAAGTGGTGGATCGCAGCATTGCCGCGATGAATCAGCTGTCGAGCATGCTCAGCGCCTCGAGCACCAACATCGAATCGCTGAACAGCAAAACCGTGAACATCGGGCAGATTCTCGAAGTGATCACCAGCATCTCCCAGCAAACCAACCTGCTGGCGCTCAACGCCGCCATCGAAGCTGCGCGGGCCGGTGAAGCCGGGCGCGGTTTTGCCGTGGTGGCCGACGAGGTGCGCAACCTGGCGCACCGCACGCAGGAGTCGGCGCAACAGGTGCAGACCATGATCGAGGAGCTGCAAGTCGGCGCCCGCGAATCCGTCAGCACCATGAGCGACAGCCAGCGTCACAGCCAGGACAGCGTGGAAATCGCCAACCTGGCCGGCGAGCGCCTGAACAGCGTGACGTTGCGCATCGGCGAAATCGACGGGATGAACCAGTCGGTGGCGACGGCGACCGAGGAACAAACCGCAGTGGTCGAGTCGATCAACGTGGATATCACCGAGATCAACACGCTGAACCAGGAAGGCGTGGAAAACCTGCAATCGACCTTGCGGGCGTGCTCGGACCTTGAGCAACAGGCTTCGCGATTGAAGCAGTTGGTGGGCAGTTTCCGCATCTAGAACGTTTGACAGGCCCCAATCGCGAGCAGGCTCGCTCCCACATTTGATCTTCGTTGTTCACAAATAATGTGTTCACAACAGATCCAGTGTGGGAGCGAGCCGGCTCGCGATAGCGATCTGTAAAGCCCCGCAAAACCCCGCTGACACCCCCTCCGCAAAACCCCAATCGAACATCTATCCTTCATATAGGTCAACCAAAGGAGATCAACGGCCCCGGAGGAATGTTCATCGTGCATATCGCTGACATCACCATGTTCTACGCCCCTGCCAGCGGTGGCGTGCGCACTTATCTGGATGCCAAACACCGTCGCCTGGGCATCAAACCCGGTATTCGCCATAGCTTGCTGATCCCCGGGGCCCATTTGAGTGAACAGGATGGTGTCTACACCGTTCCAGCCCCCGCCCTTCCTTTTGGCAAGGGTTATCGTTTCCCCCTCCGTCTCGCGCCGTGGCGCAATGTTCTGCAGGATTTGCAGCCTGACCTGATCGAAGCCGGCGACCCTTACCTGACTGCCTGGGCTGCTTTGGACGCCAAGCGGCAACTCGATGTGCCGGTGATCGGCTTTTATCACTCCGACCTGCCGATGCTGGTCAGCAATCGCATGGGCAACTGGGTTACCCCCAATGTCGAAGCTTATGTCAGCAAACTCTATGGCAACTTCGACCGGGTTCTGGCGCCGAGCCAGGTCATGGCCGACAAACTGATCGGGCTGGGGGTGAAGAACGTTTTCGTACAACCGCTGGGCGTCGACCTGCAAACGTTCAACCCCAGTAAACGGGATACAGGTTTACGGGCTGAATTGGGCATCGATGAAAACACTCACCTGCTGATCTTCGCCGGCCGTGGTTCCAAGGAAAAAAACCTGCCAGTGCTACTCAATTGCATGAAACGCCTGGGTCGTCGCTATCACCTGCTGCTGGTGGGCTCGTCGATGCCAACCCTGGTGCCGCGCAACGTCACTGTCCTCGATGAGTTCTGCCCGGCGGCGCAAATCGCACGCTTGATGGCCAGCGCCGATGCGCTGGTGCATGCCGGTGATCAGGAAACCTTTGGCCTGGTGGTCCTTGAAGCCATGGCCAGTGGCATTCCGGTGGTGGCCGTGGCGGCCGGGGCCTTTCAGGAAATTGTCACCGATCAATGCGGCCTGCTCTGCGCGCCGGACAATCCAGTGGCGATGGCCAACGCCGTACGCGAGCTATTCAGCCAGGGCAGCGCCGCACGGGGCAAACAAGCCCGCAGCCATGTCGAGCGGCATTACGCCTGGGACACCGTGGTCGACAGCCTGTTGGGCCACTATCACGCCGTACTCGGCACTCAATGGCCGCTGACCGCCAATGGTTGAGCCTATGAACGCACGCAGCCTGTTACTGGTGTTGCACGACACAGCGCCGCACACCTGGCCCGATTACCAGGCTTTCGTCGAAGCCGTCGACGCGTTGGGCGAGGTGCCGATGACCTGGCTGGTGGTGCCGGACTTCCATAAACACAACGATCTGGATACGCATCCGGGGTTTCGACAGGTGCTGAGCAGCCGTGTCGCGCGCGGCGACGAACTGGCATTGCACGGTTACTTCCATTGCGATGAAGGACCGATCCCCGGCACTCCCCGAGACTGGTTCATGCGCCGGATCTACACCCATGAAGGCGAGTTCTACAACCTGCCCCTGGACGCCGCCCTCGCTCGCCTGCGCGCCGGAATCGAAATGTTCCATCGTTATCACTGGCCACTGGAAGGTTTCGTCGCCCCGGCCTGGCTGATGAGCGAAGGCACCCGCCAGGCGCTGCGCCAGTTGCCGCTGCGCTACACCAGCGATTTGCAGCATCTGTATCGTCTGCCGGATTTCACCGCGATCGATGCCCCGAGCCTGGTCTGGAGCGCTCGCAGTGCCTGGCGCCGAGGCCTGTCGAAGCTGGTCAGCGATCAGCGCGAACAACGTTGGCGCCAGGCACCGGTGATTCGTCTCGGCCTGCACCCGGTGGACATGCGCCATGAGTTCTCGCGTCATTATTGGCTGCAACTCCTCAAGCGTTTGCTCGACGAGGGCCGTGTGCCGATGACCAAGGCCAACTGGCTGGCACTGCAAGACGACACCGTCGGTCGCGCCGCATGAGCCGCGGGATTGTGCTGGTCGTCGCCCTGCTCGCTGCGGTGCTTATCCCCTCGTTGCTGGGCGGCGGCGATACATGGTCGCGGCTGCAACGCTTTCCACTGGAATGGCTGCTGATCATGTTCGGCATGATCCTGCTGTGCTGGGGGCTCAATACCCTGCGCTTGCGCCTGTTGCTGGGCGATCAGCGCGCCAAGGTGAGCCGCCTCAAAAGCCTCGGGGTGGTGATGTCCGCCGAGTTCGCCTACTGCGCCACGCCCGGCGGCAGTGGCGGACCGCTGACCATCATGGCCCTGCTGGCGCGCCACGGCGTGCGGCCGGCCAGGGGCAGCGCCGTGTTCGCCATGGACCAGTTGAGCGATCTGCTGTTTTTTCTCTGCGCGCTGAGCGGGATTCTGATTTATGCACTGTTCCAGCACCTCAGTCAGCGCATGGAGTGGCTGCTGACCGTCAGCGCCATCTCGATGTTCGGCGGGCTGGTCAGTTGCGTGGTAGTGGCTCGTTACCACCGCTCATTGATTCGTCTGAGCGGTCGGTTGCTCGCCCGCCTCAATGTCAAGACCGCGACTCGACACCGCTGGGCGCGCAAGCTTCTGCACTTCCTGGCAGCGTTCACTGACACACTGAAGTTGCCCTTTCAGACGCTGATTACCGTGTTTGCCCTGACCTGCCTGCATTGGGTCTTGCGGTATAGCGTGCTGTATCTGGCGCTGCGCGGGCTGGGCGTGGATTTGCAGTGGGCCTGGTGCTTTCTGATCCAGATGCTGTCGCTGAGTGCGGGGCAATTCAGTCTGTTGCCGGGCGGTGCCGGGGCGGCGGAACTGACATCGGCGGCGCTGTTGGCGCCCATGGTGGGCAAATCCACCGCGGCGGCGGCCATTCTGATCTGGCGGACAGTGACCTATTACTTCTATCTGGTGGTGGGTGGCCCGGTATTTTTACTGATGCTCGGGCGGCCGTTGCTCAAGAAGTTGATGAAGTTCAAGCAAGCTTGAAAGATCGCAGCCTTCGGCAGCTCCTACAGGGTGTACGCCAAGCCCTTGTAGGAGCTGCCGAAGGCTGCGATCTTTTCAGGCGCCCCCGGATTCATCGTCGGAATCGTCCTGCAACTGCTCCCACAACTCGGCGGCACCGGGAAACTCCGTGCCGTCTTCGGGGGTCAGGTCCTCGGGGTCATAACGACTCAAACACCCCTCCCCCAATGTGGCGGGTGCCTTGGACGTGGCTTTGTCCAGTGGATCGGCCATGGTCATGTCCTCAGTGCAGAAACGGCGAAGGGCCTGAAGCGATTGAGCGCCCAGGCCCTTTGAATTTCAACCGTATGGCTATCAGAACACGACGGTTTTGTTGCCGTGCACCAGCACTCGGTCTTCCAGGTGATAACGCAGACCGCGGGCCAGCACCATCTTCTCGACATCGCGACCGAAGCGCACCATGTCTTCGATGCTGTCGCTGTGACTGACGCGCACCACGTCCTGCTCGATGATCGGACCGGCATCCAGCTCTTCGGTCACGTAGTGGCAAGTGGCGCCGATCAACTTCACACCGCGCATCGAAGCCTGATGATAGGGCTTGGCCCCGACAAACGACGGCAGGAAGCTGTGGTGAATGTTGATGACTTTATGGGCATATTCGCTGCACAACTCGGGCGGCAGAATCTGCATGTAGCGGGCAAGTACCACCACTTCGGCCTCGTGCTGTTTGACCAGGCGCGAAACTTCGGCGAAGGCCGGCTCCTTGTTCTGCGGGTTGACCGGCACATGGTAGTAAGGAATACCGTGCCACTCGACCATGCTGCGCAAATCGTCATGGTTGGAAATCACGCAGGCGATTTCGCAGTCCAGTTCGTCGCTGTGCCAGCGGTGCAACAAATCGGCCAGGCAGTGGGACTCACGGCTGGCCATCAACACCACGCGTTTCTTCTGCTCGGTGTCGGTGATGCGCCAGTCCATCGAGAACTCTTCGGCAATCGGTGCAAACGCTTCGCGAAAGGCTTCGATACCGAAAGGCAGCGAATCGGCACGAATTTCGTGACGCATGAAAAACCAGCCACTGAGATTGTCCGAGTGATGGCTCGCTTCAGTGATCCAGCCGTTATGTGACGCCAGAAAGTTACTGACTTTAGCAACGATGCCGACGCGGTCCGGGCAAGCAATCACCAGCCGAAAAGTGCGCATGAGGGGGAAACTCCAGAACTTCGCAAAGGCCGCCATTCTAACGATTGCGCAGCAAAACTGCAGTATTGATGACGTGTGGCCTTGCATCGCGATCAGCAGCACAGATTCCGGCGCTGCCATACGCCAGTGCATGGTGCTCTTGTAGCCAGTCTTCAAGAGGTCAACTGTGAATATTCGTGACGCTATTTAACTGTCTCTCCAATGTGTGTCCTATTCACCGCAATTAATTTAAGTAAAACTTCGGTTAAATGTTTACTTGATGAAACACCCTGACTATTATTGTCGCACTGTCACCCTGTCATCCAGCGCCCAACATAAGGTAATCCTCATGTCCTTGATCAACGAATATCGCGCCACCGAAGAAGCTATCAAAGAGCTGCAAGCCCGTTTGAAGAATCTGTCCCAAGACGACAAACTGCAAACCGAGCTGGAATTCGAAGGCAAACTGCGCACCCTGATGGGCGAATACTCCAAATCCCTGCGTGACATCATCGCGCTGTTGGATCCAGAGTCCAAAACCAAGGCGCCACGTGGCGGCGCAGTAAAAACTACCGGCACCAAGCGTGCTCGCAAAGTTAAACAATACAAAAACCCGCACAACGGCGAAGTCATCGAAACCAAAGGTGGCAACCACAAGACTCTGAAAGAGTGGAAAGCCAAGTGGGGCGGTGACGTGGTTGAAGGCTGGGCTACCCTGCTGGGCTAAGCCGCAAGCGCGTCGCAGACTGATCCGCGACCTGAAGAACGCCAGCAAATGCTGGCGTTTTTTTATGCCCGGAATTCAAGTGCAAGTCATTTTCGTTTTCAAAGATTCAAACGTTTGCGTAATGCCTGGACATGAATCTGCCATTCATCCAGGACCTCTTGCTGAAACGATGTAGGACTAATCGTCAATTGGGCGGCAGCCGTCAGAAAACTTTCCAGCGTATTTGGCGCGCCCCACTCGGGTGCAGTCAAACGTTGCTGACAGAAAATTCGCCAGCGTTCTTGCTCCTCGAGGCTCAACGTATCGGGAAAGTTGCGCGCCCGATAACGAAACAATAACTCAGGCAAACGTTCATCATCGAAAGGCCACTGCTCTTGTGCTAATTGCGCAGGGTCGGCGGTTCTGACTTGCTCACATAGGCGCCGGTCCCGATCACCGATAAAACCGTCGTATAACTGTTGCTCGGGGTCCGGACTCGGAGAGAAATCGTCACGACTGTAAATGTCCGACACTTTATCTCGCCAAACTTGTTGTGCGTCGCTTAGCCGCAGCGCCCGTCCCTGATAAAGCGCCATATCCAGCCCCAAACGTTGCTGATCGTCAGGACGAAGTACCGATAATGGCGCCACGACCGGGCACTTGTTGATGTGTATGAGCTTGAGCGGCACCGGCAGTTCGCCTTCGGCCAGTTCGTCCCGGCGGGTGTAAAGCCGCTGACGCAAGGTTTCGGCATCCAGGTCGAGCAACCCCTGAGGGTCCAGGTGCAGGTCACAGACAATCAGCGCGTTGCGATTACGTGGATGCCAGGCCAACGGCAATACCACCCCCACATAGTGGCGGGCCGCCGAAAAGCGCCCGGAAATATGCACCATCGGCTGCAACAACCGGATCTGATCCATCACCTTTTGTTTACTGCGCAACTGAAACAGCCAGTCATACAACTTCGGCTGCTTTTCGCGGATCAGACGCGCCAGAGCGATCGTGGCGCGAACATCCGACAGCGCCTCGTGGGCATTCCCGTGATCGATGCCATTGGCGGCGGTCAAGCGTTCGAGTTTGAGCGTCACCCGTCCTTCGTCATCCGTAGGCCAGACAAGGCCATCGGGACGCAAGGCATACGCCGCACGCACCACATCGATCAAGTCCCAGCGGCTGTTGCCGCCCTGCCACTCCCGTGCGTAGGGGTCGAAAAAGTTTCGATACAGGCTGTAACGGGTCATCTCGTCGTCGAAACGCAACGTGTTATACCCCGCCCCACAGGTGCCGGGCGCCGCGAGCTGAGCATGAACCCGGGTCATGAAATCGGCTTCGCTCAACCCTTGCTCGGCCAGACGCGCGGGCGTAATACCGGTGATCGTGCAGGCCGCCGGATGAGGCAGGATGTCGTCACTGGGCTGGCAATAAAGGTTGACCGGCTCGTCTATTTCATTGAGATCGAAGTCGGTGCGAATCCCCGCCACTTGCAGCGGGCGGTCGCAACGGGGGTTGATGCCAGTGGTTTCATAGTCGTACCAGAAGATCGAAGTCACGGGCTGTTCCTGAACTGAAGACCGGCGAAGTCTAGGCGCACACAGGCTGCCCCGACCAGAAATCTTGTCATTCAATCACCTCTTGTCACTCACTGTGCATTACATAGTTATGTCGTTTGCCCCCGAGAGACTGCTAGCATCGGACGGACATCGATTCGCAAACCAGCCACACCAAGGTTGCCCATGCTCGAGACCACAGCACTGCCAGGGAAAGCGACGCTGGCCCCGCCACTGGACACGCGGTATCAGGTCGAAACGCCCGAAGGCATCGATTTGCCGCTGCGCCCGGCCGGGTTGATGGTCCGTGCGCTGGCATTCGCCATCGACCTGGGCCTGCGCGGGTTGATCCTGGGCCTGCTGTTTATGGTGTTGGCGTTTCTCGGAACACTCGGTGCAGGGCTTGGCTCGATTCTGCTGTTCGTGGTGAGCTGGTGGTACATGGTGCTGTTCGAGGTGCTCAATCAGGGCTGCTCGCCGGGCAAGCAATGGATGGGATTGCGCGTGGTACACGACAATGGCACGCCGATCGGCTGGTCCGCTTCGTTGCTGCGCAACCTGCTGCGATTTGTCGACATGCTGCCGTTCGGCTACTTCCTCGGGGCGATCAGTTGCCTGCAACATCCCACCTTCAAGCGCCTCGGCGACCTGGCTGCCGGCACGCTGGTGATCTACCGCGAACAGCCCCTCACCCGGCCGCAACTACCCGACGTCCCGCCGCGGCGCGCAGCCTTCACGCTGACACTGACCGAGCAACGCGCCATCCTCGGGTTTGCCGAACGCCAGGGTGAACTCTCCGAGGCGCGGGTCAAAGAACTCGCCTCGATACTCGCGCAACCGTTGCAGGTATCGAAGCCACAGACCGTGGCCGAACTCAACGGCATCGCCCGTGGACTGTTGGGCCCCACATGAAGCAAAACCTTTTCGAAAGCCGCCACAAGGCCGAATGGGAGCAGTTTGCACTCATGCTCGAACAGCTGGAACGAGGCAAGGAATCCTCACGAATCGCCAGCTTCCCCAAGGACTATCGACGGCTCTGCCAACACCTGGCCCTGGCTCAGGAGCGCGGTTACAGCAGTTTTTTGATCGATTCATTGCAGCAGCAAGTGCTGCGTGGGCATCAACAGCTTTATCGGCATCGCAATCGACTGGGTGCCAACGTGTTGAGTTTCATCCTGGCCGATTTCCCGCGACTGGTGCGCGAACAGTGGCGCTTTGTGCTTGCCGCCGGCCTGATGTTTTTTGCCAGCCTGATCGGCTTCGCCTTGCTGGTGTATCTGTTCCCGGACCTGGTCTACAACCTGATCCCGGCCGAACAGGTCAGTGAAATGCAAAGCATGTACGACCCCGTCGCCGGTCATTTGGGACGTTCGGCCGAACGGGCGGCCAGTGAAGACTGGATGATGTTCGGTTACTACATCATGCACAACATCGGCATCGCTTTTCAGACCTTCGCCAGCGGTTTGCTGTTTGGCCTGGGCAGCGCGTTTTTCCTGTTCTTCAACGGTTTGATGATCGGCGCCGTGGCCGGGCACCTGACGCACATCGGCTACGGGCAAACCTTCTGGTCGTTCGTGATCGGCCATGGCGCCTTCGAGCTAAGCGCCATTGCCCTGGCCGGTGCTGCCGGCCTGCAACTGGGCTGGGCCTTGATCGCGCCGGGTCGTTTGTCACGGGCCGAAGCCCTGCAACTGGCAGCGCGCAAAAGCGTGTCGCTGATTTGCGGGGTCATGCTGTTTCTACTGATTGCGGCGTTCATAGAAGCCTACTGGTCGTCGCGGACCGCAACTGCGCCGCTGACCAAATACCTGGTTGGCGTAGCGCTCTGGGTGTCGATGGCGACTTACCTGCTGTTTGCCGGACGGACCCGCCATGCGCCTGAGTGACGCCAGCGTAGTGATCCGCCCGCGCACAAGCTGGGAAGCCATGGACCTGGGCGTGCTGCTGAGTCAGCGCTATCGACGCCTGCTGATGACCAGCTGGGCCATCGTGACCTTGCCAATCTTCGCCCTGCTCACCCTGATGCTGTGGGACTCGCCCTCCCTTGCCCTGTTCCTGTTCTGGTGGCTCAAACCGGCGTTCGACCGGCTGCCGCTGTACATCCTGTCCAAAGCCATGTTCGGCGAAACGCCCACGCTCAAACAGGCCCTGCGCCAATGGCCGCGCCTGCTCAAACCGCAACTGCTGGCCAGCCTGACCTGGCGCCGCCTGAGCCTGAGCCGCAGTTTTCTGATGCCGGTGGTGCAACTCGAAGGCCTGGGGGGCGAAGCACGACAACAACGTTTGCGCGTGCTATTGCAGCGCAACGCCGGTGCCGCGCAGTGGTTGACCATCATCGGCGTGCACCTGGAAGGCGCGCTGTGGATCGGCCTGATGGTGTTGTTCTACATGCTCTTGCCGCAGCAAATCGAACTCGACTGGGGCTGGCAGACCTTGATCGCCGCCGCCGTGCAGGACTGGCTCTGGCTGGAACACCTGACCAATGCTTTTTACGCCCTGGTGCTGGTGGCCTGGGAACCGGTCTATGTGGCCTGTGGTTTCAGCCTTTACCTGAACCGGCGCACGGTGCTTGAAGCCTGGGATATCGAGCTGGTGTTCCGCCGGTTGCGCCAACGCTTGAGCAGCGCAGTCGTCACGCTGCTGCTGGCCGCGATCCTGCTGATGCCGACGGCGCAAAGCGTCTGGGCCGCCGAACCGGTCATTTCACCGGACAGCCCGCGTCTGCTGGAACAACCGCTGACCAGTCAGGCGTCCCGGGACAGCATCAAGGCCATCCTCGATCAGCCACCGTTCAAGAACAAGGAAACGGTGACCCGCTATCGGTTTGGCGATGACAAACCCGCCGCCGACACTGCGGACAATGGTCAAACGCCCGCCTGGTTGAAGGCGCTGTTCAGCTTGCTGGACAGCCAACGCTTCGGCGCATTGGCCAGCCTGATCGAAGTGTTGCTGTGGGGCGCGGTGATCGGCGCCATAGGCCTGTTGATCTGGCGTTACCGCGACGGGTTGCAGGCGTTCGTCAGCCGTCGCCCAGCGTTAAACCGTAAAGTCGCGCGGCCGTTACCGCAGCAGGCGTTCGGCCTGGACCTCAACCGCGAAACCCTGCCCGCCGATGTCGCGGCCAGCGCCGAAAGCCTCTGGCAGACCCACCCCCGTGAAGCCCTCGGGTTGCTCTATCGCGCCTTGCTCAGCCACTTGCTGAACGACTTCAACATGGCGCTCAAACCCGCCGACACCGAAGGCGAGGTGCTTCAGCGCGTCGAACAACTGCAACAACCTGCCTTGCTGGCCTTCAGTAAAAGCCTCACCGGGCACTGGCAGAACATGGCCTACGGGCATCGCCTGCCCCCCGCGCATTTGCAACAGGAACTCTGTGACGGCTGGCGCGCTCTATTCGGCCCGGGAGCGGCCCGTTGAACCGCAGGGGGTGGCTGGCGGTCGGCGTGTTCATCGCCGTGCTCCTGGGCGCGTTGAGTGTTTACCTGTATTTCAAGGCCATGCCCTATCAGGTACAAATCGAACACGGCCCGTCCCCTGAAGCCCAGGCCAACCCCTACCTGGCGGCCGAGCATTTTCTGCGTAAACAGGGCCTGACCGTCAGCCACGCCAACAGCCTCGACATCCTGCCGACCCTTGAGCCTCATCGGCGCAGTTTGTTATTGCTCGGCGATCGGTCGAACATGTCCCCGCGACAGGTGGATCAGGTGTTGAACTGGACCCGGGCCGGCGGGCGCCTTTTATTTGTCGCCGAAGCCCTGTGGGATGAAAAGACCGGTCAGAGCAATGACCTGCTGCTCAACCGGGTGCAGCTGCACCAGTTCCTGAGCAAAGACCTCAAGGACTCGCCACCCGATCTCGACGACGACCCCTACCCCAAACTGACCAAGCTCTATCTGGAAAACGAAGAGGCACCGGCCTACTTCAGCTTCGACACGGCGTTCCACCTCGACGATCCGAAAAACCTCGCCCAGGCCTGGGCCAACAGTGGCAAGGCCACGCACATGATGCAGCTGGGTCACGGGCTGGGTTCGATCACCGTGGTCACCGACGCCGACCTCTGGAAAACCCCGGCCATCGACCGGTACGACAATGCCTGGCTGCTGTGGTACCTGACGGCCGACACCGACGTGACCCTGCTGTTCAATACCGATCGCGACAGCTTGCTGACCTTGCTGTGGCGCTACTTCGCGCAAGCCTTGGTGGCCCTGATCGCCTTGATCGCTTTGGGGTGCTGGCATGTCGGCGTGCGCAGCGGCCCTTTGCTGGAACCGGCCCCAAGGGCGCGTCGGCAACTTCAGGAACACCTGCGTGCCAGCGCCGACTTCATGCTGCGCCGCAGCGGACAGCACAGCCTGTTGCACGCCTTGCAGCAAGACATTCTGCGCCGTGTCCGTCACCGTCATCCCGGTTTTGAACAACTCGGCGTCGCCGAACAATGGCTGGTGCTCTCACGCCTGACTGGCCAGCCCACACGCGCCATCAGCCAGGCCATGAGCCCGCGACCGAAACAGCGGCTGTCCAGCGCTGAATTCAGCCGTCAGGTCGCCCACCTGCAAACCTTGAGGAACGCCTTATGAGTGAACAGATCGAGCCCGGCACACAGACCCACGCCGCCCAGCAGCGCCAGCGCGCCAGCCAGTTGGCCCAAGCGGTAAGGACGGAACTGCAAAAAGCCGTGATCGGCCAGAACACCGTGATCGACGACGTGCTCACTGCCCTGATCGCCGGCGGCCATGTGCTGCTCGAAGGCGTGCCGGGGTTGGGCAAGACGTTGCTGGTGCGCGCCCTCGCCCGCTGCTTCGGCGGCGAGTTCGCACGCATCCAGTTCACCCCGGACCTGATGCCCAGCGACGTCACCGGCCACGCGGTGTACGACTTGCAGACCGAGCAATTCAAACTGCGCAAAGGCCCATTGTTCACCAACCTGTTATTGGCCGACGAGATCAACCGCGCCCCGGCGAAAACCCAGGCAGCGCTGCTCGAAGCCATGCAGGAACGCCAGGTCACCCTCGAGGGCCGTGCCCTGCCCATCACGCAACCGTTCATGGTGCTCGCCACACAAAACCCGATCGAACAGGAAGGCACTTACCCGTTGCCGGAAGCCGAGCTCGACCGCTTCATGCTCAAGGTGCGCATGGACTACCCGGACGTCGATCAGGAATTGAACATGGTGCGTCAGGTCAGCCGTTCGACCCGAGCCGATATGCTCGACGTGCAACCGCTGCGCACCGTGTTGCAAGCCAAGGACGTGCTGGCCTTGCAGCGCATTGCCAGCGACCTGCCGCTGGACGATCAGGTACTCGATTACGCCGTGCGCCTGGCCCGCACCACCCGGACCTGGCCGGGACTGACCCTCGGTGCCGGGCCACGCGCCTCAATCGCGCTGGTACGTTGCGCCCGTGCTCGGGCCTTGCTGCGCGGTGGCGAATTCGTGATTCCCGACGACATCAAGGGCTGCGCCCTGGCGGTGCTGCGTCACCGTGTGCGAATTGCCCCGGAGCTGGACATCGAAGGGCTGGAAGTCGATCAGGTGCTCAGGCAACTGCTCGACCAAGTGCCGGCGCCGCGCCTGTGAACACAGCCATGCAGACCACCCCTGTGGCGAGGGAGCTTGCTCCCGTTCGGCTGCGCAGCAGTCGCAATACCGGTAGGCGCGTTTTACCTGACACTCTGTGTCGGCTGGTTTTGGGGCTGCTTCGCACCCCAGCGGGAGCAAGCTCCCTCGCCACAAGCGATGTGCGCCAATGAAACCCTCGCGCCTGCTGCTGATCTGGCTCGCCGTGCTGCTGGCCATCGGCATCGTGCCGGGCACACTGCGGGCACTGGACATCGAGGTTCCATCGAGCCTTTTATCGATCAACTGGGGATTGCTGCTGGCGCTGCTGGCCTTGGCGACACTCGACGCCATCCGCCTCAAGCGCCTGCCCTCGCCCCGCGTGCAACGGCAGATGCCCGGCAGCCTGGCGCTCGGTCGATGGGGTGAGGTGCGCCTGGAGATCGCACATGATTTTGCCCAGCCATTGAACATTCAAATCTTCGACCATGTACCGAACGGCCTGGACTTCGAACACCTTCCCCTGTCGGTCGAGCTTCAACCCGGTCAGCACAGCCAGATCGGCTATCGTTTGCGCCCCCTGAAACGCGGTCACTTCACCTTCGAACGCTGCGAAATCAGCCTGCCAAGTCCAATGGGCCTGTGGTCCGACAAACGCCTGCTGAACGTGACCGACAACACCCGCGTCTACCCCGACTTCGCCCGTCTCTATGGCGGCCAGCTGTTGGCGGTGGATAACTGGTTAAGCCAGCTCGGCGTGCGCCAACGCCAACGACGCGGCCTGGGGCTGGAGTTTCATCAACTGCGCGAATTCAGAGAAGGCGACAGCCTACGGCAAATCGACTGGAAGGCCACCGCCCGACAACGCACGCCGATTGCCCGGGAGTACCAGGACGAGCGTGACCAGCAGATTATCTTCATGCTCGATTGCGGTCGGCAAATGCGTAGCCAGGACGATGAGCTGTCGCATTTTGATCACGCGCTCAATGCCTGTCTGTTGCTGAGCTACGTGGCCCTGCGCCAGGGTGACGCCGTCGGCCTGAGCACCTTTGCCAGCGAACAGCCGCGCTACCTCGCCCCGGTCAAAGGCACCGAACACCTCACGGTGTTGCTCAATACCGTCTACGACGTCGACAGCAGTCGACGAACCGCCGACTACCAGGCTGCGGCGAATCAATTACTGGCCAGACAGAAGCGCCGGGCACTGGTGATACTGATCACCAACCTGCGCGACGAAGACGATGAGCAATTGCTGACCGCCGTCAAACGCCTGAATCTGCAGCATCGTGTGCTCGTGGCGAGCCTTCGGGAAAACGTGCTCGATGAAATACGCCATCGCCCGGTGCAGACTCTGGACGAAGCACTGGCCTATTGCGGGACGGTGGATTACCTGAACGCAAGCGCGCAATGCCATGAGCGCTTGAGTGCTCATGGCGTTGCGGTGCTGCAAGCCCGGCCTGGGGAGTTGGGGGCCGAGCTGGTGACGCGGTATTTGAGCTGGAAGAAAGCGGGAGCCTTCTAACCTTCGATCAAACCTGCATTCGGTTACTCAATCAGGAATTTCAGTATTTGTGGAGAGTCCGGGTATTGAGAGAACGTCAGCTGATAGATGTAATCTTCAATGCCCCATCTCGAAGCGATCACTGTCCACTCCAAAGTCAGTTCGTTGAACTTGCGTGGGGAATCCAGTCCCGGTTCGAATCCCATATCAAACTCTCCAAGCTGTCGGAACGACACCGACTCGTTCAGACATTCTGGCGGAACCGAGATGCTGAACTCGACCGGGCTCCCCAGCGCAATCTTCACGACAATCTCGGAATCCTTGATTTCGCACGGTTGATTTCCCACGCGATAGACAATAGCGGCCGGCAGCCCGGCAGAAGGAACCGGCCCCAACGACATCGCATTGACCGGCGATTGCTTGAGCAGGCGCGATGCCTCAAGTTGCAGGTTGTAAGCCCCGCCGATCGTGCCGGTGCACTGCCAACTCAACCCTTCTGCAGTCAAGGTTCGGGCAACGCCCAGCGCCGGCTGCACATTCGTAATCCCCAGCTCTGAGGGCAAGGAGTCCCCCTTCAACCCCAGGCAGACATCACGGCCGAGCAAATGGCTGCTCGCATTGTCGACCACCAACTTGATGGTATGAGCTTGGGTAGTCCGAGGAAACCTGGTCTCTTCGCCCCAGACTGTGGAAGGAACGTCAGCGTTCAGCTGAATCCGGGCATCGTCCCAGACACCCGCCGCCAATACCTTGAAACGGAAGGTATGGAACGGATCCGCCTCAGCGCCATCGCTGACACCTTCCAGCGTGGCGACGACCACCTGAACATCCTTTGCCTGTTCGGCCTTGTAGGCAAAATACGCCCACCCCTCGCCATCCGTTTCCACCCGTGCATGCTCTAGCTCGGCCGTAAAAACCACCTCCACACCGGAAGCGGCCCGTCGGGTGCCGGACGAGCGAACGTTGATCCCCAGCCAGACGCTTTCGCCCACCACCGGATCAAAAGCGGCCTCGCGCACCTCGCCGATCTCGATAGCGTTGTGTCCTGGTTCCTGCTCTTCAGACATGAGCGATCCTTCGTCCGTCATTGTTGTAGAAGTCGACACAGGAGGCGAATCCGATCCCATGGGTGCTGCGGCCAACACTGTGAATTCAAATGTGAAAGAGGGGGCGTCGTCGGGGCCATCGTAAGGGCTTGGCACGGTCGCAATCACCTCTACAGGGCCCGCTTGTGTGGCTGTGTAGGCAAAGCGTGCCCAGCCAGTCTCCTGTGTCGGAACCGGCGTAACAGTGTCGCCATCCTCATAGCTGACCACGACACCGGGTACTGACCGCTCGGTGTAATACGACTGGGCCTTGATCTCCAGAAAGGCGGTCTCGCCCACAAACATATCGAAAGTGGGCCCGCGTACGTCGGCTATCTTGATTCGGTTGTGCCCCAGCGACATAGGCACCGGAGGGTAAGTGAACCCGGCTTGATTGAGTTCCAGCGAGAGCCCCAACGCGCCGCTTTCGGTACTGGCGCGAGCGTCCAGCGTCCACTCCAGGCCATTACTTGGGAGATCCCGCGCATGGTCAGGCGCCAACGTCACATCGAGGGCATTGCTTGAGGCCCACTTCGCGGCGACCTCAAGCCCGGTCAACAGGCTGCCCGCTTTTGGCGTAAAGGCTAAGGTGTGCTGGCCTCCCAGGCAGGGATAGGCCATGTTTTCGAGGGCCAATTCCTTGCCGTCAAACGTGAACGTTCCGTCGTCCTCAAGCGTTTGTGACAGCAATCGTCCCTGCAACGCATAGGGTGCCAACTCGTCATGACACACATGCAATTGGAAAGGCGCACTGATATCGGCAGTTGAACGAACCGTCCAGATCAGTCCGTCTCTGGTCAATCGACGCTTGTCTTTCATCGAAGGTTCGAAATCAAAGCCCAAGTCGGCATCACTTTTCAGATCCAGATAGATCTCTTCGTCCAACAGGGTATCGTCACCGGGCAAGATCAGCAGGTCTACCGGCTGTGCATCGCGAAAACAGAGGAGTCCGACCGATCCCTCTTTCTGGCCATCCAATGTCACCGTGACCAGCTTGCTCCATGGATCCTCAGCCAATACCGTGACCGTGAACTCATGCCCCGGCTCCGCGTCATCGTAAGGGCTGACGGCTTTTGCCTTGATCTTGAAAGGGCCTTCTGCGACAGGGTCGTACCCGTATTCACACCAGCCGTCTGCTCCCGTCGGCAGCGTGGGCTCTGGTGTTCCATCAATGCTCCACTGAACATCAACCTCCCGGACCGCCTCCACACCGGGCACCTGCGAGCGAATCTGAACGGACATCGGCAGCTTCGGACCGCCCACCGCAGGAAATCTCGACGGCGGCTTCACATCCCCGATAGCCAACCAGTTGTGGGCCAGGTTCAGCGTTTGCGAGGGCGACCGGTTGAGCAATTTCGAGCAGCTGACATGGAATTCGAAAACACTGTCTCTTCGGTTTTCACACGCCATGCGCCATGCCAACCCGCTCCCCACAACGGGTTCCCCGGTTTCAAGCTTGGGGTTGAATGTCACACCCAGTCCTTCAGGTGTGTCCTCCCCCGTCCAATGCAGCGACAGCTCGGAGTCGGCCAATGCGTGACCTGACAGGAACGCCAGCCTGACTTCATGGGTGGCTCCGCGGCAGGGGTAGCCGGTTTTCGCACCCCACATCCATTCACGGGGCGATCCATCCAGCGCAAAAGTCGCACTCAGCCACGGGTCCTCCTTCAGGACACGCACCTTGAACACATGCCGGGCATCGTCCTTTTCATAGTGGCTGTCGACCGAGGCCACGATCTCCCAGTCGCCTTCTACGTCCGGTGTCCAGGTAAAACCGGCCTCGCCGTTCCCGCCTGAGGGTTGCATGTCCAACACGATATCGTCCGCAGGAGTCGGGCCTTTCAACGTCCAGGTGACCAAGCGATTGGCCAATGGCGTTTTGGTGTAATGGGACTCCACCCGCACCCGCAGTTCCACGCTCTGATCGAGGTCGATCACCGGATAGTAAGCGGCCTCCTGCAGCGAGATCACATCCAGCTGAAAATGACCGGAAACCGTGCGCAGCGGATACAGGTCGGCGGTGTAATAACTGCGTACGTGCAGGGTGTGCTCAACTTCCTTGTCTTCAACAATCCCGGCGCAGGTTATCGTCCACGGGTCGCTGACTGGATGCTCTAGCCCCCACCGTGGGCTGGCACTGAGAATGTTCTCAGGATCAGACACGCCGCCGTTCACCAGCAACCCTGCGTACGTTCCATTCCACGCATTGCCGCCGGTCACTTGCAGCGCAACGTCATGATGGGCGCCAAAGCACAGGTGCAGCGGTTCAGCGGGGGATTGTGGTTCGTCATCGATCATCACACTGTCCAGCTGCAACGGCTCCAGCTGCAACTCCAAACGCATGAAGGTGACCCGCACGGCGCCCGGCCTGCCCGGCCCGCCATTATCCGGACTGATAACGGTAAACCTGACCGTAGTTTCCGCAGCATCGAGGGTGAGCGGGTAAGCGTACTCGGTGAGATTGAGATCCAGCAGAGGTTGGTCGAGATTCAACGCCTGTTCGGCTTCAGCCTCGCGCGAAGGCACAAGCGTCAGATCCACTTCCTCGCCCAGACCGGGATTGATCCGCAGCGTACCTACGGCGCCTTGTACCGCCTCGTACCAGAAAATCAGCTTGTAATCCGCCTTGCCGGATTCAGGGCGCGGCGATGATGCCAAGGTAATCTCCTGATAGCCCTCCCCCATATTGACGGCATTCATGAAGCCGATCGTTTTGCCCTGCCATAGCCCTTCCTGCCGGGTGACCTTTATTTCGTCATTGATGATCCAGTCGTTCAGAACATCCTGAAAGTCGCCGTTGAGAATGAAGTTGTGGTTGGCGTATACATTTTCTTCGCTCATGGCTGCGTCTTCCTTGCGCGTGTGGTACCCGTGGCCTGATCGGGCGAACTGGTTTCGGAGGTAGATTTGAGCAAGCCCTCAACAGCGGTGGCGAAGTTCGCCCCGCCATCCCGGGCTTGATATCTCAGCGTCAGAATGACGTCCGTCAATGACTGCAGAAGACTCGCTTGGGAAGGCTGGCCATGCCTGGGGAACGTCAAGACATAACTGGCATGGGCGCCCGTTTTTTCAAAAGGTGCGTAACGGTCATCATCCACAGCATCGACAATGCCGTTGTCGTCCAGCCCCAAAGACAACCCTATCTGCTGGTAAGGACGCAGGTTCTGCACCAGAGAACCCAGAATCGGCGTGGCCCCATCTACACCGTGCAAGTGTTCGACAGTCTTGATTTCCGGCTCAAGAGTCGTGGCGCTGCTGATTTGCACCAGCGTGGCGCAAATGTTCTGGTAAGGCCCCAACAGACCGGGGAAGGTCAGTGACAACCCTTGGACCTGACGGCAGTAGTGGCCCGGGTAGTCTTGATCGAAGAGTTTTTCGTTCAGCTCGAATTCCAGCTTCCCTATATCTAAGCCCTCCTTCCACTTGACCTCGCCCATCAGCGTCTTGAGGGAAATCGTTTTCACCAACTGCAGCCGGCGCTCGTCGCGCTTGATGCGCGCAGCCGCCATCCTCAGCAGATCCAGCTTCAGCGAAGCACCGGTCGTGAACCCGTGGCAGGTGTCCATCCAGACATCCGGGCGGATAAAACGGGTCTTGTAGTCAGCCATTTCATACTGCCAACAGGTTTCGGCACACAGGCACAGGCCGGCGACCACGTCGTAAACCTGGTAGATCAAAGTCTTCACTTGCCCAACGACCCAGTTGCTCAACTCCAGGCCAGTACTGCGGTTCTTGTAGAACGCGTACACCGCCTTGGCCTGATGATTGGCTATTTCAGTCTGTTGCAGACTGGCCCGAGCGGCGCTGATCGCGTGATCCTGGGCCAGCAGTTGCTCGCGCAACACCCGTGCCTCGGCATTGGACTGGTCGCGCACCAGCTCCCATTCTTGCTGGCGCCGCCTCTGCTGCTCAATGATGCTGGCCTCTTCGGCTTCGCGCATCATCAGATCCGCCGTCAACTGAGCCACCTCCGCGAAAGCGTACGGGACAGCCGCCAGACGCATACCGCCGTTGGATGTCCCAAAGATATTGGGAGCCAGATCCAGTGCCGCCCCTGCGGCCCGAAATGCCCCAGCACCCCCGGCGACATACCGGGCAATCCTGTTTTTTTCCAGAACGCCGTACTCAGCCTCGGAAACCCCTTCATCGATCAAGTTCTGATAGTGCTGCGCGCGGGCCTTGATCATGCTTTCGCTTTGCCGCAACGACGCAGCGGTGGCCTCAAGCTGGGCGATCGTCGCCTCGTGGATCGAACGGGCATAGTCAGCCAATTCGATCATGTGGCCTTGTTGCAACTCCTCCAATTCGCCCCGGTCACGCTGCTCCAGCCATGACCTGAGCTGATCCTCTTGCTGGATCAGAAACTCCACGCCCTGCAGTGCCAGGTTATGCACGGTTTGCCATTTGTAAGGCACGACCTGCACCTGCCCCCCCGGGTTGCGGAACGTCCCCAGAGTGCCATTGGCTTGCGCCCGCAACAGCTCCAACGGATCCATGGTCGGGCTGAACAGCGGAATCGACAGCGGCTGACCGTCGATCGAGCGGTTGTTGCGCAAGTTGTTCAGCCGCGCGTCGAGCAGGTCCCACAAGGCTTTGGGACGCTCATTGAGCCCGGGGCGAAACACACCTGAGCCCAACAGGTCGAAACGCGGCGTGGTCAGCATGCCGGTGGGCAGATCGGCCAGGCTGAGTTCAAAGTCGGCTTCGAAGGCTTTCAGGGGGTCGCGCCCGCTGACGCTCGTCAGCACGTCTTTGAGTGGCTTCGGTTGCCATGTGCTGGCCGTTTCAGTGACCGGTTCTTCGCCGATCAACGTCCGTGCCCTGCTGTAGTTCAGCGCGGCGTGAACCATGCTGTCGTAATCCAGGTGGCGATAGAGGCCGTCCCCCCACTCGATCAGGTTTTCCACATAACGCAGAAAAATGGCGATCTTGAAGTGAATCGGTGCGGTATAACCGATCGCGTCCGGATCCGACGGCGCCGCACGTTCATACGAACTATCAATGTTCTCGTTTTGCAGCGCACGGCAGCGCCAGTACGCCGGTGCCGGAATCACCACCGGATCATCGGGCTGCGGGCTCTCCGACGGCTTGACCTCGCGCGCCAAGGGGTTGAAGACGTACTCGTACCAACTCTGCGCTTCGTGGTAACGGCCTTCCGCCGACAAGCGTGAACCCACCAGATCCGGTGTATGGAAAAACAGCTCCCAGAAGTACAAACCGTTGCAGCCGTCGAATGGCCCGTTTTCCTCAATCGTTCCATCGGGCATGAGCGGCTCGTCCACATGCTGGGTGTCCCAGGAAAGCAACGCATCGACCGACACTGCCGCCCGGCTGGTCAGCACGGGGCCGAACGTGGAGTTCACCCGTGAGTACTTGAGCACCTGTTGGCTGTTGTTGAAACTCAGAAACTGCGCCCCCTCGGCGCTGCTCTTGTCGAGGGACGGGGTGGTGTAAAGGCGCGGTCTCTCGTTCAACAAGACGGAGAACTTGTTGCGCCCGTATCCTTTTTGGCCCTCATCCGCCTCACCGAAAAAAAAGTCAATATTCGAACCAATGGGAAAATTGTTAACCCCCAACGATGCGGTTTCCCGGCTATAGGTCCGCCAAGGGGTCGCGTATTGACCGTCCAGTACGCCGGTCGAGATCCAGGGCAGTGGATCAGCTTCAGTCGATTGATCCATGTTGAGTTTGAAGACCACAGGGGCATAGAGAACCCTCGGTACCACCTGATTTTGCTCATTCAACACGGCATCACCCAGGCCGGTGATGAAAAAGCCGGCGCCGGCCCGAATCTCGTCTTGCGTTCTTCCAAGCAGATACGTCAATGCAGTCGCAGAAAGCGTGGCCACGGCTTCTGCCACCCAGATCCCGTCACCGACCGATGTTTCCTTGAAGTCGGCGGCAGCGAATGAATGGACCGTTTCCTTGCTGGCATCTTTGGGCAGTTGCACGTCATAAGCCTTCGACGGCTTTTCCCGCGTGGTCAGCGTGATTCGCAACTGCTTCTCGCCGGCATCGACAATGCTGATGTCGACAGACGTATCCTCCGTCACCGCCCTCCAACTGATCGACATGCGCTGCAGTACACGACCGTTTTCCTGCACGGCATCGCAGCGTCCCCGAACCCTGAGCACCTCATAAAAGTTGCTGTCCGCCCCTTGCTCGCGGGTATAGACGGCATCCAGAAAAAAATTCGCATTGATTGAGCCTGACGTTTCCACAGCGCTGGTAATGGTGACCGTCGAATAATCCTGTGGCACCACCTTTTGTTGCAGGCTGGCCGCGTTCCTGAAACGGCCAAAGGTCATCGTCAGCAGGGTCGCGGTGTCATCGACCACCTTGCGGAACAACGCATCGCGGGTTTCATGAATTTCGATTTCATGGAACGATGCCCGCCCGTCCAGGCCGTGGCGGTTGGTGTAACAAACGGCCAATCGATCGTCCTTCGGATCACCGTCGCCCAGTGACACAACGGTCAATCGGCCATTGGACACGTCGTACTCGCAGTCACGCTGATGCAGCGACAACGGCGCCGACCACTGACCGTTCAGGGAGCTGAAGGACAGTTTGATTTCCAGCGACCAGGGTGTCTGCACCACGCCGTTGCTATCGACCTGGCGCTCTCGCCATTCACACCAGACCAAAACCGGGAGCCCCAGCCAATTCACGCAGCGGATGTCCACTACGGTGCCGGTGGTGGCGATATCGATCTTCTGCCATTCACCCCAGGCAGCCGGGTTGATTTTTTTGCTGGCGTTGTCCAGCTCGACGTTGACACTGCGCAAGTAGTAAGCAAACGGCGCTGTCCGTTCCTGCCCGATCAGGTAATAGCGTGCGTCCTGAACGTTCGCCCCGTCGATGTAGCCGCTGAGCACGTCAAGATCACAGATGCGCTGGAAGGCCTGGGTGTACTCCATCAAGCCCCTTTGCACCGACCCGGTACTCAGGCGCATCTGATTAAGGCTGTTTTCCAGCGCCAGAAACAGCGTGGTTTTGTTCAGGCGCAGTGACGGGACAATGTAGTTTTCCGCCTGATCCTTGAGCAACACATTGGCCGACCACGTGCTGTAGTGACTCAGAATCCCGTACCAGTACTGCAAATCCTCCTCTTCGAAATGGCCGTTTTCGTACCCCTTTTCCATGCCGCTGTAGACCGACTGGATATGTTGCTGCAACGTCCGCACGGTCGAGGAAATCCGGGTGGCCTCCAATTGCGCACTGTCCTGGACATCGAGCATCAGATATTCGCTCAATTCCTCGGAGGTACGCAGGGTGACGGCGCCTGACCATAGCTTCTGACCCAGCACCGCTTCCACCATCGCCGCCGTGTAACGTTGCGTCAGCTCATTGATTTGCAGCGTTTCCATTGTGTTTTTCTCCCTGTCGCTGGGTAATGACCCGACCGGCCTGCAAACGCAGTGTTCAGGCCGGGCCTGCGGACAACCAATCAGTTCATGATGTCGACGATGAACGTCGGGTGACGGGGCGTTTGCCCAAGGTGCCTTCGATCACCAGTGCCTCATTCAAGCGGTCGCAGAACAGGCTCAGCTGGAACCGACCGTTTCGGATGTCGGCGGTGCGGATCTCCACCTGACAGGGGTCATCGGTGAACTCGAAACGCGTGGCCAAAGGTGGGGTGAACACCATGCCCAGCGCCTGGGTGGAATAGTCGGAACTCCACCCCAGCGCACCCTGGCTGCCCCGGAGTTGCGAGGCGTCGGCCGGAGCGATTTCGAGGCGGTAATGCCCGTTTCGGAACAGGGTGAGCTCGTCGGTGCCGGGGGTGATCGGCACACGGATTTCGCCGCTGAGCCCAATCTCGATCAGCTCGACTTTCCATTCGAAGGCGCGAACGACAGTCAAATCGAACCGTTGCGTGAGCGGTGGATGAAGCACCAGATCGGCGGTCACGACAAATAGGCCAGGCAACGCCGACGTGAACGGATACACCGCTCGACCTTGCGCATCGGTCGCAATGGACACCTCCACGGGTGGTGTCGAATTGACCTTCCACAACACCGGATAATTGCCAACCGGCTTCGCATCCGCGTCGCTCGACTCCTTCACATCCACCCACAGCAACGTCGGCCGCGTCGCGCCGGCCACCGGGAAGCGAATGACTTGCGAATAGTTCTGAATCACGGCGTCACTCACCACCCACACCTTGACCTCGACCACGGGATCAGAGCCCAGTTGTGCATAGATCGTCAGATCGCCGGACTGCGGATCGGCCACCGAAAAATCGGAGAACCCGTCCGTATCGCTGGCCGCCTCGACTTTGGTCGGTTCGACACTCGTCCACCACATCACCTTCTCGCCCGCAACGGGTGCACCGTCGAGCCCGACAACCTGGCAGCGTACCGGCAAGGCATGCCCGACCATCACCACCGCGGTAACAGCGGGCTTGTCGAGAATCCGTGGCTTGTCGGCAAACACAATGGGACGACTGAAGGTGAGCTTGTGGCTGCCCTCCACGTTGCCGACCGCAAGGGTGGCATTACCCGGACTGACGCTGGAGATCCACACCCGGCTCAGGCCATCCTTGTCGGTGTACGTCTGGCTGGGGCGGATTTGCCCCAGCGTGGTGGACCAGGCCACCTGACGATGAGCCCCCCGGTTGCCATAATCGTCGATCAGCACAGCGTACATCTCTTGCTCCCACAGACGCCCCGCCAACACCGGATCTCGGGGCGGCAGCCCGCTCAACTCGGAATTGAACTTCAGGGTCGCCTCATCGCAGTCGATCACCACCGATGGGGCATACACCGGCTCATACAGCGGCAAATTGAACGACACATGGGCGGTGCCCATCCGCGCCCCCGCCTGGAGCCGGGCCCAGGCCCGCCCCTGATGATCGGTGCGGGTCACCGGCGTGAGCATCGCCCCAAGGTCTGTCGACCAGTGAATGTCCACGCCCTTGAGCGGCTCACCGTAAAAGTCGAGCAGCAAGCATTCGAACTCCGCCACTTCCTGTGGCAGGTTCGCGATCAGGGTCGGGTTGTCCACCACGCAGCGGGTGGTAAAACTCTGCCCGACTTCCGCCGAATCCTGGGCGGTGGTCATGGCATTGAATCGGGCCAGGCTTTCCAGCGCGCTTTGCGCGGCCAAGGCATAGGCCGGTTCCAGATCCAGCGGGTACAACGTGCCCAGGCGCAGCGCTGCCGTGGCATCCATCCCGTGCCTGGCCAGCTCCAATGTGCGATCCAGCACATCAAGGTGCGCCAGATTGCGCAGAATGGGCCGGGCCGGGCTATCGCTGCCTTCGATCTCGTGATTGATGTGCTCGGCGCATTCGAGCACATGCCGGATCCCGCAGCCGAAATAGGTGGCCAGTTTGTCGGCGGCGGCATCACGAACCAGGCGCAATCCGTCCTCACTCAGGTCGTCGGGCAACTGGTTGACCTGAAGCAGGTAGTCGAGCATTTTTTCCTCGGGCTGGCGGGCCCGGGTAATCAGCCGGCGGTAGAACGCCAGGTAGTACACTGCCCGGATCGAGATCTCGTACGGGCTCTGCAGACTGAACCATTGATACTGTTCGCCCGTCAGCAGTGTGGCGAGCATTTGCGGACTCAGCCCAAGCTTGTCGGCAATCCTGCCGCGCCGCTCCAGCTCCGCAAGCATTTGCAGGAATGAGTCCGGTTTCTCCAGCACCTGTTGCAGGCGTGCAGGCTGCAGCGTCATGGCTTCTTGCAAAAAGTCATACACGTGCCCCTGGGCCCAGGACAACACCTGCGCGGCCAGCAACGAATCCAGTTTCAGATAAACCGAAATGCCTTCCTCCACCACCACCCGCTGCTCGTCCCGGCAACGCAGCACGATGGTGCGGATGAGGTTCTGCAGAGGCTCACGTTCAGGGGCGTCCTCATCTTCCGAATAGACAGACTTGGCGATCGTTTCGATCTCTGCGTCGGCACGTGCCAGATACTGGGTCTCGGTCTCACCATGGCGCCCGATCACCAAGCCGTTGTCGTCCACCAAAGGGCTCAGCAGCGCCAGCCACTGGACGAGCTGCTCATGACTGTCCCGTAACGGGGCACCTTCCTCCAGCAGCGTGGCCTCCTGCACCAGCACCGCTTGCGCCTGGCTGCGCAATTGCCGCAGAAACTGCTCCTGGGCCTGCGACCAAACGGTCGGCACATACACAGGGTTGACGTTTTGCACCAACCACAGCACCGGTAAATCGTAGTCGCGGGCCCATGCCGCAGCGCTCATTAGCCCGCGGATGGCGCTCAACGCATCCGCGCCGTCTCCCGAGCCGTAGCTGGACACCGCTGGCTCACCCGCCAATTGCGCCACCAGGCCTTCGCCTTCGCTCAGGGTTTGCAGCAGCGCGGTCGACTCGATAGGCGTCAGCCCGAACAATCGGCCCAGCCGCACCAGACGCCAGAAACTGGAAAGAATCGCCAGGCTGCGCTGCAAGTGTGTCTTGAGGCCATAGGCCTCGGCGATCACCGTGGCCAGGTAGCGGTAGGTCTCGAAGTTGATGTCCAGCGCGCTGCAAATCTGATGCACCGTCAGCTGTTCGGCTTCGGTGCGCGGCACGATGGCAAACTCGACATTGTCGATGCGCAGGTTTGTTTCATACATCGCCTCTCGGTTGTACACCCGATCAAAGTGCGACTCTTGCCCGTCCTGGCCGTACACCGACAGCACGTCGATGAACGCCGCGAACTCTTCGGCCTTACAGTCGTAAGCCGTGTTCAACTCCTTGAACAGCCCCAGACAACGCAGGGTATTGGGGCGAATCCAGATCGACGGTTCCCCGGTGCCACGACGTTCGGCGTTCATCGCTGCGATGAGCAGTTGATCGACCTGATGGCTGGGCAACTGCAGCATGCGATCCAGCCGGCACTTGCGATTGATCCGGTCCATGCGGTGTTCCAGAGCCTCGAAATTCGTCTCGCCCACATGAATCAGCTCGAACCGAGCCCCCACGACGCTTGGCACGATATCGATAGCTGGGGCTTCCCCCCCATGGATATAACGGGCACCTGCCGTGACCCCCGTCAGCGGCACATCCGGGTTACCCAGCGCCGGGGCGTTGGCCGACAGTTTGGGCGTAAAGGCACCATGCCCCAGCAAGCAATCGACCTTGCGTTGATCGAGGCGTGTTGCATCCTTGAAAATCCACAGCCTGCGCAGGCTTTCGAGGAAATTCGCCAGGCTGCCAAAGTTGTCGAGATAGAAATCGTCGGCGGACTTTTGCGGATCCGCATCGACCAGCCGTGTACGTGGATCCACCCTCCACAACGGCACGTTGGCCATCGCGCCATTCAAGGGAAAGTACGGGTCTTCCAGCAGCAACGACAAATGCAGCGGCCCGATGCCGCTGCTCAGTTGCAAGGCCACATCGGCGCGATCGCCCCGGGCGCCCGGGTTCTTGAAATACGGGTAATCCAGGTCGACCCGGCGAATGATGTCCCCCAGCGCCCCCTTCTTCACCGCTTCGCCGACAACATGAGTGAGGCTTTCCCAGTCGTGGTCATAGGGCAGGCTGTTGTGAAAACGGATCGTGCGCAGGTACGCCTTGACGGTCGGGTAGTGGATATGGGACCAGGACGATATCTGGGCCTCAAGCACCGCGCTGGCGATTTCCAGTCGTGACTGCACGTGGTTGATCGCCATCTCGTCGATCAGCAATTGATCCACATCCGGCCGGCGCGCCTCCAGCGCGATGGCCTGGGCCGGATCGCCCTGCGGCACGATGTAGTCTCGTACCCATTCACGCAGAGCCACCATGTAAGCGGTGGTCGAAGCGCCGTGCTCAGGGCTGCCTGGCGGGGCGGCGCCGTTGATATCCGGGTTGAACTGTTCCGTGTACGTGGGCAACGGCACCAACGCCTTTTCATCGTCTGGCGTCGGTGCAGCGCGCAGACTCTGCTCGCGATACACCCTGGCCATGTACAACGCCAGGGCATTGCCACGGGCGATCAACGAGTGGGCCTGTTCGCGGCCCAGGCCAAGCTTCTGCAACCCGCCGGCGCCCAGTTTTATCAAGTCGAACACGCTGGGGTTCTGCGCGATGTAATCATCGAAAGGCAGGCCGGCATCATTGCGCTCCTCCCCCAGCACAGCCTTGACCAATTGGTGGATCGGACGATTGTCGGATGCATTCATTGCGCTATTTTCCCTTCAGGCAAAAACCAGGGCCGGATCCCGTCAGCGGGTTGGCGGTTGCTTGCGTCAGGCTGATTTAGCGCTTGCAGACAAGGGCTGGTCTACTGTCAGATCTGACAGGTGAGATGACCGCTGATCAGAACGCGCAGCCATGAATGCCATTTGAAGCGGACAAAAAAATGGCCCTCACAAGAGGGCCAGATCTGAAGGAAACAGCAAAGCGTCAGCCGGCATCGATCACCGTGAAATCACGCTCGAGCATCCAGGGGGATTGCAAGGTGTCTTTGTACCCTTTCCCTCCCATCCTGAAGCCCCCCAGTGGTAGCCCACCGGTCACGATCACCCATTGTCCCAGCGCATCGGCAACACCTTTGCCCCATATGACATTGCCGTTGCCCGATCTGTAGAGCCGCACTTCCACCCCCGGCATTGCCGTGCCGCGGATCACTTCGTGAGGGGATATCTGGGCGTCCGCGACCGGGCTGGCGATCTCGGGGTGGTCAATTTCATCGGCAACCTTGAAGCCGATGGCAGTGCTCAGCCAAGGCGAATCTTGACCATCCATGGACTGCCGGACATTGATCTGATGGGCAGTCTCTTGCACTGTCAGCTCAACTTCACAGCGCACTGACCAATAGCCTTGCGCGTTCACCGTTGTGGTGGCGTAAACAGTTTCTGTCTGATCTTCAATCACTTGAACTTCGGCTCCGGCGATGCCCCTTCCGGCGAATACCGGCCGCCGTTCGAGCTCCTGCGCCGCATCGTTCACCGGCTGATCGACAATCACCCTTTCGACAGGCATCTGGATCACCTTTACGTTGCGGTTGGGCAACAACCACTTCGACACGACGCCATCGCGTGACTGACGCACCGAATAGGTATAAACGCTTTCCGCCACCGGCAATTCGATCTGCGAGCGTACCGCCCACTTCCCGTTGCGATCCACCCGGGTCGTCGCCAATACCGTGTTCATGTCATTCACCTTGCAGATGAAGATTTCAGCCCCCGGCTCCCCCCCGCCGGAGAACATCGGCCGCCGCCCTACCTCTTGCTCCACGAGCGGAAACTGCACGGTGGGCGCTTCAAACTGGGCAGTCTTGCGCTCCACCATGAAGCGCCCGCTCTCGGCCCACTCCGAAGCCTTGCCGTCCACGGTCTGACGCACGATCACCCGCGCCGCGCCGACGGGCAGGTCCTTGTTGCCCACCACGGCCCACCGCCCATAGGCATCGGCCTCCGTCGCCGGCGCCAGCACGTCTTCGGCGTTGAACCATGAAGCGACGGTGATGCTGGCCCCAGGCGTGGCCAGGCCACTGTACAGCGGCCGGACCCCGGCCCAGTCGCCGGTCAGGGGTTCGGTGATTTGCGGTGCCGGACCAAGCAAAAGAAAAGTACTCGTGGATGACGCGAGAGAGTCCAGCCCCGCACCGGCTCGCGCAAACGCCTTGATGCCGTTGGTGGCGATCATGTTGTGCTCGAAGCTGGCCGACCAGGTGCCATCCTCCTTCACCGTGACGGGGGCGAAGTTGTGAGCACTGCCTGTCCGTTGGACATGCACGGTATCCCCCGGATAACCGAATCCAGAGATCCTTAGCAGACGGCCCAGCGCTTCGCCATTACGGGGTGTGTCGATCACCGGCACGGCTGGCACCACCGTGACGACACGCTCGAACGGTTCACTGAGGTATGTCTTCTGACGAAGCCTGGCCTCCACGGTTTTCGGCCCCACCGACAGTGTCAGCGTTTCCTCCCAACTGCCGTCCGGCTTCAATGGAATGTCTTTAATGAAGGGTTGGCTTTCACCCTTGATCGACAACTCGACGGTGCCCTGCGACGCAGTCGTTGTGCCTGTGAACGTCGACGTCCGCGCCGGCCTGCCGTTTGGCGCCGGCACCGTTATCCCGGGCTTCGGCACGCGAACCTTCACCGTCTGCGCTGCGGTCCGGTCGGATTTGTTTTCGCTGAATTGAGCGTCCTGCTGGATGGCATAAACAGTCAAACTGGCCGGGGCTTGCTCCGCCAGCGTCACCGTCCATCCACGGTCAGGGCGCACCTGGTTGCTCCCCAATGGCTGATGGGTGGCTTGCGAATAAATAACCACCCAACAGCCCGGGAAACCTGTCCCCTCAATGACCGGAACAAGATCGACCTCGGCATTGTCGGCCGTGGTGATAATCGGCACCGGGGATTTAACCGTAAACGTTCGCGTGCCCGGTGAGGATGGCTGCCCACCGCCGAAAGCCGCTGTGGCCGTGAGGGTATAGGTGCCCGGCGCCCACTCTTCGGTGGCGTTCAGGGTAAACGTGCCGCCCGTGGCCGTCAGCGGTACATCCGGTTTTCCCGGAATTTTCAAAACGATGGCCGACCCTGGCCAGGCGCTGCCGGAAATCTGCGGACGCTGTCCGGAGGGGACATTCGACGGTGGATTGCTGAATACGGGGGGAGGCGAAGGGATGGTCATGGTTGCAATTTTGGCACTGTCGCCGGACCACCGATTGTTCACCCATTGCCGTGCGGCAAGGTTGGTGTAAACGCCAGGCGCAAGATCGGCAGTTGCAGTGGTGTCCCAGATGAGGTTGGTCCGCACGGTGGCCTGTGGCACGCCGGCCAGGGCGACACCATTGTTGTAAATGCCGATCTTGACCTCATATGTGCCCCACTGACGTCCTCTGCCGGCAAAGGTAGCCCTCTGCCCGTTGACGGTGGCGGTCACGTTCGTCGGTACGGGGGTAGGGACGTTGACAGACAGATTATCAACCCAACTGGAGTTGTAAATACGCCCGCTCCCCCCGTCGGAAACGCTTTGTTTACCGGTGAATTGGTAGCTGCCCGGTACAAAAGTTTCCGGGATATCCTTCGTCCAGTTACCCGAGTTGACCGGTGCATCAAAGTAAAAGTTGGCGGTAAAAGATTGATGAATGTGCATTTGAACACCGGTACCGTCATAGCCGGTGCCGTACAGCTCAACACCTTCCCCTTTTGGCCTGGATAACAGAGTCGGTTCGGGCGGTCGAATCAGGAACAGTTGGGAGACGCCACGCCCGGAAGTCTTGCCGCTGTGGGTCTGCCGTGCCACCAGCCTTCTTGGCCCTGGCTCTAACGTCACGTTGGCGCTCCAGGTACCCGCCTGCGCCGCGGCACCATTACCGACCACGGTGTCTGTCATATCGATGAGGACTGCAACTGCGGCGCCGGGCAACCGATTGTTACCACTGACGGAAAAGGTCCGTTCCTGAGTCAAACCACCGGCAGGTGAACTAATGGCCGGATTTCCTAAAACGGTAAAGGTGACGGGTAATGTGTAACCCGGCGTGAAGCCGGGATAGGTAAAACTTGCGGTCGCCGTCAAGCGCCCGCTGGGCCACTGCGCAGTCATGGGTGACTGCCAAGCCATGGATGAGGGAACGAGAACGGGTTGGGCCAGGACATCCCCATAATCCGCCCTCACCACTGCCATTGTAGAATCTGGAGCGGCGGTACCACGGAAGATAACTTCGCTAATGGGCAATACATCGCCCTGGGCTGGCGAAGTGAGCGTCGCCAGATAGATAGTCGGACTGTTTGTGTATGTAGATAACTTACTACCTATTTGTTGCCAGGCTTGTGTATCCAAACTCACAAGACCGGCCGGGAATTTGACACTCGCGCTCCAACTCCCATCAGGTTGGATAACAGCGGTGGGGGTCTCGTAACTATAGGCATTACGAATGCGTACGGTACCGGCTCCGTATATGCCTCCGCCCCCTGTCATCGTAAAAGGGGAAGCAGGAACATTCTTGATCGGTTTGAAGGTTGGGGCAGGAACTGTATATGACACTCTCACACCTATGTTCATCGGAACATCCGACGTACCCGCTCTGTCATATATGTATTGAAAGTTTATCCACGCATAATCGGAATTACCTGCTACGGAGCTGCCTCCACTGATGGTGTGCCATTGACCATCCTGGGTGGCATCGTCGTTACTCAGTTCTGAATACCCCCAACTGCCTGCCGAACTCATAGACAGGTATACGTTGCCGGAATGCCTGCCATTGCTCAAAGCCCTGTATCGCTTTGCCTGACAAGTAAACAATTTCCCGGCTGCATCCCATGAGTATTCCACCTCAAGTTCTGCCCAATAACTCTCTTTTGTCACACGCAACGTTGTCAACACAAACAAATCATTTTCTTTTTGTTCCGAATCAACAACAAGAGTCACATCAGCTGGCTGTTCAACGACTTCAGGTTCTTTTTCAATATCGTCAGTAAGGCGTATTTCTTCCAGTGCATTACCAAGCAGATTTTTTTTGACATCATCGTTTATATCCATGACTGACACCGTTATTTTCACGATTTTGGAAACTCTGCCCGGAAGCGTTCTTGAACTATTGAATGCCAATCCATCTGGCCCCCGCACCTGACAGATCTGACAGTTCCAATAAACGGTAATCCACGGTAAAGGTGTATTTCAGAAGCTTTCACGCCGTCATCCCTCGGCTACAACGGGTTGCGCCATTGCCTACAGATCCGCCAGAATCCGCCGGCTTGTGCGCCTTGTGCCTGTCCCGTAACTTGATCCGTGCCGCTGCCAATCAGTGGTCGGGTTTAGTCGCCCGGTGGTAGAAATGATGTGTATAAGCGTCATCCAGTCGGGTATTCCCTATCCCCGCACTCGATGGTGGCTGTTCGCAGGGCGCCTCCGGGCGCGCCGGGATTCATTTCTCCACCGGTCGACTAACCTGCGTTCAGCCGCCACCCTAATTCGTTTAGTCGCGAGTCGGTGGCAGCACCACCTCGGAGAAATGACTATGTTCAAAGCCACACCCAATCCCCCCGAAACCGACCCGGTTTCCCCCTACGCCACCCTCAATTCAAAAAAACTCCACGACGCCGCCGAAAAGGCCCTCGACCACTACCTAAAACCCGACACCGCCCCGTCGCGCTCATCCCAGGACCGTGCCATGAAAATGTTCACCGTTGTCCCCGATGCCAACCCCGAAGCCTTGACCATCGAGACCTACGAAACCTTTTCGACGGTCAGCATTCTGCTGCTCGACCTGGCTGAAAGCCTGGACGACAAGCCGCGGCATCTGGCGATGGCGATTTATCGGATGAGTGAGTTGGGGTTGATGCTGGTGGAGCGGTCGCTGGATAACGAGCGGGCGATTGCTACGGCCTGACCTTTAAATATCCGGCGACTGTATTGACGCCATCGCGAGCAGGCTCGCTCCCACAGGGGATTTGAGTTGAACACAAGCGTTGTGATCAACGCCTACCACTGTGGGAGCGAGCCTGCTCGCGATAGCAATAGTGAAACCGCCGCAGCCTTCAGGCCGAGGCAGGCAGCGGCTGAAAGCTGAAGTACTGCTGTAACGCCGAGACCAATTGCCCATACTCCGGCGGTGCCCGTTGCAGGCTGAACCCGGCGTCATAGTGGTGGGGGGTTGCGTCTTCGTGGCACCACAGGCAGCAGGCATTGAGGTCGATCACCTGCTGGCAGTTGCCGTCCATGGGGATTTTCAGGCGCAGGTCAAAGTCGGCACCCACCATGATCGGCAACTGGCTGATCAGCATCAGCCCGTCTTCGGACAGATTGCCCAGAAAGCCGATGGGCTTGTCGGTGACGCTGTTGAACACTTTGAGAAAATACGGCAGTTGATGCCGCTCGATCCGGCGGTCAGTGAACATGCGTTAGTCGCCATGCAAGGCCCTTAAGCAGGGCCGCACTAATGCTTCGGAACGGGGCCTGCTCTATTGCTTTATAGGCATGAGCCGCGCTCTCCCCGATCCCGGTGCGACAGTCCATCCGTCCGCTGCCGATCACAGGTGTTACCTCGATTAGAAACAAGGCTCTAAACCGATCTATTCGACTATAGCTCACCCACGCCGGCCGGCCAGCCGTTGAACGCTGCCTTCAATCAGAACCGGGTCGGGCGCACCACCGTCGCACTGCGGGTCGGGTAATGCCCCAGGCTCTCCAACGTTTCCAGACGGGCACGGGCGCGGTAGGCGTATTCGCTTTGCGGGTAAGACGCGATGATGAACTGATAAGTCTGGGCCGCATCAATGAACAGCTTCTGGCGCTCCAGGCACTGACCGCGCATCATCGACACTTCCGGCTGCACGTAGCGACGGGAACGGCTGTCGCGATCGACCTTGGACAGTTCGAGCATCACTTGCTCGCAGTTGCCGCGCTCGTAGGCGCTGTAGGCATTATTCAAATGATGGTCCATCGACCAACGGGTGCAGCCCACAACACTGAGGGCAAGGGCGGCAATGAGCACGAATCGCATGGGGGATCTCCTGTCTTGCGCTCTGTATCGACCCGTGGGTGGAAATCTTCAGGAGCATTTGCACCAAGCTGTCGCGTTCAATAAAGAAACCAATGACCAAGTTCTTCATAAAAACCAAGTTCTTCAAAAAAACCAAGTTCTCCAAAAAAAGTAGTGCAAACGAACAATGACTACACCCCAAGAGCATAGTAGCCTCTGCGAGCGCTTGAACTCAGGAGTCTTTGCATGTCCGTTCGTCGTACCAAAATCGTCGCTACCCTTGGCCCGGCCAGTAACTCGCCGGAAGTTCTCGAACAGCTGATTCTGGCTGGCCTGGACGTCGCCCGTCTGAACTTCTCCCACGGCACCCCCGACGAGCACAAGGCTCGCGCGAAGCTGGTGCGTGACCTCGCTGCCAAGCACGGCCGCTTCGTCGCCCTGCTGGGTGACCTGCAAGGCCCGAAAATCCGTATCGCCAAATTCGCCAACAAGAAGATCGAGCTGAAGATCGGTGATCAATTCACCTTCTCTACCAGCCATCCGTTGACCGAAGGCAACCAGCAAGTGGTCGGCATCGACTACCCGGACCTGGTCAAGGACTGCGGCGTGGGCGACGAGCTGCTGCTCGACGACGGCCGTGTAGTAATGCGCGTCGATACCGCCACCGCCACCGAGTTGCATTGCACCGTGACCATCGGCGGCCCGCTGTCGGACCACAAAGGCATCAACCGTCGCGGCGGCGGCCTGACGGCACCAGCCCTGACCGAGAAAGACAAGGCCGACATCAAGCTCGCTGCCGAGATGGAAGTCGACTACCTCGCGGTGTCCTTCCCGCGTGACGCCGCCGACATGGAATACGCCCGTCAACTGCGCGACGAAGCCGGCGGTACCGCCTGGCTGGTGGCGAAGATCGAACGCGCCGAAGCCGTGGCCGACGACGAAACCCTCGACGGCCTGATCAAGGCGTCCGACGCGGTGATGGTTGCCCGTGGTGACCTGGGTGTGGAAATCGGCGACGCCGAGCTGGTGGGCATTCAGAAGAAAATCATTCTGCACGCACGCCGCCACAACAAGGCTGTGATCGTCGCGACCCAGATGATGGAGTCGATGATCCAGAACCCGATGCCGACCCGCGCCGAAGTGTCCGACGTAGCCAACGCCGTGCTCGACTACACCGACGCCGTGATGCTCTCGGCCGAAAGTGCTGCCGGCCTGTATCCGCTGGAAGCCGTGCAAGCCATGGCGCGCATCTGCATCGGCGCTGAAAAGCACCCGACCAGCAAGACCTCCAGCCACCGCATCGGCAAGGTCTTCGAAAGCTGCGACCAGAGCATCGCCCTGGCGGCCATGTACACCGCCAACCACTTCCCGGGCGTGAAGGCGATCATCGCACTGACCGAAAGTGGCTACACGCCGTTGATCATGTCGCGCATCCGTTCCTCGGTGCCGATCTACGCGTTCTCCCCGCACCGCGAAACCCAGGCCCGCGCGGCGATGTTCCGTGGCGTCTACACCGTACCGTTCGACCCGGCATCGTTGCCACCTGAGCAAGTCAGCCAGGCCGCGATCGACGAATTGCTCAAGCGCGGTGTCGTCGAGAAAGGCGACTGGGTCATCCTGACCAAGGGCGACAGCTACCACACCATCGGCGGCACCAACGGGATGAAAATCCTGCACGTTGGCGACAAGATGGTCTGAGTGATCGGTTGTACGAAAAACAAAAGCCCCGCCATGTGAATGGCGGGGCTTTTTGGTTTTTTGATCCGAAAGTTGTGTTGCCTGGGCGGGCCTCATCGCGAGCAGGCTCGCTCCCACATTGGCCAGAGTTGTTCACAAATCATGTGACCACCATAAAACCCTGTGGGAGCGAGCCTGCTCGCGAAGAGGCCAGCCCGATCACCACACATTCAATGTCTGCCGATAAACCCCGACAACGCCGCAATCGCTTCCGGCGAACGCAGCCTTTGGGTGAATAAGGCGCCCTCTTCTTCCATAACCTTGCGCAACTGTTCCCGATCCGGCGCTTTCATCAATTGCTTGCTGATGCGCACCGCCTCTGGTGGCAGCTCGTCAAAACGCAACGCCATCTCCCGCGCCTTGGCCAACGCCGCTTCGCCACTGCCCAAGGCTTCAGTCGCGATCCCCCACGCGGCAGCCTGTTCACCGCTGAAACCTTCGCCCAGCAACAACAACTGCGCCGCTTTGGCATGCCCGAGCAACCGCGGCAAGATCAGGCTGGATCCGAACTCCGGGCATAACCCGAGATTGACGAAGGGCATGCGCAACCGCGCATCCGTGCTGACATAAACCAGATCGCAATGCAGTAGCATCGTCGTACCTATCCCCACCGCCGCACCGGCCACGGCGGCAATCACCGGCTTGCGGCACTCAAGCAAACTGAGCATGAAGTGGAATGCCGGGCTGTCGAGGTCGCTGGGTGGTTGCTGGAGGAAATCGCCAATATCATTGCCGGCGGTGAAACACTCAGCACCACCGGTAATCAGCACCGCATTGATGTCGGGGTCGGTGTCGGCTTGCTTCAGGGCCTCGACCAAGTGGCTGTACATGGCGCGAGTCAGGGCGTTTTTCTTCTCGGGGCGGTTGAAGCGCAGGGTCAGTAAACCGCGCTCGCGTTCAAACTGGATGGCATCGGGCATGGCGTGTCCTGATCTGAGAGGATCAACGGTGCCGAGGGAGCTTGCTCGCGCTTGAGTGCGCAGCGCTCACAAACTTTTGAGGCCACTGCGCAGCCCAGCGCGAGCAAGCTCGCTCGCCACAAAAAATCTGCGCTCAACCATGGGGTAGAAAGACATCCGCCAGCAGTTGATTGCGCGGCAAACCGGCCAGGTACAGGCGCCGGGCAAAGGCGTCGACGCTGTCGGGGGCTCCGCAGACTAAGGCCAGGGTTTGCCGGGAAACAAGGCGCAGTTGCGCCAAAGCCGCGGGCAACTCGGCCGCCGTCCAGAGCTCGACGTTCAGATTTTCACGGCCGTCGGCCATGGCTTGCAGGGGTTTGGCCAGATAATGCTCACCGGCATCATGGGCCAGATGAATAACGCGGATGGCGCCCTGGTGATGCTGACGCAACGCTTCGCGCAAGATACCGAACAACGGCCCCAGACCGGTGCCGGCCGCCAGCAACCAGAGTGGTCGGCTGTGCCAGTCCGGGTCGTAATGCAGTGCCCCGCCGCGCAACTCGCCGAGGCGGATCGGATCGCCGATTTTCAAGCGACGCGCCGCATCACTGAATTCCCCCGGTTGGCGGCAATCGAGGTGGAACTCCAGAAAGCGGTCCTCCTCCGGCAGGCTGGCCAGGGAATACGGTCGCGCCACCTGCCCCGCCCACAACACCAGATGCTGCCCTGCCTGATAGCGCAACGGTCGCTCACTCGTCAGGCGCAAACGCAACACGCTGGGGCTCAGCCAATCACTGGCGGCCACCTGAGCGGCAAGGCCATCGCGCAGCGGGTCGAAGGTTTCGATTTGCAAATCGTCGACCACCTGGCACTGACAAGCCAGGCGCCAACCCTGCTGGCGCTGTTCATGGCTCAAGGCATCGGGACGGCTGTCGCCGGGCAAGCCCTCGACACATTTGACCAGGCACGCATGGCAACTACCGGCGCGGCAGCTATAAGGCACCGACACACCGTTTTGATTCAAGGCATCGAGCAGGTTGCTGCCCGCCGCCACCGTCCATTGGCGTGCGCCGACCCGTAACTCAGGCATCGACATTCTCCCAGGCCGCCGCACAACGGTTGCGGCCATCGCGCTTGGCGCGGTACAACGCCTGATCGGCGCGGTGCAAGGCGTGATCCAGATCGTCGCCCAATTCCAACAAGGTCATGCCCGCCGACAGGCTGAGGTTGCGCACATCCAGGCCGACCAATTCGACATCCATGAAGGCTATGCGCAACCGCTCGCAGCAAGCCGTCAGGCGCTCGGCATCGCAATCGGGCAACAGCACCACAAACTCTTCACCGCCATAGCGGGCCAGGATATCGCCATCGCGCAGGCAGGCAGTGGCCACCCCGGCAAACGCTTGCAGCACCTGATCGCCGGCAGCATGGCCGTGAACATCGTTGATGCGTTTGAAGTGGTCGAGGTCGATCAACGCCAGGCCATGCACCACATCGGCGTCCATGGCGTTCAACTCGCGGGAGGCCAGACGCAGGAAATGTCGGCGGTTGAACAGCCCGGTGAGTTCGTCGGTCGCCACCAGGTCTTCGAGCTGGCGCATCATCCCGCGCAGGGTGTCCTGATGCGCCTGCAAGGCGAACCGCCGCTGACGCATACGCTGGCGTGACATCTGGACGTAGCGGGCGTAAAGCACCAGCCAACCAAGCACCACAAACAGCACGCACACCTGTAACAGGGCCAGCGTCGGGTCGGTCAGCTGAAAGTGGTAGCCCTTCCACAAGGTGATGGCGCTGAAACTGAAGAACACCAGCAACGCGCAACGCACAATGGCCATGCGCGAAAGATGAAACAGCCCGAATAACAGAATCAGCAGGTAAAACACCAGAAACGCGCCGCGAGCCTCGTCCAGATGGGCGATCAGCCAGGTTTGCCAACCCAGCCCCAGCAGTATCTGCACTTCAGTCAGGCTGGGATCAGAGAAACGCAGGTTAGCGCCGCTGTAAAACACCGCGAACAACACCCCCTGGCTGAGCCCCACCAACACGCTGCCGATCACCATGCCGGTGACCGAGTCATCGTAATGGCCGGTGTAAAACGCCAGCCACAGCAGCAGCAAAGCCAGGGCGTAGGTGCCGGCCGCGAGGGCAAAGCGTTTAAGCAAAAGCCGCTGGATGGCGTTATGGGTCAATCGTTGATTCACCGTGAGGAAGGAGGCTGTCGGAGCGTCTCTACTCTACAGACCGAATGCCACTTTAGTGGCGTGTCTGATAAATGACCATTCAATTTTAGGGGCAAAAAAACTGGCGTCAAAACCATGACCCCATCTCGAGATAATCCTGTGGCGAGGGAGCTTGCTCCCGCTGGGCTGCGAAGCAGCCCTCTGCCTTCTTTCAATTGAACTGCGATAAATCCATTACGACTGCTTCGCAGCTGAACGGGAGCAAGCCCCCTCGCCACAAAGGCCATTCGCCAATATTCATAGGTGGGCGGTATGCGACCAACGTTTGACTGTCAACGGATGTGCCCGCCATCGAGGCGCGGTATACTGCCGCGCCTTTTTAGCGTCGCGCCAGCATGCCCGGCGTGCCTTAGAAAGGTGCTTGCAACCGACCGATGCACCCAAGCTGCAAGCACCTTATTGAATGTTCCCGTCTTTTAGAGGAGCGCGACTCATGACCGTGATCAAGCAAGACGACCTGATTCAGAGCGTTGCCGACGCCCTGCAATTCATTTCCTACTACCACCCCGTGGACTTCATCCAGGCGATGCACGAGGCCTACCTGCGTGAAGAATCGCCGGCAGCCCGCGACTCCATCGCGCAAATCCTGATCAACTCGCGCATGTGCGCCACCGGCCACCGCCCGATCTGCCAGGACACCGGCATCGTTACCGTGTTCGTGCGTGTGGGCATGGACGTGCGTTGGGATGGCGCCACCATGGGCCTGGACGACATGATCAACGAAGGCGTGCGCCGGGCTTACAACCTGCCGGAAAACGTCCTGCGTGCCTCGATCCTCGCCGACCCGGCGGGCGCTCGTAAAAACACCAAGGACAACACCCCGGCCGTTATCCACTACTCCATCGTTCCGGGTAACACCGTGGAAGTGGACGTGGCAGCCAAGGGCGGCGGTTCCGAGAACAAGTCGAAAATGGCCATGCTCAACCCGTCCGACTCGATCGTCGACTGGGTGCTGAAAACCGTTCCGACCATGGGCGCCGGCTGGTGCCCACCGGGCATGCTCGGCATCGGCATCGGCGGCACCGCCGAGAAAGCCGCCGTCATGGCCAAGGAAGTGTTGATGGAGTCCATCGACATTCACGAGCTCAAGGCACGCGGCCCGCAGAACCGTATCGAAGAGATGCGCCTGGAGCTGTTCGAGAAGGTCAACCAACTGGGCATCGGCGCCCAGGGCCTGGGTGGCCTGACCACCGTGCTCGACGTGAAGATCATGGATTACCCGACCCACGCCGCTTCGTTGCCGGTGTGCATGATCCCCAACTGCGCCGCCACCCGTCACGCGCACTTCGTGCTCGACGGTTCCGGCCCGGCCTCGCTGGAGGCGCCACCGCTGGACGCCTACCCGGAAATCGTCTGGGAAGCCGGCCCGTCGGCCCGTCGCGTCAACCTCGACACCCTGACTCCGGAAGAAGTGCAGAGCTGGAAGCCGGGCGAAACCGTCCTGCTCAACGGCAAGATGCTCACCGGTCGCGACGCCGCGCACAAGCGCATGGTCGAGATGCTGAACAAGGGTGAAACCTTGCCGGTGGACCTCAAGGGTCGCTTCATCTACTACGTCGGCCCGGTTGATCCGGTACGCGAAGAAGTGGTTGGCCCTGCCGGCCCGACCACGGCAACGCGAATGGACAAGTTCACCCGTCAGATCCTCGAGCAAACCGGCCTGCTGGGCATGATCGGCAAATCCGAGCGCGGCCCGACCGCGATCGAAGCGATCAAGGACCACAAAGCCGTTTACCTGATGGCGGTCGGCGGCGCGGCTTACCTGGTGGCGCAAGCGATCAAGAAATCCCGCGTGGTGGCTTTCGCCGAACTGGGCATGGAAGCGATCTACGAGTTCGACGTCAAAGACATGCCGGTCACTGTTGCAGTCGATAGCAAGGGTGAGTCGGTACACATCACCGGTCCTGCCATCTGGCAGCAAAAGATCAGTGAAAGCCTGGCGGTAGAAGTGCAGTAAGCGCTTCAGTCTGCCCGCACGGCCGGTTCATCGTTATGGATGACCCGGCCGTTTTTTTATCCAGCGTTCCAACCGTTCGCGATAGAAAAACTTTGCGCTTGGCCAACTCAATCTAAAAAAAGCAGCCCTCTCCTGTCAGATATGACAGGTTACGTCCCGCCTCAACCTTGATAGCGTTAATCCACCCACGCCCAACGCGTGCGCATTGGATGAAACCATGGCCGATCAAGACCTCAGCATCACCACGCCTTCCATCACTAAAAGCTCCTCGATCGCCATGATCGGCCAGGGTTTCAGCGCCGTGGGCCCGACCGGCGAAGCGTCGTTCCAGCTGCCACTGCCCATTTCCAGCGGCCGCGCCGCCACCCCGCAGTTGTCGCTGACTTACAGCAGTCAGTCTGGAAACGGCCCGTTCGGCATTGGCTGGAATCTGGGCAGCGGTCAAATCCGGCGCCGGACCAACAAGGGCGTGCCGCGTTATGGCGATGATGACGAGATCATCGGTCACGATGCCCAGATCTGCATGCCCGAACGCAATGCGGACGGCACGATCAAGTCCCGGTTCGAAAGCAGCTTCAACGGCAAGGACATCGGTCTTCACTCGGTGGTCCGTTATTCGCCAGAGGTCGAAAGCGTTTTCACCATCAGGGAACGCTGGCAGCCGGTAAGCCTGACGCCTGACGAGCACAAGCCCATGTTCTGGCTTGTATACGGCGCCGATGGCTCATTGCATATGTACGGCAAAACAGCGGATTCGCGCGTAGCGGCCCCTGACGATCCGCTACGCGTGGGTGTCTGGTTGCTTTGCGAAAGCATGACCGCCCACGGCGAGCATATTTGTTTCGATTACAAGGCGGACGATCAAGACCCCGACCCCGTCCATGACTACCGCGCCCAGCGTTACCTGCGTCGGGCGTTATACGGCAACTTCACCGCCAGCCAGGACCTGTACACCTGGACGGTCGAAACCCCGGCCGATCTGGGTTGGCATTTTCATTTGCTGTTCGACTACGGTGAACGCACCCTTTCACTGACCGAAAAACCCGCCTATGACGGCTACACTCTGCAACCCTGGCTGACCCGTCCGGATGCCTTTTCGGCCTTTGGGCACGGTTTTGAAGTGGGCACACGCCGGCTCTGTCAGCAGGTGCTGATGTTTCACCACTTTCCCGCCGAATTGGGCGCCGAACCGGCATTGGTTCGGCGGCTACTGCTTAAGTACAACCAGAACACACCGCAATGGAGCTACAGCCAGATCACCTCGGCCCACTATCAGGCCTGGGATGCCAGCGGCGCTGTGGAAAACACTCCGCCGGTGCAGTTCGAGCATTCACCTTTCAGCCTCAACAAAACGCCAGTACGGTTGCTCGAACCCGACAATATGCCGGGCATCGAGGATGGCGGTTTCTACCAATGCGTCGACCTTTACGGCGAAGGCTTGCCGGGTTTTCTCTGCCGCCATGACCAGTGCTGGTATTACCGGGAACCGATGCGCGCCGCGTCAGGGCCTGATGACATCGGCTACAGCCCGTGGAAAGCGCTGGAGAACATTCCGGTGGCGAACCGCAGTAAGCCTGTGCTGCAGATACTGACCGACTTGACCGGCGACGGCCGTCTCGACTGGATCACGGCCCAACCGGGCTTGAGTGGATTGCGCACGTTGAATGCAGATCGCACATGGGCCGAATTCAAGACCTTCGCCCAGTTCCCGGTAGAGTTTTTCAGTGCGTACTCACAGCTGGGCGACCTGGCTGGCGAGGGGCTTCTTTCGCTGGCAGTGATCGGGCCACGCTCCGTGCGCTTTTACCGCAACAACCTAGAGGACGGTTTCCAGCAGGCCGAAGAGGTTCCCCATGAGCCCGGCGATGACCGGCTGCCCTTGTTCGGCAATGCCGCCAGCGAACTGGTGTTTCTGGGTAACCTGCTGGGCAGCGACACGACCGAGCTGTGCCGCATTCGCCACGACGAAATCAAATGCTGGCCTAATCTGGGGCACGGCAAGTTCGGTATGGGGCGGGTGCTCAGCGGTCCTGAGTTCAAGTACGACGAGTTCGATTGCGCACGGGTGCGGATCGCCGACCTCGACGGATCCGGCGCACCGGCATTGATCTATCTGAAATCCGATGCGTTCGAGATTTACCTGAATCGTGGCGGCAAAGGCCTGGAAAAAGACCCGATCAGCGTGCCATGGCCTGTGGGCGTGCGATACGACCGACTGTGCGAGGTCACGTTCGCCGACCTGCAAGGCCTGGGCTGTGCCAGCCTGATCCTGACGGTGCCGCACATGAAACCGCGCCATTGGCGCTACGACTTTGTGTCGGCCAAGCCCTATCTGATCACATCCAGCAACAACAACATGGGATGCAGCGCCCGCGTCGTCTACCGCAGTTCGGCGCAGGAATGGCTGGATGAAAAGCAGGAACGGCTTCTTGCAAAACCGCAGGAAGTCCCGGCGTGCTTTTTGCCGCTCAATGTGCAGGTTGTCAGTCGGCAACTGCAGCTGGACGAAATCACCGGCAACTGCCTGAGCCAGGGGGTCAAGTACCGCGAGGGTTATTACGACCCGCTTGCTCGTGAGTACCGGGGCTTTGGCTATCTGGAACAGACCGACAGCGAAAGTGCCACGGGCGATGATGATGTCGGCTTCACGGCGCAAACCCGGGTCCGTAGCTGGTTCATTATCGGCCAGTTCATGGACAGGCCACGTGACGGCTATTTCGACAGGGATCCCGAAGCATTCCCGCTGGGAGAGACATTGCTCAGCGAATATGACGCCATCAACGAGTGCGATGTGCCCTTCCCGCCACCCGACGAAACCATCAAGTATGAAATCGCCCGTGGGATGTCCGGGACGCTCATGCGAGTCGAAACCTACAACGGCGAAGACGACCCGCTCACGGCACAGCCTTACACGGTCACAGAACATCGCTATCTGGTGCGCCAGGTGCGACCTAAAGGTGATCACTATCCCGATGCAATCATCCTGCCTCTACCGGTAGAGAAGATCAGCTACCGGTACGAACAATTTATCGACGACCCCTTGTGCCAGCATGAAATCAATCTGCGCTGGAGCAAATATGGTCTGCCCACCCACTCGGTGGCCATCAGCTACGCACGCCGCCGAACCGCAGGGGACACCCCGCCCTTTACCGACTCCGATGAACAACAGTGGTGGTGCGACGCCCATGACGACGCTCAGCAGTCGTACTACCTGAGCGAGACCCGTGCCCGGTTCATCGATCTGGATGCCGATCCGCAGCATCGGCGATTGGGCTTGCCCTATGAGCAGCGCGCCAATGCGCTGATCTTGCCCAAAGGCTCGCTGCCCGGCGGCCTTGAGCCGGACAAAATTACGTTTAAGGAAATTACCGATCATCAGGATTCCGGCGAGTGGAATGCCCTGCGAGTGCTGACCCAACAGTCGGTGCAGCGTTACCTCAAGACCGAAGATCAGTCGCTGATGCCCGATGGCAAGGCCGAATACGAAGCCCTGACCGGCCCGCTGGAGGTCGCGCAACTGGACAAGACCGCGCTGGACGCCTACAGCGAACTGCCGCCACCCTTCGACATCCGGGACGAGCTGGCGAAAATCGGTTACACCCCTATGAAGTTGCTGTTCGAAACACCGCCGCCGGCCGACGACGAAGACAACCTGTGGTCCGCCCGCTACGGTTTCGCGAAGTACGACAATCTCGACGGTTTTTACAAAGTGCTCGAGTACCACGAGACGCCCAGCCACGGCGTGACGAAAGCCGAATACGACACCTACCGTCTGGCGATCAAAAGCGTCGAACTGCCCGATGGCTGTACCACCCGGATCGAATACGACTATCACGCACTGCAACCGGTGCGCATCATCGATGCCAACGACAATACTCAGGAAGCCATTTACGAACCGTCCGGGCAGCCCTTGGCCATCAGTTTTTTCGGCACCGAAAACGGTAGCGACGCAGGCTTCAGATCGCTGAGCGAGTTCGTGCGCCCGGTGGATCATCGCCCGGACCCGGCCATCGAGAACCCGGTGGATGCCATTCAAAAAGCCGCCAGCACGTTGCGCAAGGATCTGTTCAGCTGGATGGGGCAACTGCCGCCGACCGTCAGCCCCGAACTGCTCGCCGAATGGATCGCCAACGGTGATGTCCTTCCCAGCGGACACATTTGCGCCAGCGCCCGCCAACGTTTGCAGCAAGGCACCGACCTGACTGTGTCGAAACAAGCGTTGAGCGAACTCATCGCCACGGTTCGCCGCGAGCCGGTACACAGCGTCGTCCTCAGCGCCGACCGTTACCCCGACGATCCGGTTCCGGCACAGATCCAGATCGTCAAAGCCTGCGTGGACGGCTTCGGCCGGGCGCTGCAAACCCAGCAATTGGTCGAACCGGGCATGGCTTATGCGGTGGATACCGACGGCAAGCTGATCATCGAGAATGGTCAGTATCTTGAGGTATTCACCGACCCGCGCTGGCGCATCAGCGAACGGGTCGAATACAACAACAAAGGCCTGCCGGTTCGACAGTTCCGACCGTTTTTCGCCAACACCCATGGCTATGTCGACGACCAGTCCCTGCACCAGCTTGGCTATTTCGATCAGCTGTTCTATGACGTGCCGGGCCGCGCGATCAAGCTGATCAACGCCAAAGGGTATTTCTCCCGCGAGACGTATCATCCCTGGTACCACATCAGCGAAGACTTCAATGACACCGCTGAGCCTTCACCGCCGCAACAGAGCACTTTGCACTGATGTCTGTCAGGGTTCATCGGCGCACGCCTTCGCTCATGGCGAGCGACGGCCGAGGCTTGCCGGTTCGCCAGGTCGCTTATCTGCGCACGGTTGCCGGTGAAACGGCTGCTGCCCTGGTAACCCGCCAGCAGCATGACGTTGCCGGGCGGCGGGTGACGCAACAGGATCCGCGCCTGCCCACGCCCAACATCACCACCGTTTACGGGTTGGGCGGCACGCCCTTGAAAATCGACAGCGTCGATGCCGGCTGGCGCCTGAGCCTGCCGGGGCTGGCCGGGGAGACGTCGCAGCGCTGGGACGAGCGCGGCAGCCATTGGCGCATGACCTACGATAATCAACTACGCGTGGTGGCCGTCGAGGAAAACGCCCGGCCGGATGTCGACACCTTCACCTACGCCGATGCCTCGGCCGACGCCGGTCATAACCTGCGTGGCCAGTTGCTTGCGCTGGTGGATCCGTCGGGCACCTTGCGCCTCGGCAGCTACGGCCTGCTCGGGCAGCCGCTGGGCGAAACCCGCACCTTTCACGATGCCAAGGCCTTTGTCAGCCACCGCACCTACAACCCGCTGGGCGCCGTTCTGGAGCAGATCGATGCCGGCGAACACCAGCAACAATCGCGCTACGACCTCGCCGGGCAAATCAAACAGGTGCAGTTGCGGCTCAAGGGGCAAACCGATTGGCAACCCGTGTTGCAGGACGCGCAGTACAACGCCGCCGGGCAAATCATTGAGCAACAGGCGGGTAACGGCGTAATCAGCCGTTGGCGCTACGACCCGACCGATGCACGTCTGCAGCGGCAATCTGCACAAGAAAATCAGCAGCCGTCCCTTCAAGACTTCGAATACGAATACGACCCGGTGGGCAACGTTACCCGCATCCTCGACCATGTGTTCACGCCCAGCCATTTCGCCAATCAGCGGGTCGATGGCCATCGCGAATTCAGGTACGACTCGCTGTACCGATTGCACAGCGCCAGCGGCTACGACGACGGCCCGCCTTCGGACATTCCGGGCCTGCCCCAACCAACCGATCCCAACAACCGGCTCAACTACACGCAAACTTACGACTACGATCGCGGCGGCAATCTGATCAAGCTCTGCCATGTGCGCGAGGGCGCCTGTCATACCCGCGAGATGTTCATCGACCCAGCCAGCAATCGTGGCGTGCGCTGGACCTCAGGGGATCCCGACCCGCAATTCGACAAACTGTTCGATCGCCACGGCAACCTGCTGGCCCTGCAACCCGGCCAGCCCATGCAATGGAACGCTCGCGATCAACTGACCTCGGTGACTCTGGTCCATCGCGACAACGGCCCCGACGACGAAGAACACTACCGCTACAGCCAGGGCGTGCGGGTCTATAAACGCCACGAAACCCATACCGCGAAAACCAGTCACATTCACGAAGTGCGCTATTTGCCGGGGCTGGAAATCCGCACCAAAGACAACGGCGAAGAACTGCACGTCATCACCCTTACCGCCGGCTTCGGCAGCGTCCGTTGCCTGCACTGGGAGAACGACCCGGCGAACATCGGCAGCGATCAACTGCGCTACAGCCTGGACGATCACTTGGGCTCCTGCCTGATGGAACTGGACCAACAGGCGCAATTGATCAGCCACGAAGGCTACTACCCATTCGGCGCCACCGCGTGGATGGCGGCGCGCTCGTTGATCGAAGTCGTCTACAAAATCATCCGCTATTCGGGCAAGGAAATGGATGTCAGCGGCTTGTACTACTACGGCGCGCGATATTACGCGCCATGGTTGCAACGCTGGGTCAGCGCCGATCCGGCAGGAGATGTGGACGGGCTGAATCTGTATGGGTTTGTGGGGAACAATCCGACGAACTATTTCGATGATGACGGGCAACAGCGAACGCCGGATGAACTGAAGGCCGTCATTGATCGCTACTCAAATCTGCTTACAACGGTCGAATCCAGGCTGAACAGGTCGATTTATCAATTCAACAACCTTAACCGGACCAGGGATATCTACAAATCCAGTGGTAAAAGGGCTGCGCTCACATTGGTCAATGTCTTGGCGTCTGCAATGATCGCAGGTGTCGTTGGTAGTTTGGCGATAACTGCCGGCACGCTCGTGACCGGCGGCAACGTGGCGGCAGGCTCAACGATTGGTATTGGGACGGCTGCCTTGGCAGCGGATGTAGCTGGTAATGCAATTGACAGCGCCGGCCAGAAAAACGCTTTCGGATACCCGCTCTTACCGAAAAGCGACGACTACGATTGGGGCGATATCACAAAAGATGCAGAGCCAGTTCGCATAAGAACTGAGATTAGAAAAATACTAGAGAAATACGACCCGCGGCAAACGGACGGAAACAAGGAAACATTGATGGCCGGGACGATTGGGGCCGCTGATACGCTGACCGGCAAAAGTACTCATCTGGAAAAGTTTCTTGCATTCTTTCGCCTGAGTGTAGAAATGACTGAGGCGCTTAATGACACACTTGGACCAAGAGATCTTGAGTTGGTAGAACAAGGCGTCTATTTGCTGAGTGACTTTCTGAATACTGAAAAAAAGAAATATGATTCGGCTTTGGAGGAGCTTGAAAATCTCGGTGGCAAGCATATAACGCTAGCAGCTGGAACTCGCCGTCGGCTGGAGGAAACCGAAACTGTAGTAAAAGGGAAGATGCAGCGTGTCCTGGATCTGCGTCCTCGGGTAACCGAGCATCTCCAACGAAAAAAGGCTGTTTGAACAGGCGAGGATAAGAGGTAGCGCGGGGTGATCGACACGTATCAATGTCAGGGAAAACCTGCGCTGCATGCTATCGTGCCTACCCGCACCTGCGTCGATATTCCCTATGCTCGCGACTTCACAATCCTTGCACCGATTGCTTTATGCCCTGTCGATAATCGCCGGGGCCATTCTTGCGGCCACTTTGGCCATCCGCCACGCCGAACGCCAGGCGTTGGTGGAGGACGCTGCCCGCGCCAATCAGCAATTGTCGCTGTACGCCAATTCCCTGCACACCCTGATCGACCGCTACCGCGCCCTGCCCGCCGTATTGGCGCTGGACCCGGAACTGCGCGCCGCGCTAAGCGGTGAGGTGAGCCCCGAACAGCAGCTTGCGTTGAATCGCAAACTGGAAAAAATCAACGGCGCCGCGCAGTCCTCGACCCTGGAACTGCTCGACCGCACCGGCCGGGCCGTGGCCGCCAGCAATTGGCGTTTGCCCAGCAGTTACGTCGGCCACAACTATGGCTTCCGCCCCTACTTCAGCCAGACGCGAACCCAAGGCACCGGGCGCTTTTACGCGGTGGGCGTCACCAGCGGCATTCCGGGTTACTTTCTGTCCAGTGCAGTGACCGGCGACGGTGATGAGTTCCTCGGTGCCATGGTGGTCAAACTCGAATTCCCGGAGCTTGAGCGCGAATGGCGCCAGGGCAGCGACACCTTGCTGGTCAGCGATGCGCGCGGGATCATCTTCATCGCCAATCAGCCCGGTTGGCGCTATCGCCAATTGAAACCGCTCGGCGACAGCGACCGCGCCGAGCTCAAGGCCACGCGCCAATACGACAAACAACCGCTGACCCCGCTTGACTATCAATCGGTGCGGCGCTTCGACGACAACAGTGCGCTAACCCGGGTCGATGGCCCCGACGGAGCGGCGGATTACCTGTGGGAATCGCTGCCGCTGGCCGCCGAAGGCTGGACGCTGCACCTGCTGCGCCGCCCGCAGATCGCTTTCGAAGACCGCCGCAACGCCGGGCTCGCCGCCGCCGGGGTGTGGCTGGCCATCGTGTTTTTGCTGCTGTTCCTCAACCAGCGCTGGCGCCTGGCCAAAATGCGCCAGCGCAGTCGTGAAGAACTCGAACAACTGGTGGAAGAACGCACCCGCGACCTGCGCACCGCCCAGGACGGGCTGGTGCAATCGGCCAAACTCGCGGCCCTCGGGCAGATGTCGGCGGCGCTGGCCCATGAAATCAACCAGCCGCTGACCGCCCAACGCATGCAGCTTGCGACGCTGAGGCTGCTGCTCGATCACGGTCGGGTCGAGGACGCCTACAAGGCGCTCAAACCGGTGGACGACATGCTCACGCGCATGGCCGCCCTCACCGGCCACCTGAAAACCTTCGCCCGCAAAAGCCCCAGCGGTCTGCGCGAACGGCTGGACCTGGCGGCGGTGGTCGATCAATCCTTGCAGTTACTGGATGCGCGCCTGCGTGATGAGCACATCAGCACTGTGCTGCACCTGACCCGCCCGGCCTGGGTACGTGGCGATGCGATTCGTCTGGAGCAGGTGCTGATCAACCTGCTGCGCAACGCCCTGGATGCGATGCACGACAAACCCTGCAAACGTCTGGAAATCCGCCTCGAAGCCGATGAACAATTGTGGCATCTGACCGTCGCCGATAACGGCGGTGGCATTGCCGAAGAGAACCTGGGGCAAGTGTTCGATCCGTTCTTCACCACCAAACCGGTGGGTGATGGCCTGGGCCTGGGGCTTGCCGTCTCCTTCGCTATCGTTCACGAAGCGGGCGGACGCCTGAGTGTCGATAATGGCGAAAGCGGCGCGGTGTTCACCCTGACCTTGCCGATCGATCTGGAGGCGCACATCTGATGCTCAATTCGGTGATGGTGGTCGATGACGAGAGCAGCATCCGCAGCGCCGTCGAACAGTGGCTGAGCTTGTCCGGCTTCGAGGTGCAGCTGTTCAGCCGCGCCGATGAGTGCCTGGCGCAACTGCCCAGACATTTCCCCGGTGTGATCCTCAGCGATGTGCGCATGCCCGGCATGACCGGGCTGGAGCTATTGGCCGAAGTCCAGCGCCGCGATGCCGACTTGCCGGTGATCCTGCTGACCGGTCACGGCGATGTGCCGATGGCCGTCGAAGCGATGCGCGACGGCGCCTATGATTTCCTCGAAAAACCTTTCAGCCCGGAAACCCTGCTGAGCAGCCTGCGCCGCGCTCTGGACAAGCGCCGACTGGTGCTGGAAAACCGTGCCCTGCACGAACAGGCAGACAATCGCGCCAAACTCGATGCCACCCTGCTGGGTGTATCCCGTGGTTTGCAAACGCTGCGCCGGCAGGTGCTGGAGCTGGCGACGCTGCCGGTCAACGTGCTGATCCGGGGCGAAACCGGCAGTGGCAAGGAATTGGTTGCCCGTTGCCTGCACGACTTCGGTCCCCGTGCAGACAAACCCTTCGTGGCACTGAATTGCGCGGCGATTCCCGAGCAGTTGTTCGAGGCCGAGCTGTTCGGTCATGAGAGCGGCGCGTTCACGGGTGCCCAGGGCAAACGTATCGGCAAGCTCGAATACGCCGATGGCGGCACGCTGTTTCTCGATGAAATCGAAAGCATGCCCCTGGCCCAACAGGTGAAACTGCTGCGGGTGTTGCAGGAGCAGAAACTGGAGCGATTGGGCTCCAACCAGAGCATCCACGTGGATTTGCGGATCATCGCCGCGACCAAACCCGACTTGCTGGAGGAAGCCCGGGCCGGACGTTTTCGCGAAGATCTGGCCTATCGATTGAACGTCGCCGAGTTGCGGCTGCCACCGTTGCGCGATCGGCGTGAAGACATTCCCCTGTTGTTCGAGTTCTTCGCGCAGAGTGCCGCCGAGCGTTTGGGTCGCACCTTTGCACCCTTGAGCGGGCCGCAATTGAGCCATCTGCTGAGCCACGACTGGCCGGGCAATGTGCGCGAACTGGCGAACGTCGCCGAGCGCCAAGTGCTGGGCCTGGACGAACCGGAGCCGGTGGGGATCGATCCCGGCCAGTCGCTGGCGGCGCAGCAAGAAGCCTTCGAAGCGCATTGCCTGCGCGCGGCATTGACCCGACATAAAGGTGATGTGAAAGCGGTGCTTGAAGAACTGCAACTGCCGCGTCGTACCTTTAATGAAAAGATGCAGCGGCATGGGTTGAGCCGTGAGATGTTCCTCGGCGAATGATCGTTCCCACGCTCCGCGTGGGAATGCAGCCCGGGACGCTCCGCGTCCCAAAAGCCGAACGCGGAGCGTCCGTTGAGGCATTCCCACGCGGAGCGTGGGAACGATCAGCTCCGGCGTATTTCCGCTTGCCAACCCCAATTCCATAAGCGGATTTCCGCTCAATAAATCCCGCCACCCCCTCTAAACCGGCCCTCCTCCCCTTGGCACAGCTCCTGCTATAGCACCAGCAGGCTGCGTTTTAACGCGCTCCACAAAAACAATTAAACGAGGATCCTTCAATGGATAACTCCAACACCCTGCCCCTTGGGTCGGCTGCCGTGCCGGTCAAAGAAAAAACCACCGCCAGCCGGATCAAATCGATCTTCAGCGGCTCTGTCGGCAACATGGTCGAGTGGTACGACTGGTATGTCTATGCCGCCTTCTCTTTGTATTTCGCCAAGACCTTTTTCCCCAAAGGCGACACCACCGCACAACTGCTGAACACCGCCGCGATCTTCGCCGTGGGCTTCCTGATGCGCCCGATCGGTGGCTGGCTGATGGGCCTGTATGCCGACAAAGTCGGGCGCAAAAAGGCCCTGATGGCCTCGGTCTACCTGATGTGCTTCGGCTCGCTGCTGATCGCCCTGAGCCCGAGCTATGAAACCATCGGTATTGGCGCGCCGATCCTGCTGGTGTTCGCCCGTTTGCTGCAAGGCCTATCGGTCGGTGGCGAGTACGGCACCTCGGCCACTTACTTGAGCGAGATGGCTACCAAGGAACGTCGTGGCTTCTTCTCCAGCTTCCAGTACGTGACTCTGATCTCCGGTCAACTCATAGCGCTGGGCGTGCTGATCGTGCTGCAAAACTTTCTGACCACCGAGGAGCTGTACGCCTGGGGCTGGCGCATCCCGTTCGCCATCGGCGCGCTGTGTGCCGTGGTCGCGCTGTACCTGCGTCGCGGTATGGAAGAAACCGAGTCGTTCACCAAGAAAGAAAAGTCCAAGGAAAGCGCGATGCGCACCTTGCTGCGCCATCCGAAAGAACTGATGACCGTGGTCGGCCTGACCATGGGCGGCACGCTGGCGTTCTACACCTACACCACGTACATGCAGAAATACCTGGTGAACACCGTCGGCATGAGCATTTCCGACTCCACCACGATTTCCGCGGCCACGCTGTTCCTGTTCATGTGCCTGCAACCGATCATCGGCGGGCTGTCGGATAAAGTCGGTCGTCGACCGATCCTGATCGCCTTCGGTATTCTCGGAACCCTGTTCACCGTACCGATCCTGACCACCCTGCACACCATCCAGACCTGGTGGGGCGCGTTCTTCCTGATCATGGCGGCGCTGATCATCGTCAGCGGCTACACCTCGATCAACGCGGTGGTCAAAGCCGAACTGTTCCCCACCGAAATCCGTGCACTGGGTGTTGGCCTGCCGTACGCGCTGACCGTGTCGATCTTCGGCGGTACCGCTGAATACATCGCGCTGTGGTTCAAGAGCATCGGCATGGAAACCGGTTACTACTGGTATGTCACGGCGTGCATCGCGGTGTCGTTGCTGGTGTATGTGACCATGAAAGACACCCGCAAGCATTCGCGGATCGAGACGAACTGACAGCAACATTGATGGCGGCTGTACCGGCCTCATCGCGGGCAAGCCCGCTCCCACAGGTTGACCGAGTTCTTTCAGAAGAATGCGGTCGAATGTGGGAGCGGGCTTGCTCACGATGAGGCCGTAACATTCAACATCTGTGTTGACTGTTAAACCGCTATCGCGGGCAAGCCCACATTAGATCTCATCGCTGGAAATAACCCGCTCGTCCTTGCACTATGATCGATCTCGAAACAAAGCCTCAGGAACCCCGTCCATGACCGACGACATCCATTTCTACGAACCCGCCAACGGCCACGGCCTGCCGCATGACCCGTTCAACGCCATCGTCGGCCCGCGCCCCATCGGCTGGATCTCTTCGCAGGACGCCAACGGTCGCCTGAACCTGGCGCCGTACAGCTTTTTCAACGCCTTCAACTACATCCCGCCGATCATTGGTTTTTCCAGCGTCGGGCGCAAAGACAGCCTGAACAACATCGAGCAGACCGGCGAGTTCGCCTGGAACCTGGCGACGCGTCCGCTGGCCGAGCAGATGAACCAGAGCTGCGCCATGGTTGGGCCTGAGGTCAACGAGTTCGAACTGTCCGGGCTGACCACCGCCGCGTCGAAAATCATTCAGGTGCCACGGGTTGCCGAAAGCCCGGTGTCCTTCGAGTGCAAGGTCACGCAGATCATTCAGTTGCAGCGTGCCAACAAGGAAGTGGTGCCGAGCTGGCTGATTCTCGGCGAAGTGGTCGCCGTGCACATCGCCAAATGGCTGTTGAAAGATGGGGTGTACGACACCGCCGCGGCAGAACCGATTCTGCGCGGCGGCGGGCCGGCGGATTATTTTCAGCTGGGGCCAGAGGCACTGTTCAAGATGTTCCGCCCGGGGGCGGTCAAGTGATTACCAGAGCAGGTCGGCGTTTTCTTTGACGTCCTGGAGGCGGGTCAATTCTTTGGCCGCGGCCTCGTCGGCTTCATGAGCGGTCTTGAAGGTCTGGCCTTCCAGCACTTTGTGAAAAACCGGGGCACCGGAACCGCCGAGGGCTTTGACGGCAATCGCGGCGTGGTAACCGCCCTCGCCCGGTACTACGGCTGAAACGGCTTCGAAATGTTCAAAGGCTTTGCGTGCCATGTCGCGGATCCTGGCTGATGGAGAATTGCGCCATTAAACCCTCAACCGGCCAGTTTGTGTACCTCTACCGGGGACTGGCCAAGGGCCTGGGCCGCCGAGACATCCTTGAAGGTGTGGAAATCCAGGCTGTTGACCACCAGCTCCTGCACCAATTCGGCAAAAATCTGCATCGCCGGGCTGCCGAAGTAAGCGGTCATGGCCTGCTGGTTGGCCCAGAAACCGGACACCAGCCACAGTTCGGAATCGCATTGTGAGTGCTGCAGGGCGAAGCTCAAGCAACCCGGTGCGTTGCGCGACGGCTCGATCAGGGCGCTCAAGCGCACACCGAGTTCTGCCGAACGCCCGGCGCGGGCGCGGACGAAGGCCATATGACTGACGGGGATTTGCGTAGACATGTTCAACCCTCCCAGGTCATTCAGTGGCAGCCGGGGACGGGCTGCGACAGGATCCAAGATTAGGCGGCGTGCCATGGTCATCGTTAGTCGATTTCTGCCGACGCATTGCACAATCCTGCGAGACTTGGCTCAACACCTGTAACAACCGGTAAAACCCGTCACATCACTGTCACACGCGTTTTGTGTAGGCGCTGCCCATCTGCGTCACGTCATGACCGGGCGGCACACGAAGCCCATGCAGAATCAGGCAAGCTTTTGGCAGGATGTGTCTACCGCTGTCCCTTGCACAAATTTAAGCTCAGCCCATGACCAACACTTCACGGAGGATTCCCTGCATGTCGTCGCTCGATCACTTTCAGGCTCCGCTTCCCGCCGACATGGAAAAACAGCGCGCGGAACTGGCCGACCTCATCCGCCGCAACACGCTGGACGATGGCTCCTACGCCACCGCCGTCGGCTCGCTGTTCATGTCGCGTCACAGTAAATCCCATGATTTCGCCCCGGGGCTAGCCCAACCGGCCCTGTGCATCATGGCCCAGGGACGCAAGGAGGTTCGGCTGGCGGACGAATACTTCAATTACGACCCGCTGAATTACCTGGTGGTATCGGTCTCGATGCCCTTGAGCGGTCGGGTGGTGAATGTCTCGCCCGAGGAACCGATCCTCGCGGTGCGGCTGGACATCGACCCGGCGGAAATCACCGCGCTGATTGCCGACGCGGGGCCCATCGGCGTACCCACGCGGCCCACCGGTCGCGGCCTGTATGTCGAGCGGATCGACGCGGCCATGCTCGACGCCGTGTTGCGTCTGGCACGTTTGCTCGACACCCCCAAAGACATCGCCATGCTGGCGCCGCTGATTCGTCGGGAGATTCTGTATCGGTTATTGCGCAGTCAACAGGGTCATCGGCTGTATGAGATTGCTATCGCCAACAGCCAGAGCCATCGCATCAGCCAGGCGATCAAATGGCTCAACGGCAACTTTGAACAACCGCTGCGCATCGATGATCTGGCACGGGAAGTGAACCTGAGCGTGTCGACGCTGCACCACCGGTTCAAAGCGATGACGGCGATGAGTCCGCTGCAATATCAGAAACAGCTGCGCCTGCAAGAAGCGCGACGGTTGATGTTGGCCGAAGGGCTGGAAGCTTCGGCGGCGGGTTATCGGGTGGGCTATGAAAGCCCTTCGCAATTCAGCCGTGAGTACAGCCGATTGTTCGGCGCGCCACCGCTGCGGGATTTGGCGCGGTTGCGGTTGTCGGTTTGATCCGACATTTGTTGTGTGGCTGATGGCCTTATCGCGGGCAAGCCCGCTCCCACAAGGACCGGTGTACACGGAACCCTGTGGGAGCGGGCTTGCCCGCGATGGGGCCAGTAAGAGCAACCCTCCACTAACGTCAGGCGCTCAACACTCGGCACGCCTCAGCCGGCAACGTCACCGACACCGGATTGCCAATGCTCAACCCAATCCCCTGACACGGCGTGCTCAACGCGGTAAACGACACCCCTGAACACTCGACGGTGGTTTCAATCGTCGCACCGATATCCCGCACAAACGTCACCTTGCCCAGCAAGCGATTCCCCGCCGTGGCTTGGGGCTGCGACAGTTGCAGATCCTCAGGGCGAATCAGCATTTTCACCTTCTCCCCCACCACAATGCTGCTACAGATTGGCACTTGCAGCGCATCGCCACCGGGCAAGCTGACCTTACCGTTGCCCAGCGCCGTGGCCGGAAAGATATTCCCCGAACCGATAAAATCCGCGACGAATTCATTGGCCGGATGCCGATAGATTTCGATCGGCGTGCCCACCTGCTGCACCCGATGCTCACCCAGCACCACCACGATGTCGGCCATGGTCATGGCTTCGCGCTGGTCGTGGGTGACCATGATGGTGGTGATGTTCAAACGCTGTTGCAGCTGACGGATTTCCACCTGCATCGACTCACGCAGCTTGGCGTCCAGCGCCGACAACGGTTCGTCGAGCAACAGGATTTTCGGGTGCGAGGCAATCGCACGGGCAATCGCCACCCGCTGACGCTGACCGCCGGAGAGTTTTGCCACCGGGCGATCAATCATTTCCTGCAGTTGAATCAGCTCAAGCAACTCCACCACCCGCGCCTGCTGATCGACCTTGCTGACCCCGCGCAGTTTCAGCGGATAAGCAATGTTCTCCCCCACCGTCATGTGCGGAAACAGCGCCAGCGATTGAAACACCATGCCGAAATTGCGCTGGTGCGCCGGCGTATGGCCGATGTCTTCACCGTCCAGGCGAATCTCGCCGCCGGTCAGGGTTTCGAGCCCGGCGATCATCCGCAGCAAGGTGGTTTTACCGCAGCCCGAGGGCCCGAGGAAACACACCAGCTTGCCCTCGGGCAAATGCAGGTTCACATCTTTTACCGCGCAGGCCGAGCCGTAATGTTTCTCGACGTTTTCCAGAATCAGACCAGTCATTTGAATCACCTCAAGAAATCAGAACGAAACGCCGCCTTCACCAACCAACTTTTCCAGCGCCCAAATGAGCACGAAGTCGATCAGCACGATCAGCACGGCAAACGAAAATACGGTTGGGTCGAGCGAAGACACGGTGCGGCTGTACATCCAGATCGGCACGGTCATGACGTCGATGGTGTAGAGAAAATAGGTCACGGTGAATTCGTTGAACGAGACGATGAACGCCAGCAGCATGCCCGCCAGAATCCCCGACTTCATCAACGGCACCACCACATCGACAATCGCCCGCAGCGGCGAGGCACCGAGCATTTGCGCGGCCTCTTCGACTTCGCTGCCGATGGAAAGCATCGCTGCCGTGCAGTTCTTCACCACGAACGGCAGCGCCAGAATCACATGGGCAATCACCAGCCGCGAGGTGGTGATCTGGAACGGCAAACTGTCGAACACCAACAGCAAGGCCAGCCCCAACACCACCATCGGGAACACCAAAGGCAAAGACATAAGCTGCAACGCCACGGCCTTGCCACGGAACTCACAACGGGTCAGGGCATAGGCCGCCGGCACTGCGATGATCGTGGCGAAAACCATGGTCAGGCAGGCCACCAGCAAACTGGTGCTCATGGCTTTGCCCAGGCTCAGCACGTCGCTGGCATCCGGCGACACGAAGGTGTGCCAGGCGGCCTTGTACCATTGCAGGCTGTAGCTGCTGGGCGGGAAGTCGAGGTTCGACGCGCCGCTGAACGACATGACGATCATGGTCAGGATCGGCAGCACCGCCAGCAGCAAAATGAAGCCCGAGAGGATGCCGGCAAACTTGCCGGTATCGCCCGGCAACAGCGAGTGACGCTTCTTGATCACAGAGCTCATTGCGAAGCCTCCAGCATGCGCCGACGACGGCCAGTGATGTATTCGGACAAGGTCATGATCGCGAGCGTGGTGACGATCAGCACCACACCGGCGGCGGACGCGGCGGGCCAGTTCATCAGCGGGGCAATCTGGTCATGGACCATCACCGCCAGCATCGGCACGCGCCGACCACCGAGCAGCAACGGCACCACGAAGCTGCTGGCGTTGTAGGCGAACACCAGCGTCGCGCCGGTGATGATCCCCGGCAAACTCATCGGCAACACCACCTGGCGAAACACCTGCAAGCGACTGGCGCCAAGGGTGGCGGCGGCTTCTTCATAAGTGCGGGCAACGCCGCGCATGGCGCTGGCAATCGGCAGCACGGCCAACGGGAACGCGGTTTGCACCAGGCCCATCAATACGCCGTTCTGGTTGTAGAGCAGCATGATCGGCCGCTTGATCAGGCCCAGGCCCATCAGCGCCTGATTGAGCATCCCGCCAGGGCCGAGAATCACCAGCCAGCCGTAGCTTTGCAGCAACAGGTTGACCAGCAATGGCAGCAGCACCGCCGCAAGGAAAATCCGCCGCACAAACGGTGAGGTCAGCCGCGACATGGTGTAGGCCACCGGGATCGCCAGCAGCACCGCAATCACCGCGCTAATCAGCGCCAGGCGCAATGTCAGCAGCAACGATTTGAGGTAATAGGGCTCCAGCAATTGCGCGTAACTGGCCAGGTTGAACCCGGTCCATTCCGCGCCTTTGGTGCCGACGCTCATACGCAGCACCAAGAGGCTCGCGGCAATCAGCACGCCGAGAAACAGCATCGACGGCGAGAGGAAAAACCAGGCACGCGCCGTCGGTGAGACACCCCGAGTGATGCGCACGGGTGCGGCGCTTACCGGATGGGTCAGAGGTTGGTGTTCCATAGCAAGGGTCTCGTCAATGGAAAGCAGCTGAGCGAACACAACCTTCAAAAACACCGTGAACCCTGTGGGAGCGGGCTTGCCCGCGATAGCAATCTGTCAGTCACATCAGTATCGACAGGGGGGCCGTCATCGCGGGCAAGCCCGCTCCCACAGTGTTTTGCAGTGTTCTAAAGACCCGTGTTCGCCACTCGATCAGGAAGAAAAGATTTCCGTGTAACGACGAATCCATTGGTCATGCACGGTGGCCAGGAAGGCGTTGTCGTGCATGATCGCCTTCTCGGCAATCTGCTCCGGCGTGAGGATGTACGGGCTCTTGCGCGCTTCGGCGGAGATGATCGCCTTGGCGTTGACCGGGCCGTTGTAGATGTCTTCGGCCATCTTGCCCTGCACCAGCGGGTCCAGAGAGTGGTTGATGAAGGCGTAGGCCAGGTCGATATCGCCCGGGCGATTCTTCGGCATCACCGACAACATCAGGTCGGTGTAGAAGCCTTCCTTCATACCGAACGTGGCGCCCAGGCCGTAGGCCGGATCGCGAATCTGTTTCGGGAAAAACGCCGGCGCGTACAAGCCGCCCATGTCCAGGGAACCGGTGCGGAACAGCTCGGCAATCTGGTTCGGGTTTTCGCCCAAGGTCACGACGCGATCTTTCAGCTCGGCGAGTTTCTTGAAGCCCGGCTCGATGTTGTGTTCGTCACCACCGGCCAGTTTGGCGGCGATGATGATCAGGTCCATGGCCTCGGTCCAGTTCGGTGGCGGCAGGAAGATGTTCGGTGCCAGGTCCGCGTCCCACAGGGCGGCGTAGCTGGCCGGGGCTTCTTTCTGGGTGCGGGTGCTGTAGACCAGGCTGTTGCACCACAACAGGTAACCGATGCCATGACCGTTGGCGCCGGTGCGGTATTTCTCCGGCACGTCGACCAGGTTGGGAATGCGGTTGAGGTCGGGTTTTTCCAGCAGGTTGGCGGCGGCCAGACCTTCGGCGCCGACGCCTGCCAGAGTGATGATGTCGTACTGCGGGCGATCACCGCCGGCCTTCAGCTTGGCGACCATTTCCGAAGTGCTGCCGGTGCGGTCAGCGATGACCTTGCAGCCGTATTTGTCTTCGAAGGTGGCCGCGATATTGCGCAGCGCCGCAAGGCCCGTGTCATCGGACCAGGTCAGCAAGCGCAGGGTCTTGCCCGCAAAGCGTGTATCGCTGGCATTGGCCCGGATGAACGGCATGCTCATGGCCGCCGCTGCAACCGAAGCTACGCCCACGGTTTTGATGAATTGACGTCTGTTCAGATCATGCTCGCCCATGAAGGACTCCCTTTGTTTTTTTAAGTATGAGGTTGGTCGCAACCGTTGCATCCGCGCGGCCAGATCTGCATTAGACCCCGTATTTACGGGGGGTTAGCTGAGCCGGCGGGTTCATCCTGAGGTCGTGCAAAACACCTGACTATCGATAAAAACTCATTGAAGCCATGACGCTGGCGCATGCCTCATCAAGAGGCATGCGCTCACCTTTTTCGTGCTGTCAGATGGCCCGAATCACGTGTTTGATTTCCTGGAAAGCCTGCAAGCCCCACGGCCCCAATTCGCGGCCGATGCTGCTCTGTTTGTAGCCACCCCAGGCGGTCTGCGGGAAGATCACTTGCGGCGCGTTGATCCACACAAGCCCCGCCTGCAAAGCATTGGCGACCCGATCCGCCGCTTCGCTGTCGCGGGTGACCACGCTGGCCACCAGACCGAACTGACTGTCGTTGGCCAGGGCGATCGCCTCGGCTTCAGAGGTGAAACTGCGCACGCAGATCACCGGGCCGAAAATCTCTTCGCACCACAACGCACTGCCTGAGGGCACGTCGATGAAAATGGTCGGCTGCAAAAAATAGCCGCGCGGCAGATCTGCCGGGCGATTACCGCCGCAGATCAGTTTCGCGCCAGCGCTCAAACCGCGATCGATGTGCCCCAGCACTCGCTGGTATTGCGCCTGATTGACCAGTGCGCCCATTTCCACATTCGGATCGAACGGGTCGGCCACGCGAATGGTTTCGGCACGTGCCTTCAGTCGCGCTACAAATTTATCCGCCAGCTCATCGGCGACCAGCACGCGGCTGGTGGCGGAACACATCTGCCCGGCGTTGAAGAAACCGCCGCCACAGGCCACTTCCACGGCCAGTTCTACGTCTGCGTCTTTGAGCACCAGCAGCGAGGATTTGCCGCCCAGTTCCAGGCTCACGCCTTTCACGGTTTCCGCCGCCCGCTGCATCACCTGCACGCCCACTGCGTTGCTGCCGGTGAAGGAAATCTTGGCGATGCGCGGGTCAGCCGACAGCGGTGCGCCAACAGCAAGACCAGTGCCGCAGACCAGGTTGAACACACCGTTTGGCAGACCGGCCTCGGCAATGATCGTTGCCAGTTCCAGCTCCGGCAGCGGCGTCACTTCAGACGGTTTGAGCACCACGCAGCAACCGGCGGCCAGGGCCGGGGCGAGTTTCCAGGCGGTGGTGACCATCGGGAAGTTCCACGGCACGATCAGCCCCACCACACCGCAAGGCTCGCGGCGCAAACGGGCGCTGAAATCATCGCTCGGCAACGCCACGGCGCTGTCTTGTTTCGCGTCCAGGCCTTCGGCCAGATCGGCGTAATACTCGAACGTGGCGATTACATCGTCGACATCAATGGCCGCTTCAAACAGCGGTTTGCCGTTGTTGCTCGACTGCAACTTCATCAACTGTTCGCGACCGGCCTGCACGCCAGTGGCGATTCTGCGCAGGATCGCGCCGCGCTCGGCGCCGGTGGTTTTCGACCACTCCTTGAAAGCATTGGCCGCCGCGGTGACGGCCTGATCGACAGCGTGTGCATCGCCGCCGTTAACGGTGGTCAGCAGCGCTTCGGTTGCCGGGTTGATTACGCGCAGATGTTCGTTGCCGGCCGACCATTGGCCATCGATGTACAGGCCGTCAAGCGTGGTCGGGAACGTCGCAGAAAAACTCATTTCGACACCGCCTTCATCCACTGGGTCTGATCGATTTCAATCAGGGTCGGGCCCTGGCGATCGGTGGCGAGACGCAGCGCGCTGCGCAGTTCTTCGACACCGCTGACCGCCTCGGCCGCGCAGCCCAGCGCCTTGGCCACACCGATGAAATCGGGGGTGTAGATGTCCACGCCCACCGGCTCGATGGCACGGTTGACCATGTATTTCTTGATCTCTTCGTAGCCCTGGTTATTCCACAGCAATACGATCACCGGGGTGCGTGCTTCCACCGCGCTGGCCAGTTCCGGCAAGGTGAATTGCAGACCGCCGTCGCCGATCAGGCACACCACCGGAGGGCGCGCACCGCCTTCGACGCTACCACCGAGCCAGGCGCCAATCGCCGCCGGCAAGGCGTAACCGAGGGTGCCGTAACCGGTGGACGAGTTGAACCAGCGACGCGGGCGTTCCGGGTTGAAGGTCAGGTTGCCGGTGTACACCGGTTGGGTCGAATCGCCAACGAACACCGCGTTCGGCAATTCGTACAGCACGGTTTCCAGGAAGCGGGTCTGAGCCAGCGTCGGGGCGTCCCAGGTCGCGGCCAGTTCATCGCGCAAACGCGCGGCACGCACTTGCCCCCAATCGTTGCGACGCTCGGCCAGCGACTTGTGGGATAGCGCACTCAGCAAGGCCTGAGCGGCGTGGCGCGAGTCAGCCACCAACGCGACCTTCGGCGGGTAATTGCGCACGGTCTGGTCGGGGTCGATGTCCACGCGCAGCAGCACGCCAGGGATTTCGAAACCACCCGCGAAGGTGACGTCGTAATCGGTTTCGGCCAGTTCGGTGCCGATGGCCAGTACCACGTCGGCCTCGGCCACCAGTGCACGGGTTGCCACCAGACTTTGGGTCGAACCGATCAGCAATGGATGGCTGGATTCGAGCATGCCCTTGGCATTGATGGTCAGAGCCACTGGCGCATCCAGCAGTTCGGCCAGCTCAGTCAGCTCGGCCGCCGCATCGATGGCGCCGCCACCGGCGAGAATCAACGGGCATTTTGCACCGGCAAGCAGTTCGGTCATGCGGCTGATCGCGCTTGGCGAGGCACCGGCTCGATCGATGTTCACCGGCACGCTGGCGAGCAACTCATCGGCTTCTTCCACCAGCACGTCCAACGGGATTTCGATGTGCACCGGACGCGGACGCCCAGCCTGGAACAGCGCGAAGGCGCGGGCCAACACGCCCGGCAATTCAGCCGCCGACATCAACGTGTGGGAGAACGCCGCCACACCGCCGACCAGTGCGCCTTGGTTCGGCAGCTCATGCAGCTTGCCGCGCCCGCCGCCCAATTGGCTGCGCGATTGCACGCTGGAGATCACCAGCATCGGGATCGAGTCGGCGTAAGCCTGGCCCATGGCGGTGGTGATGTTGGTCATGCCGGGGCCGGTGATGATGAAGCACACACCCGGTTTGCCGCTGGTGCGCGCATAACCGTCGGCCATGAAACCGGCGCCCTGTTCGTGGCGTGGAGTGACATGGTTGATGCTCGAACGGGCCAGCCCGCGATACAGCTCCACGGTATGCACCCCGGGAATGCCGAACACCTGCTCGACCCCGTAATCTTCGAGTAACTTGACCAATACTTCGCCGCACGTCGCCATGTGTTTGCCCTTTTTGTTCGTTTGAGACGCCGGGCCTGCGCTGTGTTTATGATGGGTTGGCAGGTCCAGGGATGGCCTCATTGGAACGGGCGACACGTCGCCGCAACAATGGATAAAAAGTCATACTAGCCATGTCCTCACGTCATACCTTGGATCCCAATGAAACGATTGCCTCCCCTGCCGGCGCTGCACACTTTTCTGATCACCGCGCAGTGCTGCAACTTCACCCGGGCCGCCGAACAACTGCACATCACCCAAGGTGCGGTGAGCCGGCAGATCGCCGGGCTGGAAGATCATCTGGGGTATGAGCTGTTCATTCGTCAGGCGCGGGGCTTGAGCTTGACCGCCGAAGGACGGGAATGGCTGCCACGGGTGCAGCAGATTTTCGGCCTGATCGACGAGGCGGTTGAACAGATCGGCGAGAAGCGCGAAACCCTGCAACTCAAGGCACCGACCTGCGTGATGCGCTGGCTGTTGCCGCGCCTGTTGCAGTGGCAAAAGGAACGCCCGGATGTGCCGGTGGAGTTGACCACCACGGTGAAACACGGCGTGGACTTTCATCGCGAGCAATTCGATGCGGCGGTGATGTATGGCGCGCCGCCGGACAATTCACTGGTTTCTCATCATTTGTTCGATGAGCAACTGACCCCCGTGTGTTCCCGGCCGATGCTTGAAGGGCCGTTAGCCTTGCAGACCCCGGCCGATCTGCAACAGCACCTGTTGCTGCATCCAACCCGGGATGAGCGGGACTGGAAAGCCTGGCTGAAAGCGGCGGATATTCATCTGAGCAATGTCGGCAAGGGCCAGCATTTCGAAACCCTGGACCTGGCGATGTCGATGGCGTCCCAGGGGACGGGCGTGGCGATTGGTGATTGGTCGTTGATTGGCGATGACTTGAGTGCCGGGCGGCTGGTCATGCCCTTTGATTTGAAGGTGAAAACCGGGTTGGCGTATTACCTGGTGTTCCCCGAGAAACCGGAACCTTCGCCGAAGTTGCGCGAATTGATGGGGTGGTTGGTGGAGCAGGCGCAAAGCCGCTAAGAGATGCTCATAGATCGTTCCCACGCTTCGCGTGGGAATGATCAGTTGAGTGCGGCGGATTACCACTTCATCTCGCCCTTGGCGACTTTGGCGCTCAGCTCGAGCGAGCTTTCTTCACCCAGGGTCGGGTAGCGTTTTTTCATCGCGCCGATCAGCTCGGCAGCGTCTTTCGCCTTGGCGGTTTCTTCGTCGAAAGCCTTGATGTAATCGGCAGTGAACTGCACCGCCGCCAGAGAGCGAGCGCTCTCACCCAGGTAGTGACCCGGCACGATGGTGTTCGGCTTCAAGGCTTCAATCGTGTGCAGCGTCGTCAGCCAATCGGCATGGGACTGCGGGGTCTGGGTGTCAGCCATCCACACGTGAATGTTTTCGGCGACGATCACACCACCGACCACTGCCTTGATCGACGGGATCCACACAAAGCTGCGATCCGGCTGCTTGCCATCCAGGCCGACCACCTGCAACTTCTGCCCTTCCAGCATCAGGCTGTCGCCCTTGAGCACCTGCGGCACGATGGTTTTGTTCGGCACGTCGCCCCCCATTTTCGGGCCCCAGAATGCCAGTTTGCCGTCGACGGTTTTTTTGATGTGATCGACGGTCGGTTGCGAGGCCAGCACTTTGGCTTTCGGGAACGCTTTGGTCACGGTGTCGAGGCCGAAGTAGTAATCCGGGTCACCGTGGCTGATGTAGATGGTGGTCAGTTGCTTGCCGCTGGCGCGGATTTTTTCCACCACCTGTTCGGCCTGGGCTTTGCCGAATTGCGCATCCACCAGAATCGCTTCTTTCTCACCGCTGACCAGTACCGAGGTCACCGGGAAGATCGCATTGGTGCCAGGGTTGTAGACGTCCAGCGTCAGGGTGGACGCCGCCGCGGCGTGGGCCGCGAAGCCGAGGGTGGCGGTTGCCAGAAGAATGCGTTTGATTGATGTGAAGCCGATCATCTGTTGCTCCGTTGTCCGAATGCCGTGTTTGGCGATGGGACAGAGCTTAGTTGCCTGGTTCGATACAAAAAATGCGATGCTTGAACATAGTTTGTTTCTGAAAGCGGGCAAATCATGGATCGTCTACAAGCAATGCGGGTGTTCGTTACGGTGGTGGACCTGGGCAGTCAATCGGCCGCCGCCGATCACCTGGACCTGTCGCGACCGGTGGTTTCACGGTATCTGGCGGAGCTGGAGGATTGGGTCGGCGCGCGCCTGATGCACCGCACCACGCGCAAGTTGAGCCTGACCGCCGCCGGGACGGAAATTTTGCCTCGCTGTCGGCAGATGCTCGATTTGTCCACCGACATGCAGGCCGCCGTCAGCGAACCGGACGACGCACCGCGAGGCCTGCTGCGGATCAGCGTCAGCACCTCGTTCGGCCAGGCGCAACTGGCCGACGCCATGGCGGCTTACGTCAAACGTTACCCCGGCGTCAGCATCGATATGCAAATGCTCGACCGCACGGTGAACCTGGTGGATGAACGCATCGACCTGGCCATCCGCACCAGCAACGACCTGGACCCGAACCTGATCGCCCGGCGGCTGACGGTCTGCCGCTCAGTGATCTGCGCCTCCCCCGCTTACCTGCGCGAGCATCCGACACCGAACCGCGTCGAGGACCTGAGCCGGCATAACTGCCTGACCCACTCCTACTTCGGCAAGAGCCTCTGGCATTTCGAACAGGACGGCGAGCCCGTCTCGGTGCCGGTGCAAGGCAACATCAGCGCCAACGAAGCCAGCACGCTATTGCGCGCGACGATGGCCGGGGCCGGCGTGGCGATGCTGCCCAGTTATCAAGCGGGTGTGCATATCCACAGCGGCGAACTGATCCGCCTGCTGCCCCAGGCCGAGCCCCGGCAGATGAACATCTATGCGGTGTATGCCTCACGCAAGCACATGCCGGCGGCGCTGCGCAGCATGCTGGATTTTCTGGTGCTCAGATTTCCCGAAGAACCGGCGTGGGATGTCGGCCTGTAAACACCCCCCCTGTGGGAGCTGGCTTGCCTGCGATGGCGTCGTCACATTCAACAAAGATGCTGACTGACAGTCCGCTATCGCGGGCAAGCCCGCTCCCACAGGGGTCATCATCGTTCTGAATATCGCGTTAAACGCGAGGGCCCTGGCAACTCATCCGCGCTGACCTATGCTCAAAGTAGTACCGAAAGGTATTCGTTCAGAGGTCAAACGCCATGAACATCAAAACAAGAAGATACCTCGCCATTTTCATCACTTGCGCGGCGACACTGGCGCTGTATGGCACGGCCGCCTGGCGCGTCGAACAGTTGCGAAAAGTGCCCCGTGACTTCGCGAGTTGCAACTTCGAGCGCTGCATTCCCCACAATGCGAGCCTCAACGCCCTCCGGTAACGAAAAGGGGGATCAGCCCTCGTTGTCCTGATCGGCCTTCAAGCGGTCGCGAAAGGCCTTGGGCGAAATCCCCACCCGACGCCTGAACAGGCGTGTGAAGTTGGTCGGATCGGAAAACCCCAACACATCGGACATTTCATAGATGGTCATGCTGGTGTAGGTCAGCAAGCGCTTGGCCTCCAGCAATTGACGCTCATGCATGATCTGCAACGCCGGTTGCCCCGCCAGCTCACGGCATGTGCCGTTCAGGTGGGACACGGAAATCCCCAGCCGATGGGCCAGGTCCTCGACCTTGACGTGCTGGCGATAGGTTTCTTCCACCAGCTGAATAAAACCGTTGAGGTATTCCCGGGCACGCTGCGGACGCTGATTGGCAGCGTGGCGCTGAATCACCTGACGGCTGACCCACACCATGATCACGCTGACCAGCGAATGCATGAGCATTTCCCGCGCCGGTTGATGGCCGGTGTATTCGCTTTGCAGCGCTGAAAACAGGCTGTTGAGGTACCCGCTGTCCTGTCCCGCCGGATAGCTTTCGGCCTGTGCCAGGGCATTCACCGAATTGCCCAGTTGCGCCTGAAGATGGGCGACCAGGGGCGCGGCCAGCGTGACGACGAACCCCTCGACGTCCTCGGAAAACCGATAACCATGCACCGATAACGGCGGCAGAATCAGAATGGCCGGCTCGATCAATTGTGAGCGTTTGCCTTCGATTTCAAGCTCTGCCTGACCTTTGAAAACGAAGAGCAACTGACACAAATCAGCGTGGCGGTGGGGTTTGATTTCCCATTGATGTTCGCGGCTGCGTTTTGAAATGGTTTCACAGTGCAACAAATCCGGGGTCGGCCAGTCCAGGCTTTCACCGTAGAGTTTGAACACCGGAATCGATGGCAGGTCAGGCTTGTTCATCACTTCAATCCAGGCCTCGAGGGTAACGGGGCGATAATCGCACCGATTGGCAGAATGTACAGGTATCGGCTCAGTTTTCACCTTCAATTGACAGACTCGCAAGTGAAAAATGCAAGTAATCGATCCATAAAAATCATTCACCGGCCTTGGTCGCGTGGAGCTTGCGAGTCATAAAAACAATGAAAACACTAAAAACCCAAGTCGCCATCATCGGCGCCGGCCCCTCTGGTTTGCTACTCGGCCAATTGCTGCATAACGCCGGCATCGACACCCTGATCCTCGAACGCCAGACCCCGGACTATGTGCTGGGTCGCATCCGCGCCGGGGTGCTCGAACAAGGCATGGTAGAGCTGTTGCGTCAGGCCGGAGTGGGTCAGCGCATGGACACCGAAGGGCTGGTTCACGCAGGCTTCGAACTGGCCCTCGACGCACGCCTCGTGCACATCGATCTGCAGGCGTTGACCGGCGGTAAAACCGTGATGATCTATGGCCAGACAGAGGTCACCCGCGACCTGATGGCCGCCCGTCGGGACGCTGGCGCGCAGACGATCTACGAAGCGAAAAACGTCGTCCCCCATGACATGAAAACCGCTGAACCCTATGTCACCTTCGATAAGGACGGCGAAACCTGGCGACTCGATTGTGACTACATCGCCGGTTGCGACGGTTTCCATGGCGTAGCGCGGCAGTCGATTCCTGCCGACTGCCTGAAGGTATTCGAGCGGGTGTATCCGTTCGGCTGGCTGGGGATTCTCGCCGACACGCCACCGGTTCACCAAGAGTTGGTCTACGCACGGCATGAACGTGGGTTTGCACTGTGCAGCATGCGTTCGACGACACGTACCCGTTATTACCTCCAGGTACCGGCTCAGGATCAAGTCGAGGATTGGTCTGACCAACGCTTCTGGGATGAGCTCAAATCCCGTCTGCCGGCCGCCCTCGCCGCCTCTCTGGTGACTGGCCCCTCGATTGAAAAAAGCATCGCGCCGCTGCGCAGTTTCGTGGTCGAGCCGATGCAGTACGGGCGGATGTTCCTGGTCGGCGACGCCGCGCACATCGTCCCGCCCACCGGCGCCAAGGGCTTGAACCTGGCGGCCAGCGACGTCAGTACGTTGTTCAATATTCTGCTGAAGGTTTACCGCGAAGGGCGTGTGGATTTGCTGGAGAAATATTCCGAGGTCTGCCTGCGGCGAGTGTGGAAGGCCGAGCGGTTTTCCTGGTGGATGACCTCGATGCTGCACCGCTTCGACGACCACGATGCGTTCAGCCAACGCATCAGCGAGTCGGAGCTGGCCTATTTCGTTGACTCCGAGGCGGGCCGAAAAACCATCGCAGAAAATTACGTCGGCCTTCCTTATGAGGCTATCGAATAGCCTGCTACCGACTTACACTGGCGAGCATTCCCGCTCGCCTTGGCTCTTGCGGGTCCATCACTGCCCGCAGGTTTTACCCGTGACCAATCTCAACCAGCCTGACACGCCCAAACCGGCCATTCGCAGCGTGCTGATCGCCCTGATGCTGGCGATCTTTCTGGGTGCGCTGGACCAGACCATCGTCGCTGTGTCGATGCCGGCGATTTCCGCGCAGTTCAAGGACGTCAACCTGCTGGCCTGGGTCATTTCCGGCTACATGGTGGCGATGACCGTGGCGGTGCCGATTTACGGCAAGCTCGGCGATCTGTATGGCCGCCGCAGGTTGATGCTGTTTGGCATGGGCTTGTTCACCCTGGCGTCATTGTTCTGCGGCATGGCGCAAAGCATGGAGCAACTGGTGCTGGCGCGGATCTTTCAAGGCATCGGCGCCGGCGGGATGATTTCGGTGAGCCAGGCGATCATCGGCGACATCGTCCCACCGCGCGAACGCGGTCGCTATCAGGGTTACTTCAGCAGCATGTACGCGGTGGCCAGCGTGGCTGGCCCGGTACTCGGTGGCTACATGACCGAATACCTGTCCTGGCGCTGGGTGTTTCTGATCAATCTTCCGTTGGGCCTGGGTGCCTGGCTGGTGGCCTACCGCACACTGGTGGGGCTGCCGGTGCCGCAGCGCAAGCCGATCATCGACTACCTCGGCACGTTGCTGATGATCATTGGCCTGACGGCGTTGCTGCTGGGCATCACTCAGGTTGGCCAGGGCCATTCGTGGCGCAGCGCCGAAGTGGCGGGTTTGCTCGGTTGTGCGGTAGTCGTGCTGGCCGTGTTCGTCTGGCATGAACGGCGGGCGCGGGAACCGTTGCTGCCGATGCACTTGTTCGCCAACCGCAATGCGATCCTCTGCTGGTGCACGATTTTCTTCACCAGTTTCCAGGCGATTTCCCTGATCGTGCTGATGCCGTTGCGCTTCCAGAGCGTCACCGGCGCCGGCGCCGACAGCGCTGCGTTGCACCTGTTGCCGCTGGCCATGGGCTTGCCGATCGGCGCGTATTTCGCCGGGCGCCGGACCTCGGTGACCGGTCGTTACAAACCGATGATCCTGACCGGCGCCCTGCTGATGCCATTCGCGATTCTCGGCATGGCGTTCAGTGCGCCTCAGGCGTTTGTGCTGAGCAGCTTGTTCATGTTGCTCTGCGGGATCGCTGGCGGCATGCAGTTCCCGACCTCGTTGGTGGGCACGCAAAACTCGGTGGAACAACGGGACATTGGCGTCGCCACCAGCACCACCAATCTGTTCCGTGCTCTGGGCGGCGCGGTGGGAGTGGCGTTGATGTCAGCACTGTTGCTGGCGTTGCTGCAGGATTCGAGTTTCGCGCACCTGGCCGGTTCGTCGCTGATTGCCGAGGGCCGTTCGGGGAATGTCTTGCTCGATGGTTTGAACGCCGCGCCGGGGGATGCGCAGAACGCCTTGCGCGCTGAGTTGCTGCTGACTTTTCGGCATTTGCTGATGGTCAGTGCAGCGGTGTCGCTGCTGGGGTTGGCGGCGGCGATTGCCATGCCGAACAGGGTGTTGCGGGGGCGGGAGGACACGGTCCGCTAACCCCTCCGACCGATCGTTCCCACGCTCTGCGTGGGAACGCCTCAAGGGACGCTCCGCGTTCCAATGGGACGCAGAGCGTCCCGGGCTGCATTCACACGCAGAGCGTGGGAACGATCAACCACAGGCCTCATCACTGCATCGGGCTATTGAGGCCGGGGGCGCAGCTGTTGCTGCAGATTCTGAATCTGCGCCTGCAGGGTGTTGATGTTGCGGGTAACCAGGCCGCGGAAGGCGTCGAACTCGGCGGTGTTGGTGCCGCCTTGCGCAGCGGCCGGGCGATTGTCCTGTTGGCTTTTGAGCACGATCATGTCTTGCTCCAGGCGTTCGATGGCGGCACTCGGGTTGCCTTGTCTCTTCAACGCGGTGATGTCGGCGCCAAGGCTTTTGAGTTGGGCATCGACTTTGCTGGTATCGGCCGGTGCGCTCTTCAACGCGGCCAGTTCGCCGCTCAAGGCTTTGACCTGAGCCTGCAACTGAGCATTGGCCGCTTGTTGTTCGGTGGTTTGCGCAGTCATTTGCGCCAGGCGCTTGTCCAGATCGGAGGTCTGGCCGAGCACGCCTTGTTGCTGTTTGCTCTGGTCCTGAAGTTTGCTTTCCAGCTGTTTGCTCTGGTCCTGGAGTTTGCCTTCCAGTTGTTTGATTTGCAGCTTCAACGCTTCACTGTCGGTGTTGACGTTGGATTGGCTGGCCACGACCTTGCCGGAAATGTCCTGCAAGCGCCCCGCCGCTTCCTCACTGATGCGCGCGAAACTTTCCTGGGTCGCCACCAGTTGCTGCTCCATCAGCGAGATCTGCTGAAAACTCCACCAGGCAAGCCCGGCGAAGGCAAAGAACAACGCACCGACCAACGCCCACAACGGGCCGGTGCTCGGGCCCTTGACCTTGACTACCGGTGTGGTGCGCGAACGCACGGAAGTGCGAGCGGTGGTCGGAAAATCATCGTCGTCGAGGCTGTCGGCACGCAGGCTCGGGACATCGTCGAAGTCGTCGTTGGCATCGTTACGCATGGACATTGAGTCAACCTTTGTAAAACGCGGTGATGGCTTGATGCGGCGAAGTATAACCCCCGCTGCCGCACCGGTTGACCCTGAACCCCGAACTCGGTTCAGTACGGGACGGTCCTTGTGTGTCAGCGAATGTCCTGAGCCTTCCACCAGCCGCAAAATTCATCGAGGGCGGTCCAGAGGCTGACTTTCGGATCGTAGTCCAGATAATGTCGTGCGCGGCTGATGTCCAGGGTGAAATTTTTGTTCATCACCTGCATCCCCAGCCGCGACAGGGTCGGCTCGGGACGACCTGGCCACAGCTTGCACACACCCTCGTTGAGCGCGGCAAGGCTGTAGGCCAAGCCGTAGGAACGGTAACGGGTCACCTGTGGGACATCCATTTGGCGCATCACGTAATTGACCACATCCCACAACGGCACCGGCGCTCCATTGCTGATGTTGTAGGCCTTGCCCAGGGCCGAACCGCTGGCCAGCAAACTGCTGAGCAACGCTGCATTGAGGTTTTGCACGCTGGTGAAGTCGACCTTGTTCAGGCCATTGCCGATAATCGCCAACCGCCCTTTGCGCTGCATCTTCAGCAGCCTGGGGAAAATGCTCATGTCCCCGGCCCCCGTCACGAAACGTGGCCTTAGGGCCAGAGTCTCGAGACCGAACTCCTGCGCACCGAAGACTTTTTGCTCGGCCAGGTATTTGGTCGCGGCGTAGGGATGTTTGAAACGCTTGGGCACCTGCTCTTCGGTCAAACCCAAATGATCGCGGCTATCGAAGTAGATCGACGGCGACGACAAGTGCACCAGGCGCCGCACTCGCTGTTTCAGGCAGGCCTCGACCACGTTCTCGGTGACCTGGACATTGCCTTGATGAAAGTCCTGATACCGCCCCCACAAACCGACAGCGCCGGCGCAATGGACCACGGCTTCGACGTCTGAACACAGGTCGCGCGCCAGTTGCGGGTCGCTCAAGTCGCCCTGAATGAACTCGGCGCCACGGCGCACCAAATGCTCGACGCTCTCGGCCCGGCGACCGTTGACCCGCACGTCCAGGCCCTGCTCCAGGGCGAAACGCGCAAAGCGTCCGCCAATGAAGCCGCTTGCGCCGGTGACCAGAATCTTCATGAATTGCTCCGAATATTTCGCTTTGCGTTTTGCGTATGGCGTGAGGTCTTGACGCTGCCCGTCAATCCAACGGCACCAGCCATTGCTTCGACGAGCGCACCAATTGATCGGTGAGTAACCCCAACAACTGACCGCCATTGCGCCAATAATGCCAGTACAGCGGCACATCGATCGGCTTATCTGGCAAAAGCTCGCGCAGGATTCCGCGCTCCAGTTGCTCGCGCACCTGCAATTCAGGCACCAGGCCCCAGCCAAGCCCCGCTTCCGTGAGACGAAGAAACCCTTCGGACGAAGGGCATAAATGGTGTTCGAAACCACCATCCACGCCTAAAGACGCGAGGTAACGATGCTGTAGGAAATCGTCTGGGCCAAACACCAGAGCCGGGGTTTTGGCCAACTGGTCGGCGCGCACACCGTCGGGAAAATGCCGGGCAATGAACGCCGGACTGGCCAGCGCACGGTAACGCATCGCCCCCAACAGAACGCTGCGCGCACCGGCCACCGGTCGTTCACTGGCGCAGAGACATCCCGCTACTTCGCCTGCGCGCATGCGTTTGAGGCCGACGGTCTGGTCTTCCACCACCAGGTCGAGCAACAGATGCTCCTGTGCGCAAAAGTCCCCCACAGCCGCAGCCCACCAGGTGGCCAGGCTGTCAGCGTTCAGCGCGATGCGCAGGCGCTCCGGCAGGCCTTCTTCGTCCAGCGCCGGCACCAGGGTTTGCAGATCCCGCTCCAGCAACCGCACCTGCTGCACATGGTTGAGCAATCGCCGGCCAATCTCCGTCGGGGCCGGTGGCGTTACGCGCACCAGCACCGGTTGGCCGACCCGTGCCTCCAGCAGTTTGATGCGCTGGGAGATCGCCGATTGGGACAAACCCAACACTTGCGCGGCGCGTTCGAATCCGGCCTGTTCGATCACAGCGGCGAGCGCGGACAGTAATTTGTAGTCGAACATCAGTTTTCCTAATGAGCGATCAGAATTATTTGTTTTTCTTATACATCTTCCCACCGGAGAATGGCCAGCAAGAACTCTTGAACAAGGATCACCGACATGGCTGGCGAAACGTCATTGGCCACCCTGCTGCGCAGCATGAGCCCGCAACTCAACGACGGCGAATACGTGTTCTGCACCTTGCCCGACGGCCAATTGCCCGCAGGCCTTGAGATCGTCGGCAGCTTTCGCGAACAGGAAGGGCTGACGGTAATTCTGCAACGTTCTCACGCCGAAAAAGCCGGTTTCAGTTTCGACTACGTCGCCGCCTGGATCACCTTGAACGTGCACTCGGCCCTCGAAGCCGTCGGCCTGACCGCCGCGTTCGCCACGGCACTGGGCAAGGCCGGCATCAGTTGCAACGTGATTGCCGGCTATTACCACGATCATTTGTTCGTCGGCCAGGCCGATGCCGAACGCGCCCTGCAGGTACTGCGGGATCTGGCGAGCAACGCGGAGTAAAACGTATGTGGCAAAGCTATGTGAACGGCCTGTTGGTGGCTGCGGGGCTGATCATGGCGATCGGCACCCAGAATGCGTTTGTGCTGGCTCAGAGCCTTCGGCGCGAACATCACCTGCCGGTGGCGGCGCTCTGCGTAACCTGCGATGCGTTGCTGGTGGCCGCCGGGGTATTCGGCCTGGCGACGGTGCTGGCGCAAAACCCGACCCTGCTGGCCATCGCCCGTTGGGGTGGCGCGGCGTTTTTGATCTGGTATGGCAGCCTGGCCCTGCGTCGGGCGTGCTCGAAGCAAAGCCTGCAACAAGGCGAAAACCAGACTGTACGTTCACTGCGGGCGGTGCTGCTCAGCGCTTTGGCGGTGACCCTGCTCAACCCGCACGTTTATCTGGACACCGTGTTGCTGATCGGCTCTCTCGGCGCACAACAGACCGAGCCCGGTGCTTATGTCGTGGGCGCGGCCAGTGCGTCATTGTTGTGGTTTTTCACTTTAGCCCTTGGCGCGGCATGGCTCGCACCATGGCTGGCACGGCCAAGCACCTGGCGAATCCTCGATCTGTTGGTCGCCGTCATGATGTTCGCTGTGGCCTTTCAATTAATCGCGGCTGGCTGATTATTCCAAAAGGCTCTGGAACCTCTATTCCACACAGTTGTTGCGTGGTTATGCCGCACCCCCGGTGCTATGATCCGATCCCTGCGCCGCAAAGAGTACAAACTCCCCGGCGCATGTCTGGCCGCCCGTGATCGGCCTTGCGCTCACCGCAACTGACCTGATTAGGAGAATCATCATGGCTTTCGAATTGCCGCCGCTGCCTTATGCACACGATGCCCTGCAGCCGCACATTTCCAAGGAAACTCTGGAATACCACCACGACAAGCACCACAACACCTATGTCGTGAACCTGAACAATCTGGTGCCAGGCACCGAGTTCGAAGGCAAGACCCTGGAAGAAATCGTCAAGACTTCCTCGGGCGGTATCTTCAACAACGCCGCTCAGGTCTGGAACCACACGTTCTACTGGAACTGCCTGGCGCCAAATGCCGGCGGTCAACCAACCGGCGCGCTGGCTGATGCCATCAACGCAGCCTTCGGTTCGTTCGACAAGTTCAAGGAAGAGTTCAGCAAAACGTCCATCGGCACCTTCGGTTCCGGTTGGGGCTGGCTGGTGAAAAAGGCTGACGGTTCCCTGGCCCTGGCCAGCACCATCGGCGCCGGCAACCCGCTGACCAGCGGCGACACCCCGCTGCTGACCTGCGACGTCTGGGAACACGCTTACTACATCGACTACCGCAACCTTCGTCCTAAGTACGTCGAAGCGTTCTGGAACCTGGTCAACTGGAAATTCGTGGCTGAGCAGTTCGAAGGCAAAACCTTCACCGCTTAAGCTTCGCGCCAGTCAAGAAACCCGGCTTTATGCCGGGTTTTTTATGGGCTCGACAATCCCGTAGGAGCGCCGAAGGCTGCGATCTTTTGACGTTGATGTTCAAGATCAAAAGATCGCAGCCTTCGGCAGCTCCTACATGGGTTTGTGTACAACCGCCATGGATGGGTTGGCTGTCACACCGCTTTCTCGAGCAAGCCCGCACACAGTTGGATTGGGTGCTTCTATGAAAAATCAGCTCGCTTTCCCACAATGTGAGCGGCATTCGCCCTCTTGTCCCCACAGCACAGCGGTTTAACATCAACCCCAAGGAAAAATTGTTTCAATCGCCTCAAGTTGAAGGCCCCGACAACCGACACAGTACCAATAGGCAAATACTCCAAACAGCAGCATATCGGCCAAGCCACCGGCAAAATCCCCTGGGTTGGATTGTCCCTTTGACTGCCATCACGGGATTGCCAATACTCATGGCAACTTGACGCTACCCGCACGGAACAAGGAATAACCCTTTGAAGCTGGAACTCAAGAACAGCTTGTCGGTGAAGTTGCTCCGGGTCGTGCTCTTGTCGGCATTGATCGTCGGCGTGGTCTTGAGCTGCGCGCAGATCGTTTTCGATGCCTATAAAACACGCCAGGCTGTGGCCAACGATGCCCAGCGCATCCTCGACATGTTCCGCGACCCCTCCACCCAGGCCGTCTACAGCCTGGACCGGGAAATGGGCATGCAGGTAATCGAAGGCCTGTTCCAGGACGACGCCGTGCGCATGGCCTCCATCGGCCACCCCCACGAAGCCATGCTCGCGCAAAAATCTCGCGAGTTGCAGCACTCCCACAGTCGCTGGCTGACCGATCTGATCCTCGGCAAGGAACGCACCTTCACCACTCAATTGGTGGGTCGCGGCCCCTACAGCGAGTACTACGGCGACCTGAGCATTACGCTCGACACCGCCACCTACGGTAAGGGATTCATCGTCAGCTCGGTGATCATTTTCATCTCTGGTGTATTGCGCGCCATGGCCATGGCCCTGGTGCTGTATCTGGTCTACCACTGGCTGCTGACCAAACCGTTGTCGCGGATCATCGAACACCTGACCGAAGTCAACCCGGATCGGCCCAGCGAACACAAGATTCCGCAGCTCAAGGGTCATGAGAAAAACGAACTGGGGATCTGGATCAACACCGCCAACCAGTTGCTCGAGTCCATCGAACGCAACACTCACCTGCGCCACGTAGCGGAAAACAGCCTGCTGCGCATGGCCCAGTACGACTTCCTCACCGGTCTGCCGAACCGCCAGCAATTACAGCAACAGCTGGACAAAATCCTCGTCGACGCCGGCAAATTGCAGCGACGGGTCGCAGTGCTGTGTGTCGGGCTCGATGATTTCAAAGGCATCAACGAACAGTTCAGTTATCAGGCCGGCGACCAGTTGCTGCTGGCCCTGGCCGATCGCCTGCGGGCTCACAGCGGTCGCCTTGGCGCCCTCGCCCGTTTGGGGGGTGACCAGTTCGCACTGGTCCAGGCCGACATCGAACAACCCTATGAAGCCGCCGAACTGGCCCAAAGCATTCTCGATGATCTGGAAGCGGCGTTCGCCCTCGATCATCAGAAAATCCGCCTGCGCGCCACCATCGGCATCACCCTGTTCCCCGAGGACGGTGACAGCACCGAGAAGCTGCTGCAAAAAGCCGAGCAGACCATGACCCTGGCCAAGACTCGCTCGCGCAACCGCTATCAGTTTTATATTGCCAGCGTCGATACGGAAATGCGGCGCCGCCGCGAGCTGGAAAAAGACCTGCGCGATGCCTTGATCCGCGACCAGTTCTACCTCGTCTACCAGCCGCAGATCAGCTACCGCGATCATCGCGTGGTGGGTGTCGAGGCATTGATTCGCTGGCAGCATCCGGAGCATGGGCTAGTGCCGCCGGACCTGTTCATTCCGCTCGCCGAGCAGAACGGCACCATCATCGCCATTGGCGAATGGGTGCTGGATCAGGCCTGCAAACAATTGCGCGAATGGCACGATCAGGGCTTCGTCGACCTGCGCATGGCGGTGAACCTGTCCACCGTGCAACTGCACCACGCCGAGTTGCCGCGGGTGGTCAATAATCTGCTGCAGATATACCGTCTGCCACCGCGCAGCCTGGAGCTGGAAGTCACCGAAACCGGCCTGATGGAAGACATCAGCACCGCCGCCCAGCACTTGCTGAGCCTGCGTCGCTCCGGTGCGCTGATCGCCATCGACGACTTCGGCACCGGTTATTCGTCATTGAGCTACCTGAAAAGCCTGCCGCTGGACAAGATCAAGATCGACAAGAGCTTCGTGCAGGACCTGCTCGATGACGACGACGATGCGACCATCGTTCGGGCCATCATCCAGCTGGGCAAGAGCCTGGGCATGCAGGTGATTGCCGAAGGCGTGGAAACCGCCGAGCAAGAGGCCTACATCATCTCCGAAGGCTGCCACGAAGGTCAGGGCTATCACTACAGCAAACCGCTGCCGGCGCGGGAGTTGAGCGCCTACCTCAAGCAGGCCCAGCGCAGTAACGCGGCCATTTTGTAAGTTCTTCTTCATAGCGAAAAGATCGCAGCCTTCGGCAGCTCCTACGTGGACCGCGTCTCCCTGGAGCTGTCGAGTGAGACGAGGCTGCGATCTTTTAATGCGTCCAGCCTCTTTGCGTGAATAAGAAATATTTACAGGTACAACCCTTTACACATAATGCGAAAGATTTGCATTATGTCGCAGTTTTGCGCGCCACCCGTGCGCGCCCACTCCATCACCGAAGCAGGATGTTCGCCATGATTCGTATGCCTCTGGCCACCGCCAGTCTGCTGGCCATCGCTATTTCCCTCGCCGGTTGCGGCGAAGGCAAAGACAAGGCTGCCGCTCCACAAGCGCCGACCCCGGCTGCCAGCACAGCTGCCCCGGCTGCACCTGCTGCCACCGGTAAAGTCGACGAAGCCGCCGCCAAGGCTGTGGTTGCGCACTATGCCGACATGGTCTTCGCCGTTTACAGCGATGCCGAATCCACCGCGAAAACCCTGCAATCCGCCGTCGACGCATTCCTCGCCAAGCCGAACGCCGACACCCTAAAAGCCGCCAAGGCTGCCTGGGTCGCGGCCCGCGTGCCTTACCTGCAGAGTGAAGTGTTCCGCTTCGGCAACACCATCATCGACGATTGGGAAGGTCAGGTGAACGCCTGGCCATTGGACGAAGGCCTGATCGACTACGTCGACAAATCCTACGAACACGCACTGGGTAACCCGGGCGCCACCGCCAACATCATCGCCAACACCCAGGTTCAGGTCGGCGAAGACAAGGTCGACGTCAAAGACATCACCCCGGAAAAACTCGCCAGCCTGAACGAGCTGGGCGGTTCCGAGGCCAACGTCGCCACCGGCTACCATGCCATCGAATTCCTGCTCTGGGGCCAGGACCTGAACGGCACCGGCCCTGGCGCCGGCAACCGTCCAGCCTCTGACTACCTGGAAGGCAAAGGCGCTACCGGCGGTCACAACGATCGTCGTCGCGCTTACCTGAAATCCGTGACCCAACTGCTGGTCAACGATCTGGAAGAAATGGTCGGTAACTGGAAGCCGGACGTGGCCGACAACTACCGCGCTACGCTGGAAGCGGAACCGGCTGAAACCGGTCTGCGCAAAATGCTGTTCGGCATGGGCAGCCTGTCCTTGGGCGAACTGGCGGGCGAGCGCATGAAGGTTTCCCTGGAAGCCAACTCCCCGGAAGACGAACAGGATTGCTTCAGCGACAACACCCACAACTCGCACTTCTACGATGCCAAAGGCGTGCGTAACGTGTACCTGGGCGAATACACCCGCGTCGATGGCACCAAGCTGACCGGCGCCAGCCTGTCGTCCCTGGTCGCCAAAGCCGACCCGGCAGCCGACACCACGCTGAAAGCCGACCTGGCCGCCACCGAAGCCAAGATCCAGGTCATGGTCGATCACGCCAACAAGGGTGAGCACTACGACCAACTGATCGCGGCAGGCAACACTGCTGGCAACCAGATCGTTCGCGACGCCATCGCCTCGCTGGTCAAGCAAACCGGTTCGATCGAAGCGGCCGCCGGCAAACTGGGCATCAGCGACCTGAACCCGGACAACGCTGATCACGAGTTCTGATCAACGCTGGCTGAGTGAAAAAGGCGACCCGCGGGTCGCCTTTTTCATGCCCTCGCGCCGATCGTTCCCACGCTCTGCGTGGGAATGCAGCCCGGGACGCTCCGCGTCCCATCCAGAGCCGAACGCGGAGCGTCCGTTGAGGCATTCCCACGCAGAGCGTGGGAATGATCAGTTGCCTCAGATCAACCAAACGATAATTCCTCTTATTCAAACTCCCCTGCCCTGTTAGACTTTGCGCCCTTGTTTTGCTCGTCTTGCAGGATGTCCGATGCCCTCGCTGCCTCTTCGCTTGTCTGCACTGTTGCTGGCCCTGGGCCTGAGTGCCTGCGATGACGCCCCGCGTTTTACCCGGGCCGAACCCGGCGAAGCCCGGTCCGGTGGCAGCGCGACGGTGCGCAAAACCGATCAGAACGCATTCTCCCTGCCCTCCGCCAACCTGCCGCCGTCACGACGCGTCGATTTCAGCGTCGGCAACAGTTTCTTTCGCAGCCCCTGGGTGATCGCGCCGTCGACCACCACCGCCCGCGATGGCCTTGGCCCACTGTTCAATACCAACGCCTGCCAGAACTGTCACATCAAGGACGGCCGCGGTCATCCACCGACGCCCGATGCGCCGAATGCGGTGTCGATGCTGGTGCGCCTGTCGATCCCCAATGCACCCGCCTATGCCAAGGTCATCGAACAACAGGGCGTGGTGCCAGAGCCGGTCTACGGCGGCCAGTTCCAGGACATGTCGGTGCCCGGCGTCGCTCCGGAAGGCAAGGTGCGCGTCGATTACACGCCGGTCCCGGTGCGTTTCAAGGACGGCAGCGAAATCGAGTTGCGTGAACCGACCTTGCAGATGACCCAACTCGGCTACGGCCCGATGCACCCCGACACGCGTTTCTCGGCACGCATCGCACCACCGATGATTGGCCTGGGCTTGCTTGAAGCGATCCCTGACGAGGCCATCCTGGCCAACGCAGAGGCCCAGGCCCGGGAGAAAAACGGCATCGCCGGACGACCGAACCGGGTCTGGGACGACGCGCAGCAGAAGACGGTTCTCGGACGATTTGGCTGGAAAGCCGGGCAACCGAACCTCAATCAACAAAATGTTCACGCGTTCTCTGGTGACATGGGCCTCACGACCAGCCTGAGACCCTATGATGACTGCACCGACGCGCAAACCGCTTGCAAGCAGGCGCCCAACGGCAATGGCCCGGATGGCGAGCCGGAAGTCAGCGATAACATCCTGCGTCTGGTGCTGTTCTACAGCCGTAACCTCGCGGTGCCGGCCCGTCGCAATGTCGGCGCGCCGCAAGTGCTGGCCGGCAAGAGTCTGTTTTTCCAGGCGGGATGCCAGTCTTGTCACACGCCTCAATACACCACCGCCGCCAACGCCGCGGAACCTGAATTGGCCAATCAAGTGATTCGCCCTTACAGCGATCTGCTGCTGCACGACATGGGCGATGGCCTGGCCGACAACCGCAGCGAATTCCAGGCCAGCGGCCGCGACTGGCGCACGCCGCCGTTGTGGGGCATTGGCCTGACGCAGACGGTCAGCGGCCACACCCAGTTTTTGCATGACGGCCGCGCCCGCAACCTGCTCGAAGCCGTGCTCTGGCATGGCGGCGAGGCAAAGGCGGCGCAGCAACAGGTTTTGTCTTTCAATGCCGAGCAGCGCGCGGCGTTGCTGGCGTTTTTGAATTCCCTTTAATACGTATTCCTTCAGCGGGAGCCCGACATGTTCCGTCCCAAATTGTTGTTCACCAGCCTTGCCGCCCTCGCCCTGGGCGCCTGTTCGCCCCAGGATCCGCAAGCGGTCACCTCGGCGGCCATCGCCAAGCAAGTGATCCTGCCGACCTACAGCCGCTGGGTCGAAGCCGACCGGCAACTGGCAGTCAGCGCCCTGGCCTTCTGCCAAGGCAAGGAAACCCTGGACACCGCCCGCGCCGACTTCCTGCACGCGCAGAAAGCCTGGGCCGAGTTGCAACCGCTGCTGATCGGGCCATTGGCCGAGGGCAACCGTTCGTGGCAGGTGCAGTTCTGGCCGGACAAGAAGAACCTGGTAGGCCGTCAGGTCGAGCAACTGGTCACCGCGCAACCGCAAATCGATGCTGCCGCCCTGGCCAAGTCCAGCGTCGTGGTGCAAGGCCTCTCGGCCTATGAATACATCCTGTTCGACAGCAAGATCGACATGGCCGACAGCACGCAGAAAGCCAAATACTGCCCGCTGCTGACCGCCATTGGCGAACGTCAGAAGCAATTGGCCGAAGAGATCCTGTCGCGCTGGAACACCAACGACGGCATGCTCGCGCAGATGAGCAAATTCCCCAACCAGCGCTACGCCGATTCCCATGAAGCGATCGCCGATCTGCTGCGCGTGCAAGTGACGGCGCTGGACACCCTGAAGAAAAAACTCGGCACGCCGATGGGCCGTCAGAGCAAGGGCACGCCACAGCCGTTCCAGGCCGATGCCTGGCGCAGCCAATCTTCGCTGAAAAGCATGGAAGCGAGCCTGACTGCTGCGCAAACCGTCTGGGTCGGTGTCGACAACAAAGGCTTGCGCGGTCTGTTGCCGAGCGAGCAGAAACCCTTGGCCGACAAGATCGACGGGGCCTACGCAGCGTCCCTGAAACTGCTCGCCAGCAACCAGCGCTCACTGACCGACATGCTCACTGACGATGCCGGGCGCCAGCAGCTCAACGCTATCTACGACAGCCTCAACGTTGTCCATCGCCTGCACGAAGGCGAACTGGCCAAGGCGCTGGGCATTCAACTGGGCTTCAACGCCAACGACGGTGACTGATGAGGGCAAGTGCCATGCTGCGACGCCAGGCTCTGACGTTGGGGGGGTTGCTGCTGGGTGCGGTGACACTGGGCGGCTGGACGCTGTTCAAGCAAAAGGACAAAAGCCCGCTGCTACTCTCGGCGCGGGACGATGGCGACGGCAAGCACTACGCCGTCGGTTATCGGCTGGACGGCACCCGGGTGTTTGCCACCCAGGTCGGCCAGCGTTGCCACGACATCATCAACCACCCGACCCTGCCGATGGCGCTGTTCGTCGCCCGGCGTCCGGGCACCGAGAGTTACCTGATCGACCTGCGCGACGGCACGCTGCTGCAAACCGTGGTCTCGCAGCCGAACCGGCACTTCTACGGTCATGCGGTGATTCACAAGAGCGGCGAATGGCTGTACGCCACCGAGAACGACACCTCCGATCCGGGCCGTGGCCTGCTCGGTGTGTATCAGTTCGAGGGTGAACGACTGGTACACAGCGGCGAGCTTTCCACCCATGGCGTCGGCCCGCATCAAGTGTCGTGGATGCCCGATGGCGAGACGCTGGTGGTAGCCAACGGCGGCATTCGCACCGAGGCCGAAAGCCGGGTCGAAATGAACCTCAACGCCATGGAGCCGAGCCTGGTGCTGATGCAACGCGACGGCACGCTGCTGAGCAAGGAAACATTGGCCCAGCAGATGAACAGCGTGCGGCACTTAGGGATAGCCAGCGACGGCACCATCGTCGCCGGTCAGCAGTTCATGGGCGCTGCTCACGAGTCTTCGGAGCTGCTGGCGATCAAGCGGCCCGGCCAACCATTCGTGGCCTTCCCGGTGCCCGAGCATCAGTTGCAGGCCATGGGGCATTACACCGCCAGCGTTGCCGTGCACAGCGAACTGCGTCTGGTCGCCCTGACCGCGCCGCGGGGCAACCGCTTTTTTATCTGGGACCTGGACAGCGGTGAAGTACGCCTGGACGCGCCACTTCCCGATTGCGCCGGCGTAGGGGCCGTGGCCGATGGTTTTGTCGTAACCTCGGGCCAGGGCCGTTGCCGGTACTACGATTGCCGCCAGACAACCCTTGTTGCAAAACCTCTGGAGTTACCTGCGGGGCTCTGGGACAACCATCTTCATCTGATGGTTTAAAAGATCGCAGCCTGCGGGGGAATGCGTACCTGGAGCTGCCGCAGGCTGCGATCTTTTTCGTAAGATCACGCAAAAAACATCCATTGGAATCCCCCTCGCAGTGGGAGTAATGTTCCCGCCTGTCTCACCTGATTTTCTCCAAGGAACTGGAAATATGCTGCGCCGCCGCATGCTGATCATGTTGGGTGTTGTTCTGCTGATCGTGCTGGTCCTGGCCGGTTACAAAGCCTTCTCCATCTATACGATGATGCAGGGCTTTTCCGTGCCGAAACCGCCGATAAATGTCGCCGTGGCCACCGCCACCGAACGTCCGTGGCAAAGCCGTTTGCCAACGGTCGGCACCCTCACCGCGCTGCAAGGAGTCGACCTGAGTCTGGAGATCGCCGGCACCGTCAAGGAAGTGCAGTTCGAGTCCGGGCAGAAGGTAAAGGCAGGTCAACCGATCCTGCAACTCGAGACCTCCGTTGAAACTGCCCTGCTGGCAACCGCTCAAGCCGACCTGGGACTGGCACAACTGGATTATGGTCGCGGCAGCCAATTGGTGGGCAGCCAGGCCATTTCCAAAGGCGAGTTCGACCGGCTCTCGGCGGTATTGCAAAAGAGCCGGGCCACGGTCAATCAGCTCAAGGCGGCCCTGGAGAGAAGGCGCATCCTCGCCCCGTTCAGCGGGACCATCGGCATTCGACAGGTAGACGTCGGCGACTACGTGGCCAGCGGCACGATGATCGCCACCCTGCAAGACATCAGCAGCCTCTACGTCGACTTCTTTGTGCCCGAACAATCGGTGCCGAAAATCGCCCTCGGCCAACCGGTACAAGTCATTGTCTCGGCCTACCCGACAGAGAGTTTCCCCGGCACTGTCAGTGCGATCAACCCGAAGGTCGAGAGCAGCACCCGCAACGTGATGGTACGCGCCACCCTGGCCAACCCCGATGACAAACTGCTGCCGGGGATGTTCGCCAGCCTGCAGGTGCTGTTGCCCGATCCGCAGCCACGCATCGTCGTGCCGGAAAGCGCGATCACCTACACCCTTTATGGCAACTCGCTGTACGTCGTTGCGCAGAAAAAGGCCGAAGACGGCAGCCTCGAAAAAGACGACAAGGGCGAGCCGATCCTGATTGCCGAACGACGCTTCGTCGAAACCGGCGAGCGCCGCGACGGGATGGTCATGATCACCAAAGGCGTGCAGAACGGCGAAAAAGTGGTCACCGCCGGCCAGATCAAACTGGACCACGGCGCGCACATTGCCATCAGCGACGACAAGACCCTAGCCGAGAAGAGCAGCCAGCCACGCGCTGACTGATCAAGGAATCCCCATGGCTTTTACCGACCCGTTCATCCGCCGCCCGGTGCTCGCCACCGTGGTCAGCCTGTTGATTGTGCTGCTGGGCTTCCAGGCCTGGAGCAAGTTGCCGCTGCGCCAATACCCGCAAATGGAAAACGCCCTGATCACGGTGACCACCGCTTACCCCGGGGCCAACGCCGAAACCATCCAGGGTTACATCACCCAACCGATGCAGCAGAGCCTGGCCAGCGCCGAGGGCATCGACTACATGACCTCGGTCAGTCGCCAGAACTTTTCGGTGATCTCGATCTACGCGCGCATCGGTTCCAACAGCGATCGCCTGTTCACCGAACTGCTGGCCAAGGCCAACGAGGTCAAGAACCAACTGCCTCAGGACGCCGAAGACCCGGTGTTGAGCAAGGAAGCCGCCGACGCGTCGGTGCTGATGTACATCAGTTTCTTCAGCAAGGAGCTGAGTAACCCGCAGATCACCGACTACCTGTCACGGGTCATCCAGCCGAAACTGGCGACCCTGCCGGGCATGGCCGAAGCCGAGATTCTCGGCAACCAGGTGTTCGCCATGCGTCTGTGGCTAGACCCGGTGAAACTCGCCGGTTTCGGCCTGAGCGCCAGCGATGTGACCGACGCCGTGCGCCACTACAACTTCCTCTCCGCCGCCGGCGAAGTGAAAGGCGAGTACGTGGTCACCAGTATCAACGCCAACACCGAACTCAAATCCGCTGAAGCCTTCGGCGCGATCCCGCTCAAGGTCGACGGTGACAGTCGCGTGTTGCTGCGGGACGTGGCGCGGGTCGAGATGGGCGCGGAGAACTACAACTCCGTCAGCTCCTTCGGCGGCACGCCTTCGGTGTACATCGGCATCAAGGCCACGCCCGGTGCCAACCCGCTGGACGTGATCAGGGAAGTGCGCAAGATCATGCCGGACCTGGAAGCCCAGCTGCCGCCGAACCTCAAAGGCGAAATTGCCTACGACGCCACGTTGTTCATTCAGGCCTCTATCGACGAAGTGGTGAAAACCCTGTTCGAAGCGGTACTGATCGTGATCGTGGTGGTGTTCCTGTTCCTGGGCGCCCTGCGCTCGGTGGTGATCCCGGTGGTGACCATTCCACTGTCGATGATCGGCGTGATGTTCTTCATGCAGATGATGGGCTACTCGATCAACCTGCTGACCTTGCTCGCGATGGTATTAGCCATCGGCCTGGTGGTGGACGACGCCATCGTGGTGGTGGAAAACATTCACCGGCACATCGAAGAGGGCAAGACACCGCTGGATGCCGCGCTTGAAGGCGCTGCGGAAATCGCGATGCCGGTGGTGTCGATGACCATTACCCTGGCGGCGGTCTATGCGCCGATCGGCTTCCTGACCGGCCTGACGGGGGCGTTATTCAAGGAGTTCGCCCTGACCCTGGCCGGGGCGGTGGTGATTTCCGGCGTAGTAGCGCTGACGCTGTCGCCGATGATGTGCGCCCTGCTGCTGCGCCACGATGAAAACCCTACCGGCCTGGCCCATCGCCTGGACATGATCTTCGAAGGCCTCAAACGCCGCTATCAGAGTGTGCTTCATGGCACCCTCAACACCCGGCCGGTGGTGCTGGTGTTCGCGGTGATCGTGCTCTGCCTGATTCCGGTGCTGCTCAAACTCACCCAGTCGGAACTGGCGCCGGACGAAGACCAGGGCGTCATCTTCATGATGGCCAATGCCCCGCAACCGGCCAACCTCGACTACATGAACACCTACACCGACGAGTTCCTCGCGATTTTCAAGGAGTTCCCCGAGTACTACTCCTCGTTCCAGATCAACGGCTTCAACGGCGTGCAATCGGGGATCGGTGGCTTCCTGCTCAAACCCTGGAACGAACGCAGCCGAACCCAGATGCAGATCCTGCCCGAGGTTCAGGGCAAACTGGCAAGCATTCCGGGCTTGCAGATTTTCGGCTTCAACCTGCCTTCCCTGCCGGGCACGGGTGAAGGCTTGCCGTTTCAATTCGTGATCAACTCGGCCAACAGCTATGAGTCATTGTTGGAAGTGATGGACCGGGTGAAAAAAAGAGCGATGGAATCCGGCAAGTTTGCTTTTGTCGACGTCGACCTGGCCTTCGACAAACCCGAAGTCGTGGTGGATATCGATCGCGCCAAGGCCGCACAAATGGGTGTATCGATGCAGGACCTGGGCGGCACCCTCGCGACGATGCTGGGTGAAGCAGAGATCAACCGTTTCACCATCGAAGGCCGCAGCTACAAAGTCATTGCGCAGGTGGAACGTCCCTTCCGGGATAACCCCGACTGGCTAAACCATTATTACGTGAAGAACACCAAAGGCGAATTGCTGCCCCTGTCGACCCTGATCACCGTGACGGACCGGGCGCGACCGCGTCAGTTGAACCAGTTCCAGCAACTCAACTCGGCGATTCTTTCCGGGGTCCCGCTGGTCAGCATGGGTGAAGCCATCGACACCGTGCGCCAGATCGCTCGGGAAGAAGCGCCGGCGGGTTACGCCGTCGACTATGCCGGTGCGTCACGGCAATACGTTCAGGAAGGCAGCGCACTGTGGGTCACCTTCGCCCTGGCATTGGCGATCATCTTCCTGGTGCTGGCGGCCCAGTTCGAAAGCTTCCGCGATCCGCTGGTGATTCTGGTGACCGTGCCGCTGTCGATCTGTGGCGCGTTGATTCCGCTATTCCTTGGCTGGTCGAGCATGAACATCTATACCCAGGTCGGGCTGGTGACGTTGATCGGGCTGATCAGCAAGCACGGGATCCTGATCGTCGAGTTCGCCAACCAGTTACGCAAGGAGAAGGGGCTGACGCCTCGCGAAGCGGTGGAGGAAGCGGCGGCCATTCGCCTGCGTCCGGTATTGATGACCACGGCAGCGATGGTGTTTGGCATGGTGCCGTTGATCATCGCCACGGGCGCGGGGGCGGTCAGCCGGTTCGACATTGGCACGGTGATCGCGACGGGGATGTCAATCGGGACGCTGTTCACATTGTTCGTGCTGCCGTGCATTTACACGTTGCTGGCCAAGCCCGATAAACCCTGAAGAACACAACATATCCCAGTGGGAGCGAGCCTGCTCGCGATAGCGATGGCACAGCCAGCATTGAGGTGACTGACACACCGCTATCGCGAGCAGGCTCGCTCCCACAATGGATCGCGCAAGACTTGAGCCATCGGACACAAAAAAGGCCTCGCATCTGCGAGGCCTCTTATTTGGGCTTCAATCTGTTCAACTCTGCGGCCTCAGCCCTTGAGAAAGTCCGAACATGAACAGCAACAAGTCATGATCGGGTTGAGTGGCCACGGGTGCTTTGGCAACCCGGGGCAATGGACAATGTGCATCACCGTGCACTGAACTGAGGACTTGCGTACGGGGTTGCTCCCAAGCCGCCACCGCCAATGAAGCAACTGCCAAGGCTCCTGCCAAAAACAAACCTCGTGCAATTTCGAGTTTCATCGCTATAAGCCTTTGATAGCGCTGCCAGACGCCTTCTCGTAAAAATAGACGAGTTTTTTCCAGTCCGTATCGCTGAACGACGAGTGGCGACGCAGTTGCTTCAGGTCATGGGTCGCTGCCTGACGGGCGGTCAAACGCTGCCGGCATTTCTCCAGATCAATCAGGGCAACTTCGACCTTCGCCGACCCACCTTCCCCGGTGACCCGCACGAATACGTGCTTGATGTAGAGGCAGCTGTGCTGCCAACGGCCCTTGTGCATACGGGCCAGGTTGTCGGCCAGATCCTTCAATACGCGATCATGCACCGCCTCACCGTAACGCTCGCGACCGCCGCCTGCGTACCAATGTTCGATTTCCTCAAAGCCATCCAGCGACTTGGTGACCAGCAATGCGCGCCATATGTGAACGGGATCGCGTTGTGCGCCGCAGAAAACGATCTCTGGAACGCGAACGTCGAGCAGGCGCAGGCCGATGAGTGCATCGCGCTCACGCAACACCGTCGGCCGACCGAACGGGTGCAACCAGCTGCGATAGATATGACCGGTTTGACGCTTGGCATAGAGCAGCTGTCCATCACTGCCCATGACGCGCTGCACGCCACTTTCTCCACCGCGACGAACGTTGGGTTCTTCTACCCATTCACCGCGCCGATTCCAGAAGTAGTCGAAGCGGTCCTGAGAAGCGACTTCCGTTTCTGCTGCACATTGCACTGCCATCCTGTTACCTCTTGCGTAATACGTAAACCCGCCACATGGCATAGAGCAGTAAAAAGTCTAGTTGTTCCTGAATACGGAAACCCGCCTGCTCGAATTCTTTTTCAACCGTGGCAGCCGGTAACACAAATCGATTCTGGAAACCCTCCTGCCCACGCCGTTTCTCGGCGCGCTTGCGTTTCCAGGCCTTGAAATTGCCGTCTACCCACAACGAAACAATCACGCTGTCGCGGGTGACACGCTCGAATTCGCGCAGAATGGTCAGTCGATGCTCGGCTTCACCGATGTGATGGAGCAAACGCATGCAGAAAATGCTGTCGACGGCGTTATCGGGCAAGGCAATGTCGAATGCAGAAGTTTGCAAGGGTTGTACCCGTTTTACCACCTCGGCGGGTTGCGCCTGCATGGCAGTCTTCAACATGGACTTCGAGTTGTCGGCGCCGATGATGACACGGTTGTGCTTTTGCGCCAGCAGCGGCCAGAAACGCCCGGCACCGCAGGGCAAGTCGAGGATCAGGCCAGGCTCACCGGCCAGCGCCAGCGCTTTTCGCGCCAGTTGCTCGTCGCGCCAGTGGGACAGCCGGCGACCGAGCCCCGCTTGATGCTTGCGCAAATACTTGCGGGAGTGTTCATCGTCGTACTTTTCGGAAAAATCGAGTTTGATCGGGCCAGCCATCACTGCAATCTCCTGAACTTCTGATGACAACCACCTTAGGTAGGGCTGTGTCGGCGTCAGGTGATGACTTGGTGAAAAAATCGTCATGTAAAAACCGGGATCATTTCGGGGGTATTACAGGGGACCGCTAAAAGCAAAAGATCGCAGCCTTCGGAGGCGCCCACAGGCGCGTAGGAGCTGTCGAAGGCTGCGATCTTTTGCTTTTAGCGGTCCCGTCCGGCCCAATCAAACCCGGGACGCCCCCAACTCCACCTGAAAACGGCAGCCATTGGGTTCCATATTCGTCAGGCTGACACTCCAGCCCTGGTTCTCGCAGATCCGCTGCACCAGCGACAGTCCAAGCCCCAGGCCCTCGCCACGCTTCTCGCTGCCGCGCACGAAAGGCTCGAACATCGCCTCGCGTTTTTCCTCGGGAATGCCTACACCACTGTCTTCGACCACAAACCCCGTATCGGTCAGGGCCAAGCGGATAAACCCACGCTCGGTGTAATGCAGCGCATTACGCAACAGGTTACCCATCACCGCGTGCAAAAGCGTCGCGTTATAGCGAGTGTCCGGAGGATTGCCCAACTCAACGTTCAACGTCAGGCCCTTGGCTTCGATCGGCTCGCGCCATTGGCAAAGCAGCCCGTCGGCCACCTGACTGAGGCTCTGCCGGGGGGCCATGCTGGCGTCTTCATGCTGGGCGCGGGCCAGCATGAGGAAAGTTTGTACCAGCTCGCGCATCTCTGCGCACGCACGGGCAATTCGCTCGACCTGGGCACGTCCGCGCTGATCGATGGCGGGGTTTTCCAGCAACAGTTCACAGGAACTGGCCAGCACCATCAACGGCGTGCGCAGCTCGTGGCTGACGTCACTGGTGAACAGCCGCTCACGGGTCAACGCCTGACGCAAGCGCCCGAGGGTGGCGTCGAAGGCCACGGCCAGTTCGCCCACTTCATCGGCGGCATAATCCGGAGCCAGTGGCGGCGCCAGGCCCAACAACTGATCGCGATGACGCACCTGACGGGCCAGTCGCACCACCGGCGCCATCACCTTGCGCGCCAACACCCAGCCCAGAAATACCGCCAATGCCAGGCTCAACACGAACCCCACCAGCACCACGGCAAACAGCACCCGTTCACGCTCTTCGAAATCGCTCTGGTCCTGCAACAGTACATAACGCCGTCCGTCGACGATTTCGACCATCGCGTGATACGACAGATTCTCGCGGAAGACTTCATGAAAACCCGAGTCCAGGTGCCGCAAATCCTTGGGCAACTCAAAGTCGCCCGGCCCGCCGCTGAAATAGAACAGCTGGTCCGGCTCGGGGCGGTGGCTCCAGTCCGACACACTGTCCATCAGCAACAGGCGCTGCAAATCGCCGCCCAAACCTGCCGAAATCAGTTTCTCTTCCACCAGATGCACAGTCGCTATGATGCCCAGGGCGAAGGCTCCCGCGACCAGTGCGCTCATCAACGCAAAGGCGATGATGATCCGTTGCGCAAGGCTCTGCTTAAACTCCATCACGGCCCTCGGCCAAGCGATAACCGACGCCGTGTACCGTGTGCAGCAAGGGTTTGGCGAACGGTTTGTCGATCACCTGGCGCAATTGATGGACGTGGCTGCGCAGGCTGTCGCTGTCCGGACAGTCATCGCCCCACAGGGCCTCTTCGAGAATTTCCCGGCGCAGCACGTGCGGGCTTTTCTGCATCAACACGGCCAGCAATTTCAGGCCCACCGGGTTGAGTTTCAGCAGACGGCCTTCGCGGGTCACTTCGAGGGTGTCGAGGTCGTAGCTCAGATCGCCGACCTGCAAGGCACGGCGACCGCCACCCTGGGCACGGCGCATGACCGCCTCGATGCGCGCCGCCAGTTCGGACAGGGCAAAGGGTTTGATCAGGTAATCGTCGGCACCGGACTTGAAGCCTTGCAAGCGGTCGTCCAGTTGATCGCGAGCAGTGAGCATGATCACCGGCGTGTCGCGGCGGGCGTCTTCGCGCAAGCGCTTGCACAGAGTGTAACCATCGATTCCGGGCAGCATGATATCGAGTACGATCAAATCGTAATGCTCGGTGGCCGCCAGGTGCAGGCCAGATAAACCGTCCTGCGCGCAATCCACGGTGTAACCTTTGAGCCCCAGATAATCGGCCAGGTTGGCCAGGATATCGCGGTTGTCTTCAACCAATAGAATTCGCATCGGCACCTCCTCCGTACACAGTAACGGCCGTCTTGGCCCGCGCAGCTTAAGGCCAAGCGTGACTCAGGGCTAGGGTGACCGCTCGTAGAATCGATGCGCTCAGCCAAATGATCGTGTTAACAAGTTTTTCACTGTCGGTTCACAACCTGACTACAGCGTTCAAGAGAAGCTGTCGCGCCATTAATATAGGGAATGTAGATAGTGGATTGTTTGAAGACGGCGCCAATGCGCTTTCTGCTGCTGGTAACCGGCTCCTGGCTGGTCATTTTTCTCCTGACTCGAAGTGTTCTGCTCCTCACTCAATTGGATGAGGCCGGCAGCGGATTCCTGTCGGTGTTTGGCATCGGCCTGCTCTATGACCTGGGTTTCATTGCCTACGCGGCGCTGCCCATGGGCCTCTATCTGCTGCTCTGCCCGCCGGCCTTGTGGCGCCGCCGTGGCCATCGCTGGTTTCTTCAGGGGCTGCTGACCGTCAGCCTGTTTGCCATGCTGTTCACTTCGGTGGCCGAATGGTTGTTCTGGGATGAGTTCGGTGTGCGCTTCAACTTCATCGCCGTCGACTACCTGGTGTATTCCGACGAAGTGCTGAATAACCTGCTGGAATCGTACCCGATCGGCAAGCTGCTGAGCCTGCTCGCCGTGCTGGCCGTGCTGGCCGTGGCCCTGAGCTTCGCGTTGCGCAAACCCTTCAATGCCGCGCTGGACGCACCATTGCCTGCAATGCGCGGGCGTCTGTTGAATGCGCTGGGCCTGCTGATCGTCGCGGGCCTGAGCCTGCAACTGCTCAGCCAGGATGCACCGCGTGCTCAGGGTGGCAATGCCTATCAGAACGAACTGGCGAGCAATGGCCCGTACCAATTCTTCGCCGCTTTCCGCAATAACGAACTGGATTACCCGCCGTTCTACAGCAGCCTGCCGACCTCCGTCGTCGCGCAGCAGATTCGCGCTGAACTGGCTGAGCCCAACGCCCGCTTCATTGGCGAGGATCCGCAGGACATCCGCCGGATGATCGACAATCCCGGCACCGAGCGAAAGCCCAACATCGTGCTGGTGACCATCGAAAGCTTCAGTGCCAAGTACATGGGCAGCAATGGTGACGATCGCAACCTGACACCGAACCTCGATGCGTTGCGTAAACAAAGCCTGTACTTCAACAATTTCTACGCCACCGGCACCCGCACCGATCGTGGCCTGGAGGCCATCACCCTGGCCATTCCGCCGACACCGGGGCGTTCGATCGTCAAGCGTGTGGGTCGCGAAAGTGGTTTCGCCAGCCTCGGCCAACAGCTCAGCGCCGTGGGTTACGACAGCGTGTTCGTGTACGGCGGGCGCGGTTACTTCGACAACATGAACGCGTTCTTCAGCGGCAACGGCTATCGCGTCGTCGACCAGAGCAGCGTCGATGAATCAGAAATTCACTTCAAGAACGCCTGGGGCATGGCTGACGAAGACCTCTATAACCAGACCCTGAAACTGGCCGACGCCGACTACGCCAGGCAACAGCCGTTTCTGCTGCAACTGATGACCACCTCCAACCATCGCCCCTACACCTACCCGGATAACCGGATCGACATCAAATCCGGTAACGGCCGCGACGGTGCGGTGAAGTACACCGACTTCGCCATCGGCCAGTTCCTCGATCAGGCGCGTAAAAAACCCTGGTTCGATAACACGATCTTCGTCTTCGTCGCCGACCACACTGCAGGCAGCGCCGGCAAAGAAGACTTGCCGATCAGCAACTATCAGATTCCACTGTTCATCTATGCACCGAAGCTGATCGACGCTCGGGAGACCGCACAACTGGCCAGCCAGATTGACCTGGCGCCAACGTTGCTGGGCCTGCTGAACCTGGATTACCAGTCGACGTTCTTCGGGCGCAACCTGTTGCAGGACAATCCACTGCCGCCGCGAGTGGTGGTTGGCAACTATCAGCATCTGGGCTTGTTCGACGGCAAGGATTTAGCGATCCTGAGCCCGCGTCAGGGTCTGCGTCGCCACGATGATGCGCTGACCGACAGTCGCGAATCACGGGCCACCGCCAGCAATCCGTTGATCACCCGCGCAATCACTTATTACCAAACTGCCAGTCATGGCTTCAAGCAACAGCTGCTCGGTTGGAAAGCGCCCAAGGAGGGCACCCGCCAAGTCAGCGACCGTTAACAGAATGGCCCCGGGCTGATGCCCCGGGGCTTTTCCATTCTTCAGGATCCACCATGTCATCAACCGCTGTCCGTCCCGTCTCCAGGCCGCTGAATGTCTGGCTGTGCCTGGGAGTGCCCGCCATTGCGGCGATCACCCTGCTGTTGCTCGAACTGACGTCCCTGGACATGGACCTTGCCAAGCTGTTCTATGACCCGGTCGCCGGGGCATTCATCGGGCGGCACAGTTACTTCCTGGAAAACATCCTGCATGACCGGGCCAAGCAAGTGGTCATCGCCTTTTCGGTGTTCGCCATCCTGGGCTTCATCGGCTCCTTTTTCATGGACAGGCTCAAACCGTTCAAACGGGAACTGGGCTGCCTGGTGCTGTCCCTGGCGCTGGCAACCTCCTTTGTCACCCCGGTCAAGGCGGTGACGGCGGTGCAATGCCCATGGAGCCTGGAACAATTTGGCGGGCACGAAACCTACAGCGAATTGCTCAGCCCTCGTCCGCACACCGACAAGCCGGGCCGCTGCTGGCCAGGCGGTCATGCAGCGACCGGCTTCACGTTGTTTGCGCTGTTCTTCGTCCTGCGTGACCGTCGTCCACGGCTGGCCCGCAAGGCGTTTGTCGTCGCCTTCGCGTTAGGCTCGGTGTTTTCCATCAGCCGGATGATGCAAGGCGCGCACTTCTTCTCGCACAACGTGTGGACGGCGATTTTCTGCTGGCTGATTTGTCTGGGGGCGTATTACTACATCCTCTATCGACCGGCTTCCAAGGCTGAACGGGTGAGCGAGGCAGAACCGGTCAGCGTCTGAGCCGACGCCATCGCGGGCAAGCCCGCTCCCACAGGTTCAATGCAATCGACTGTGGGAGCGTGGCTTGCCCGCGATGGCCGCGACTCGGTCTCCAGACCTAGCAAAATGAAGGCAATAAAAAGCCCCGCCTGCTTAGCACAGGCGGGGCTTTTTTATAGGGGTAAGGCTGGCTTACATCATGCCGCCCATGCCGCCCATACCGCCCATGTCTGGCATGCCGCCGCCAGCTGGTGCGTCTTCCTTGATCTCGGCGATCATGGCTTCAGTGGTGATCATCAGGCTGGCAATCGACGAAGCCGCTTGCAGAGCCGAACGAGTCACTTTGGCCGGGTCCAGGATACCCATTTCGATCATGTCGCCGTATTCGCCGGTAGCAGCGTTGTAACCGTAGTTACCCGAACCCTGCTTGACCTTGTCGACGACCACGCTTGGCTCGTCGCCGGAGTTGGCAACGATTTGACGCAGTGGCGCTTCAACAGCGCGACGCAGCAACTGGATGCCAACGTTCTGGTCATCGTTGTCGCCTTTCAGCTCGGAGATAGCCTGCAGAGCGCGAACCAGTGCCACGCCACCGCCAGGTACCACGCCTTCTTCAACGGCTGCGCGGGTAGCGTGCAGGGCGTCTTCAACGCGGGCTTTCTTCTCTTTCATTTCAACTTCGGAACCGGCGCCAACCTTGATCACTGCAACGCCGCCAGACAGTTTGGCCAGACGCTCTTGCAGTTTTTCACGGTCGTAGTCGGACGAAGTGTCGGCCACTTGTTGACGGATCTGGGTCACGCGAGCCTGGATATCAGCCTCAACGCCGGCACCGTCGATCACGGTGGTGTTTTCTTTGGACAGGATCACGCGCTTGGCATTACCCAGGTGTTCCAGGGTAGTGCTTTCCAGGCTCAGACCGATCTCTTCGGAGATTACGGTACCGCCGGTCAGAACGGCGATGTCCTGCAGCATGGCCTTGCGACGGTCGCCGAAGCCTGGAGCCTTGACGGCTGCGACTTTAACGATGCCACGCATGTTGTTCACAACCAGAGTCGCCAGGGCTTCGCCTTCAACGTCTTCGGCCACGATCAGCAGTGGACGGCCAGCTTTGGCAACAGCTTCCAGTACTGGCAGCATTTCGCGGATGTTCGAGATCTTTTTGTCGACCAGCAGGATCAGCGGACCGTCGAGTTCGGCGGTCATGGTCTCTGGCTTGTTGACGAAGTACGGCGACAGGTAGCCGCGGTCGAACTGCATGCCTTCAACAACCGACAGTTCGTTTTCCAGGCCCGAGCCTTCTTCAACGGTGATCACGCCTTCTTTGCCGACTTTTTCCATGGCTTCGGCAATGATGTCGCCGATGGAGTTGTCGGAGTTGGCCGAGATGGTGCCGACCTGAGCGATGGCCTTGGTGTCAGCGCAAGGCTTGGACAGGGCTTTCAGTTCTTTGACGATCGCGATGGTCGCTTTGTCGATACCGCGCTTCAGGTCCATCGGGTTCATGCCGGCAGCGACGGCTTTCAGGCCTTCGTTGACGATCGACTGAGCCAGAACGGTAGCGGTGGTGGTGCCGTCGCCTGCGTCATCGTTGGCACGGGAGGCAACGTCTTTGACCAGCTGCGCGCCCATGTTTTCGAAGCGATCTTTCAGCTCGATTTCTTTGGCAACGGAAACGCCGTCCTTGGTGATGGTCGGAGCGCCGAAGCTCTTCTCGATGATCACGTTACGGCCTTTAGGGCCCAGGGTCGCTTTTACTGCGTCAGCCAGGACGTTGACACCGGCGAGCATTTTCTTGCGGGCGGAATCGCCGAATTTAACTTCTTTAGCAGCCATGATCGATATTCCTTAAATACTTTGTAGTAGCGGGAAAATGAGCGGGGAATCAGCCTTCGATTACTGCGAGGATTTCGCTCTCGCCAATGACCAGCAGGTCTTCGCCGTCGACTTTCACAGTGTTGCTGCCGGAGTAAGGGCCGAACACAACCTTGTCACCCACTTTCACGGCCAGCGCACGCACTTCACCGTTGTCCAGTGCTTTGCCTGGGCCTACGGCGAGGACTTCACCCTGGTTTGGCTTTTCAGCAGCCGAACCTGGCAGGACGATACCGCCAGCGGTTTTCTTTTCTTCTTCGCTGCGACGGACGACGACGCGGTCATGCAGAGGACGAAGCTTCATTGTCGATCTCTCCTAATTGTGGTTTTCATCGGCCGGTGTAGTCCCGGCGGGTTTAACAAATCCGGCGGTGCCGGGTGCGGTTCGTCAAGCGAACCGCGGAAGTCTGTCTGGCGTAATCGCCAGCAACCTTGCGGTGACCGTTACATAAGGGCGCATGAGCTTATTTCAAGGGCAGTGAACGAATATTTTTTACCTCGATGCCCTGAAAACGAACACGGCACCCGAAGGTGCCGTGTCGATGGAAGCGTTACTTGGAGTCGCGGTGTTCGAACTCGCCTTCGATCACGTTGGGCTCACGGCCCAGCGGCTGGCGTGGAGCAGGACCGCCCCGTGGCTGAAGGTCATCGGCGAACGCGCGCTGACGCATCGCTTGTTCCTCGGCGCGCTGGCGCATTTTGTTGGCCAGCAGTCGACGAGAAATCGGCAGCAACATGATCAGACCCAGCACGTCGGTGACGAAGCCCGGCAGGATCAACAGACCGCCAGCCAGGGCCAGCATCAGACCTTCCAGCATGGTCTGGGCCGGCAACTCGCCGCGGCTCAGACTTTCACGGGCGCGTAGCGCAGTAGCCAAACCGGCGATACGCAGCACGAACATGCCGAGCATCGAGCCGAGAATGATCAGCAGCAGGGCCGGGAAAAACCCGATAGCCCCGCTGACCTTGACGAATACGAACAGCTCCAACACCGAGAACAGTACAAAGAGCAACAAAAAAGGGCGCATCAAATGGTTCCTCAACGCAAGAATGCCTTGCCAGTGTTCCTTAGATGACGTCGCCGTTTCGTGAATTCAAGCATCGGCCACTTCATTTTTCGGCCAATGCTCGGCGTGAGCCAGGAAAACCAAGGCTTCCCGGACTTGTGTCGGCGTATTACAGGGCGCTTGGAACGGTAGCCAGTAAAGTCCCTGACCGATGCGCAAGTGCATGCCTTCGGTGTCGATGCCGGCCAATTGCGCCGGAGCGGTTTTCGGCAGGCCTGCCAGCTCGACATAGTGGGCGATGGCTTTGGCGTGATCGGCATTCATGTGCTCGACCATGCTCGTTTCGGCCTTGCCAACGAATGGGTTGGCGAGGGTCAGCTGATCGACCCAGTGAATTGCGCCGAAGCCACCGATGTAGCGGTGACGTACCGGTTTAAGCACCCAGAAATCGAAATCGTGGGCCTTGTGATAGTTCTGCGAATCCGGGAAGTAGCGGTAGTAACGCTCGGCGGCCGCTTCGATGGCTGCCGCGTCTTCGAGCTTTTCCGCTTCCGCCAGGTAAGTCAGGCGACCAACGGCTTGTACGTCTTCGGCCTCGCGTTCACCCACCAGCAGCGAGCATTTCGGATCCTTCAGCAGGTTGTGAGTGTGCTGAGCGATGCGGCTGATAAGGATCAGCGGCCGGCCCTGTTCGTCCAGACAGTACGGAACCACGGAGCCAAACGGGAAACCGGGCATCGCCTTGGAGTGCGTCGAGAGCACTCCACGGTATTCCTTGAGAAGCAATTCTCGGGCATGCTTAGCCACTACAACGCTCAATTTATGACTCCTTATATAGATTCCGTCGAAAAAACGGACAGGCGTCTGGGTGAAAGTTCCAGTACGCCACAGGGGCAGTTCTCATGTGCAGCCAGGCCACATCAGGCTCAGATCGAGAGGCCCTCTAGAAGGAGAAACACTCCGATCGGCTATGGGGCTATGCGAATGCAACTCACTGACAAAGTAATCATTATCACCGGCGGTTGCCAGGGTTTAGGCCGTTCCATGGCCGAGTATCTTGCAGGTCGTGGCGCCAAGCTGGCCCTGGTGGACCTGAACCAGGAAAAACTCGACGCCGCCGTCGCGGCTTGCAAAGCCAAGGGTGTCGAGGCCCGTGCCTACCTGTGCAACGTCGCCGATGAAGAGCAAGTGACCCACATGGTCGCCCAGGTGGCCGACGACTTCGGTGCGATCCATGGCCTGATCAACAACGCCGGCATTCTGCGCGATGGCCTGTTGCTGAAGGTCAAGGACGGCGAAATGACCAAGATGAGCCTGGCCCAATGGCAGGCGGTGATCGACGTCAATCTGACCGGCGTGTTCCTGTGCACCCGCGAAGTCGCGGCAAAAATGGTCGAGCTGAACAACAGCGGCGCGATCATCAATATCTCGTCGATTTCGCGCGCCGGCAACGTCGGCCAGACCAACTACTCCGCCGCCAAGGCCGGTGTTGCCGCGGCGACCGTGACCTGGGCCAAGGAACTGGCGCGCTACGGCATTCGCGTGGCGGGCATTGCGCCGGGCTTCATCGAAACTGAAATGACCCTGAGCATGAAGCCGGAAGCGCTGGAAAAAATGACCTCCGGGATTCCGCTCAAGCGCATGGGCAAACCCGAAGAAATCGCCCAGTCGGCGGCCTACATTTTCGAGAACGACTACTACACCGGTCGGATTCTGGAGTTGGATGGCGGGTTGCGGATCTAGGGTCAACACAAAACAAATGTGGGAGCGAGCCTGCTCGCGATGAGGGCATAACACTCACCATTGATGGTGACTGTTACATCGCTATCGCGAGCAGGCTCGCTCCCACATTGGATCGCATTTCTTCAGCGAATCAGTCGTCGCTGACGGTAATGTTCGGCATCGCCGGCGTTGCCGCTTCCTGCAACACAATCCGTGCGCCGACATGGCGGGCCAGTTCCTGGTAAACCATCGCAATCTGGCTGTCAGGCTCGGCGATCACCGTTGGCTTGCCGCCATCAGCCTGTTCACGGATCAGCATCGACAGCGGCAACGAAGCCAACAGTTCGACACCGTACTGATTGGCCAGCTTCACACCACCGCCCTCACCGAACAGATGCTCGGCATGCCCGCAGTTGGAGCAGATGTGCACGGCCATGTTCTCGACCACGCCCAGCACCGGGATGTTGACCTTGCGGAACATCTCCACCCCCTTGCGCGCGTCCAGCAATGCCAGATCCTGCGGCGTGGTCACGATCACCGCACCGGCCACCGGGACTTTCTGCGCCAGGGTCAGCTGGATGTCGCCGGTGCCTGGTGGCATGTCGATGACCAGGTAATCCAGGTCGCCCCAGGCCGTTTGCGTGACCAGCTGCAACAACGCGCCGGAAACCATCGGCCCGCGCCAGACCATCGGCGTGTTGTCGTCGGTCAGGAAGGCCATGGACATCACCTCGACGCCATGGGACTCGATCGGAATGAACCATTTCTGATCCTTGACCTGAGGACGGGTGCCTTCCGGGATGCCGAACATGATGCCCTGGCTCGGACCGTAGATGTCCGCGTCGAGAATCCCGACCTTGGCACCTTCACGAGCCAGCGCCAGGGCCAGGTTGGCCGCCGTGGTGGATTTACCCACACCGCCCTTGCCAGACGCCACGGCCACGACGTTTTTGACGTTGGCCAGCCCTGGAATCTGCGCCTGGGCCTTGTGCGCGGCGATCACGCTGGTGATCTCGACACGGGCGGTGACCACGCCGTCCAGGCCTTCGATGGCCAGTTGCAGCAACTGCGCCCAGCCACTCTTGAACAGACCGGCGGCGTAACCGAGCTCCAGCTGAACGCTGACGCGATCACCCTGAATATCGATGCTGCGCACGCACCCGGCGCTGACCGGGTCCTGGTTCAGGTAAGGGTCGGTGTATTGACGAAGGACGGCTTCCACCGCTGCGCGATTGACGGCGCTCATGGGCAACTCCGATAGCAAGACTGGAAAATCAGGCGGGTATCCTAACCGTTCTACATCATAGACGGCATGCCCCACGATGATTTGTGGCAAACACATCCCTGTGGCGAGGGAGCTTGCTCCCGCTCGACTGCACAGCAGTCGTAATCACGTTGACGCGATCCTTCTGTCGGAACCGGGTTGCTGGGGTTGGGGCGGCTTCGCCACCCAGCGGGAGCAGGCTCCCTCGCCACAAAAGCCCTCTTGCACCCAGCAAACTCATCACCACCTTTTTTCAGGGTCGATGCATCCGGAAACAGGCCCGAAGGGTGAAAAATATGCGCCGGCGCTTTATAGTGGCCGACCTCCGTTTCATCAAGTAGCCGAGCCCCATGTCCGAGCCACGCAAGATCCTCGTCACCAGCGCCCTGCCCTATGCCAATGGTTCGATCCACCTCGGCCATATGCTGGAGTACATCCAGACCGATATGTGGGTGCGCTTCCAGAAGCATCGCGGTAATCAATGCATTTATGTCTGCGCCGACGACGCTCACGGTTCGGCCATCATGCTGCGTGCGGAAAAGGAAGGCATCACCCCGGAACAACTGATCGCCAACGTCCAGGCTGAACACAGCGCCGACTTTGCCGAGTTCCTGGTGGACTTCGACAACTTCCACTCCACTCACGCCGAAGAAAACCGTGAGCTGTCGAGCCAGATCTACCTGAAGCTGCGCGACGCCGGGCACATCGCCACGCGTTCGATCACTCAGTACTTCGACCCGGAAAAGAAAATGTTCCTGGCCGACCGCTTCATCAAGGGCACCTGCCCGAAATGCGGCACCGAAGACCAGTACGGTGACAACTGCGAAAAATGCGGCGCAACCTATGCACCGACCGACCTCAAAGATCCGAAGTCGGCGATTTCCGGTGCCACGCCGGTGCTCAAGGATTCCCAGCACTTCTTCTTCAAACTGCCAGACTTCCAGGAAATGCTGCAAACCTGGACCCGCAGCGGCACGTTGCAAGAAGCCGTGGCCAACAAGATCGCCGAATGGCTGGATGCCGGCCTGCAACAGTGGGATATCTCCCGCGACGCGCCGTACTTCGGCTTCGAGATTCCCGACGAGCCGGGTAAATACTTCTATGTGTGGCTGGACGCGCCGATCGGCTACATGGCCAGTTTCAAGAACCTCTGCGCCCGCCGTCCGGACCTGGACTTCGACGCGTTCTGGGGCAAGGATTCCACCGCCGAGCTGTACCATTTCATCGGCAAGGACATCGTCAACTTCCACGCCCTGTTCTGGCCAGCGATGCTCGAAGGCGCGGGTTTCCGTAAACCGACCGGCATCAACGTACACGGCTACCTGACCGTCAACGGCCAGAAGATGTCCAAGTCCCGCGGCACATTCGTCAAGGCCCGGACTTACCTGGATCACCTGTCGCCGGAATACCTGCGCTACTACTACGCCGCCAAGCTGAGCCGTGGCGTCGACGACCTGGACCTGAACCTCGAAGACTTCGTGCAGAAGGTCAACTCCGACCTGGTCGGCAAAGTCGTCAACATCGCCAGCCGTTGCGCCGGATTCATCCATAAAGGCAACGCCGGTGTACTGGTAGCCGGCAACGCCGCGCCGGAACTGACCGATGCCTTCCTGGCCGCAGCGCCAAGCATTGCCGAAGCCTATGAAGCTCGCGACTTCGCACGTGCCATGCGCGAAATCATGGGCCTGGCCGACCGCGCCAACGCCTGGATCGCCGACAAGGCGCCGTGGTCGCTGAACAAACAGGAAGGCAAGCAGGATGAAGTCCAGGCCATTTGCGCCTTGGGCATCAACCTGTTCCGCCAACTGGTGATTTTCCTCAAACCGGTGCTGCCGCTGCTGGCCGCCGATGCCGAGGCGTTCCTGAATGTCGCCCCGCTGACCTGGAACGACCACGCCACCTTACTCAGCAATCATCAGCTGAACGAGTTCAAACCGCTGATGACCCGCATCGACCCGGTAAAAGTGCAAGCCATGACCGACGCCTCGAAAGAAGACCTGACCGCCAGCGCAACCGACACCGGCGAAGCTGCACCCGCCGGCAACGGCGAACTGGCCAAGGATCCGTTGTCGCCAGAGATCGAGTTCGACACCTTTGCCGCTGTAGACCTGCGCGTTGCGCTGATCGTCAAGGCCGAAGCCGTGGAAGGTGCCGACAAGCTGCTGCGCCTGACCCTGGACATCGGTGACGAGCAACGCAACGTGTTCTCCGGCATCAAGAGCGCCTACCCGGACCCGTCCAAGCTCAATGGTCGCCTGACGATGATGATCGCCAACCTCAAGCCCCGCAAAATGAAATTCGGGATCTCCGAAGGCATGGTGATGGCGGCCGGCCCCGGCGGTGAAGAAATCTACCTGCTGAGCCCCGACAGCGGCGCCAAGCCGGGTCAACGCATCAAGTAAAGCTCCGCGGTAAACCGATCCCACAGTCGTGCCCGGCGCGACTGTGGGATTTTCATGTCTGGCCCACCCTCCCTCCTTGCCGGATAATGCCTAACCTTGTTAGACAGGCCTCCTTTTGCCGGCACGATCATGACCGAACTGCTTCTTACGCTTGTCAGCGCTGCCCTGATCAACAACCTCGTGTTGCACTGGCCGCTGGGCGTCGATCCGGTGCTGGGCAGCGAGCGGCCACAGGTCCACGCGCTGGGCATCGCGACGACGTGCCTGATGCTGATCGTCGGCATACTTGGCTATGCGCTCTACCACTGGTTACTGGTGCCGTTGGGGCTGACGTCGCTGCGTCTGTTCGTGTTCCTGCCGTTGAGCGTTCTGCTGATTGGTCCGCTGCTGAAGCTGCTTTCACGGTTATTGGCGAAACTTTCATTCGATGGCCTCTGGCCCCTGCTGCTGGGGAATGCCGGCGTGCTTGGGCTGACCTTGCTCAACGCTCAAGACGACAAGGGAATTTTCCAAGCCATAGCCCTGAGCCTCGGCGCCGGGCTGGGTTTCTGGCTGGTGCTGAGTCTGTTCAGCGACTTGCGCCAGCGCACACTCGACAATGATATCCCCCTGCCCTTTCGCGGCCTGCCGATCGAGTTGATCGGCGCCGGATTGATCGCGGTGGTTTTTCTCGGATTCAGCGGGCTGATCAAAACATGAGTCTGATTCAACGCATCGACGCCCTCTTGCCGCAAACCCAATGTGGCAAGTGTGGCCATCCCGGATGCAAACCCTATGCTGAAGGCATCGCCAGCGGCGAGCCGATCAACAAGTGCCCACCGGGCGGCAGCGAAACCATTGCGGCCTTGGCCGATCTGCTGAAAGTGCCGGTGCTGGAGCTGGACACCAGTCGCGGCTCGGCACCGGCGCAAATCGCTTACATCCGCGAAGCCGAATGCATCGGCTGCACCAAGTGCATTCAGGCCTGCCCGGTCGACGCCATTGTCGGCGCGGCGAAATTCATGCACACCGTCATCGTCGACGAATGCACCGGTTGCGATCTCTGCGTGGCGCCCTGCCCGGTGGATTGCATCGAGATGCATCCGTTACCGCTGGCCACGGTGCTGCCGATTGTCGGCGGGCTGGCGTTCAGCCTGGAGGAACAACAGGCCCGGGCCGCCAAGCGCAACCGTGCGCGACGCCGTTTCGAACAGCGCAATGCCCGCTTGCATCGCGAAGAGGAACAGAAACTCGCCGAACGCCAGGCACGGGCCCAACGCGCCGTGCAGCACAGCGAAGTGACGCTCGACCCGGTTCAGGCTGCACTCGAACGCGTCCGCGCACAGAAGGCCGCCAATGCCGATGCGGCACTGAAAAAGGCCAAGGTCGATCTGGCGATGAGTCGGGCGCAGTTGAACAAGTCGCTCAAGGCTTTCGGGCATCCACCGACCTTCGAACAGCAATCGCAGCTGATCGTGCTGCAACAGCAGTTCGAAGCCGCCGAGCAGGCGCTGGCGCAACTGGAAAGCCATGCACCAGTGGTGTCTGCGCCACCTGTTCCGGCGAAAGATGCCGAACTGAAACGGGCGAAGATCCAGTTGGCCATGCGCCGCGCCGAACTCAAGAAGGCTCAAACAAACGAAGCGCCGGCCGAACAGATCGCCGCACTGGAACACGCGCTCAGCGAAGCCGAGCGTCAGGTGGATGCCTATGTCACGCCCTGAATCGGTGGACGAACGCCTTCAGCAAGCCATGAAGCTGGTATTGCTGGCCACCGTGCCGGGGATGCTGATGTTGTTTTGGCTGTACGGCTGGGGGGTGTTGATCAATCTGATTCTGGCGGCGGCCACCGCACTGGCCGTTGAAGCGGCGGTGTTGCAGCTGCGCAAGCAACCTGTAAAACCGACGCTGAGCGATGGCAGCGCCCTCGTCAGTGCAACGCTGCTGGCACTGGCCTTGCCGCCTTATTGCCCCTGGTGGCTGACGATCAGCGCCGCGGCATTCGGACTTTTTTTTGGCAAGCAACTGTACGGTGGCGTCGGCAGAAATCCGTTCAATCCGGCAATGCTTGGTTTCGCGCTGGTCCTGGTGACGTTTCCCCAGCAAATGACCCATTGGCCGTCGCCCCATGGCATGGACTTGCTTGGTGGTCTGCAACAGGTGTTCGGTTTCAGCCTCGGCCAGACGCCAGATGCATGGGCCCAGGCTACAGCGCTGGACAGCCTGCGGATCAACAAAAGCCTGACCATGGACGAACTCTTCGCTGGCAACCCGGCATTCGGCCATTTCGGCGGCCGAGGCGTGGAATGGGTCAACCTGGCCTTTCTGGCGGGCGGTGCGTTTCTACTGCAACGGCGGGTGTTCAGTTGGCATGCGCCGGTCGGCATGCTCTCCAGCCTGTTCATCATCAGCCTGTTGTGCTGGAACGGTACAGGCTCCGACTCTCATGGCTCGCCACTGTTTCATCTACTCACCGGCGCGAGCATGCTGGGTGCCTTCTTCATCGTGACGGAGCCGGTATCCGGTGCGAAAAGCCCCACTGCCCGATTACTCTTCGGCGTAGGCGTGGGATTGCTGACTTACCTGATTCGGACGTGGGGCGGTTATCCGGACGGGGTGGCGTTTGCGGTCTTGCTGATGAACCTCTGTGTACCGGCGCTGGAGCGGTTTGCCGCGTCCCGGCAGGAGCAGGTTACCCCATGAACCGAGCGACGAGCATTGTGAGCCTGGTATTGCTGGCAGGCCTGGGGATGGGCGCGACTTACTTCGTGCAGCACACCAGCGCCGCGCGTATTGCCGCCGAACAACGCCTGATCGACAGCCATCAGTTGCTGGATCTTCTAGCGCCCGGCAGCTATGACAATCAGCCTCTGGAACAGCCCCTCAGCCTCGAAAACACGCGCTTGGCCAACAGCACGCTGCTGGGCGGGTACCTGGCGTCCACGGCCGGCCAACCGAGTGCCGTATTGCTGCGAAGCCAGACACTGGGCTACGCCGGCTCCATCGACTTGCTGATCGCTATCGACATCAATGGCAAGTTAATGGGAGTCAAAACCCTCAAGCAATCGGAAACCCCGGGGCTGGGTGGCAAGCTCGCCGAGTGGCCCAATGCCTGGCTTCAGGTATTTACCGGCAAGTCTCTAACCGAACCCGGCGACAATGGTTGGGCCTTGAAAAAGGACCAAGGGCAATTCGATCAGATCGCAGGCGCAACCATCACCTCAAGAGCGGTGATCAATGCCACCCATGACGCGTTGCGCTACTTCGATGAACACCGGCTATCGCTGATCGGGAGCAGTGCCCATGAATAAGTCATCGCCCCTGCAGAACTCTCTGATGCTAACGCCGTTGATCGGCGTCACTGATTCATTGGTAACGGCCCTGGGCCTGTGGCTGATGTTTATCGTGGTGCTCAGTATTTATGGTGTGAGCATGGGCGCCCTGCGCTCGCGACTGATTCCGGCAACACACTTGCTGGCCTGCCTCCTGCTGGCTGCCACGCTGACCAGTTGCGCGGAACTCGCCACCCAAGCCTGGTCACTTCAATGGCACCAGCACCTGGGGTTGTATGCAGGATTGATCGCCTTGCAATGCGTCGTACTGGAACACAATGGTTTTTTCCAGAACACATGGCGCGATCGCCTGCGCCTGTGTGGCCTGTTCGGCGCCTTGATGGCTGGCCTGAGCCTGCTGCGCGAGCTCATCGGCAAAGGGACAATCGGTAGCCACCTGTCCTGGCTGGCCGGTGCTGCGCAACCGGACTGGCATGGTTGGGTGCTCACCGCCGACGGCGGTCTGCGCTTGGCCACACTGGCCCCCGGTGGGTTTATTCTGCTCGGACTGCTGATCGCCGCACGTCAGGCCTGGACCCGTCCGACGCCCTCACACTTGACCGCTTTCGAGGAAACGCATCGCCCATGAATGCCGCAAAACGTCTTGAAATTTTCCGCAGGTTTCACGAGGACAACCCGGAGCCGAAGACCGAACTGGCCTATTCCTCGCCGTTCGAACTGCTGATCGCCGTGATTCTCTCGGCGCAATCGACCGATGTCGGCGTCAACAAGGCCACCGCCAAACTGTTTCCGGTGGCCAATACGCCGGCGGCGATTCATGCCTTGGGGGTCGAAGGGCTGTCGGAGTACATCAAGACCATCGGCCTGTTCAACAGCAAAGCGAAAAACGTGATCGAAACCTGTCGCTTGCTGGTGGAACGGCATGGAGGTGAAGTACCGCAGACCCGCGAGGAGCTGGAAGCCCTGCCCGGCGTCGGCCGCAAGACCGCCAACGTGGTGCTCAATACCGCATTTCGTCAGCTGACCATGGCGGTAGACACCCACATTTTCCGGGTCAGCAACCGTACCGGCATTGCTCCAGGCAAGAATGTGGTCGAGGTGGAGAAGAAACTGATGAAGTTCGTGCCGAAAGAATACCTTCTCGACTCCCATCATTGGCTGATTCTCCATGGACGCTACGTTTGCCTGGCCCGCAAGCCTCGCTGTGGCAGCTGCCGGATCGAAGATCTATGCGAATACAAGCAAAAGACCTCCGACGATTGAGGCGCTATTAGTTTTTTTGATTAACCGATTGAAAAAATCTTTTTTACCCGCCGAGAGATTGTCGATATAAGGAGCGCCAAAGGCAGTCTTAGCCTGGAGTTAACCTTATGAGCACTGGCAAAGAGCAATTGGACGTAGAAGACGACTTCACCCCCGTTGAGGCCGATGACGCGGAACCGGTGGTGGAAGTGGCAAAGACCAACCTGAGCAAACGCCGCACCATCGACAATCTGCTGGAGGAGCGCCGACTGCAAAAGCAATTGGCCGATTACGATTTTGACCTATGACACCTAAAAGCCTCCCGAAACGGAGGCTTTTTACTAAGTGCCGATCCCCGATAAACGCCCGTTCATCATGCCTCGTCAAACCCTGGCACACTCATACCAGACCATTGCGTTGAGCCAGCTCAATGAGATCGACCAGTGAGCGAGCATTGAGTTTTAACAACAGACGGGTCTTGTAAGTACTAACCGTTTTATTGCTGAGGAACATTCCATCGGCGATTTCCTTGTTTGTCTTTCCTCGCGCCAATTGTTGCAGAACCATCATTTCCCGCCCAGACAGGCGATCCACCATATCGGCTTCACTGGCATTCCCAAGACTCGAACGCACAGTATGCAGCGCTTGATTAGGGAAGTAGCTGTAACCTGACAGTACCGCTTTTATCGCACTGAGCAATTCAGTGAGATCCTGTTGTTTGCAGACATATCCGGCGGCACCGGATTGCATGCAACGCATGGAAAAATGCCCTGGCGCCTGAGACGTCAATATCAATACTTTAAGAGGCATCGCCGCCGATGTCAGGCGCGCGATAACTTCCAGTCCATCCAGTTTTGGTATTCCGATATCCAGAATGACAATGTCCGGCATAAGTTCACGGGCAAGTTGCAATGCATCCACGCCATTGTCTGTTTCTGCAATGACTTCGTAGCCATGACGCTCCATTAGCATACGTACCGCAAGACGAATGACGGGGTGATCATCCACGATCAGCACTTTATTCATGGGCAAGTCCAATTTTCGCTGTTCGAATTTTTAGAGCCCGCACCATAGCCTAGTCGTTTCACCCATGGCATGCCGCCCCCCCTAGCCACTCGCACCGAGAGACATCACCTACAAACAACGCGGATTATTCCTACAAGAAATCATTGCACGCGATGAGCCAGAGACTTTATTGGCCGAACACTTGCTCAACGCCACGACAGTTTCTTTGTATCAATTCACAACAAAAAAAAACAAAAGAACAGGGTTCAATGCTGGTAATCCGACACACTTTGGATAATGAGCTACCCTTAAAAGCAACGGGCATTTCCCAGCCTCCCACAACTCAAGAAAAGTTCACACACAGCAACACTTCAACAGCAAAACAAAACAACATCACCTTAAAACAAATAAACAGTCATACCCAAACCAGAAACAATACAGCTACTATAACAACTTCAACCCCACAAAAAAGGAACTCAACACAACGAAAACACACTCACAAATTCGTTATCACCACTGAAACACCCCCATAAGTCAACAGAGAAAAGATAATACCTCATGAGCAGAAAACATGATAAAACTCAAAAAAAGAATCACCACCCCTATGACAATCATTGCGATATTTGCAGCACTGTCCGAAACATCAGCCGCTGTATCCCTTCCCTTCCTCGACAATAAGGAGAGAGAACTCTATGTCTGGTTTTTGATCAGCTTTCCCTTTTATTTGCTTTTTCTTTTCTTCGCCACACTCAACTTCAATTATCGATCGCTTTACGCGCCCTCCGATTTCGAGAAGGAAAAGCATTTTATAAAAGTCATGGATAACGCTGATCACTCGGGAAGCAGCACTTCCAGGGGACAGCCTGAAAGCTCGACCCAACACCATGTGCAGCTGCCTACCCCCCTAAAGGATCTGCACATCATTGACGCACGGTGGATCAACAAAAAAATGGCGTTCAGCGCCTTGATGGAGAGTATCCAGCACCCTCCGGATAATCCCGCACAAGTGATCGTATTTCTCACGTGCGCCGATTCGGAGATATTACTGAAGGAAAACGCGCTCAAACATTGGAAACAAATAAAGAAACGCAACAGCGCAGCGTTCTGTATTTCTTACAATTTGAGCTCACATGGCGTAACGATTATGGGCTAGGGTTTGATCTGTCGCGCAGCAGAAGACAGCCCTTGAAGTGAGATCAAAGGCAGGAAGCAGAAGGAACGGTTGGAAGAAACAAGAAGAAAGCGAAACGTAATATGCAGCAACCCCTTTTCAGAATTGTGGCCTTGTCATCGACAAGGCCACAAATCCATTACCGCATCAAAGGTCTCAGAACAGCTTCCGGCCCTTGTTCGCCGCGATACGCATGCGCAAGGCGTTGAGCTTGATGAAGCCCGCCGCATCGGCCTGGTTGTAGGCGCCGCCATCTTCCTCGAAGGTCGCGATGTTGGCGTCGAACAACGACTCGTCGGACTTACGGCCGGTGACGATCACATTGCCCTTGTACAGTTTCAGGCGCACAACGCCGTTCACATGAGCCTGGGAAGCGTCGATCATCTGTTGCAGCATCAGACGCTCAGGGCTCCACCAGTAACCGGTGTAGATCAGGCTGGCGTATTTCGGCATCAGCTCGTCTTTGAGGTGAGCCACTTCGCGGTCCAGGGTGATCGATTCGATCGCACGGTGAGCGCGCAGCATGATGGTGCCGCCAGGCGTCTCGTAGCAGCCACGGGACTTCATGCCGACGTAGCGGTTTTCGACGATGTCCAGACGGCCAATACCGTGTTCGCCGCCGATACGGTTCAAGGTCGCCAGAACGGTGGCCGGAGTCATTTCGACGCCGTCCAGTGCCACGATGTCGCCGTTGCGGTAGGTCAGTTCCAGATATTGCGGCTTGTCAGGAGCGTTCTCCGGAGAGACGGTCCAGCGCCACATGTCTTCTTCGTGCTCGGTCCAGGTGTCTTCCAGCACGCCGCCTTCATAGGAGATGTGCAGCAGGTTGGCATCCATCGAGTACGGGGATTTTTTCTTGCCGTGACGCTCGATCGGGATCGCGTGCTTCTCGGCGTAATCCATCAGCTTTTCACGGGACAGCAAGTCCCATTCGCGCCACGGAGCGATCACTTTCACGCCCGGCTTCAAGGCATAGGCGCCCAGTTCGAAACGAACCTGATCGTTGCCCTTGCCGGTCGCGCCGTGGGAAATGGCGTCAGCGCCGGTTTCGTTGGCGATTTCGATCAGGCGTTTGGCGATCAACGGACGAGCGATGGAAGTACCCAGCAGGTACTCACCTTCGTAAACGGTGTTGGCGCGAAACATCGGGAACACGAAATCGCGCACGAACTCTTCGCGCAGATCGTCGATGTAGATTTCTTTTACGCCCATGGCCTGTGCCTTGGCGCGGGCCGGCTCGACCTCTTCGCCCTGACCCAGGTCAGCGGTGAAGGTCACTACTTCACAGTTATAAGTATCCTGCAGCCACTTGAGGATCACCGAAGTGTCCAGGCCGCCGGAATACGCCAGAACGACCTTGTTTACGTCCGCCATGCCATCACTCCACGGGGTTCTACGGAAAGCTGTCAAGTCTACCGCTCATGCAGGATAATTTACAGAGGCGCGACAGCTTATGACGACGAAGCGACAGATTATGTCGAGCGAGCGACGATTTCAGCCGGTTCAGGAGGTTGTAGCGCCGCTCGCGGTGGCAGTGGCTTGAGGCGCCGGTTTCTCGGTCGGGGCTACCCGTTCGAGACGTACGGCAACCCGGCGGTTCTTCGCCCGATTGGCAGCGTTGTTGTTCGGCGCCAGCGGATAGCGCTCACCGTGAAAACGCAGTGTGATCTGCGATTCCTGAATACCATTGGCCTTGAAGAAATCCATCACCGCCAGCGCCCTGCGTCGTGACAGTTCACGGTTGATCAGGCGGTTACCGCTGTTGTCGGAATGGCCGTCAAGCTCAATGTGGTTGACCGTTGGATCGGCTTTCATGAATTCCAGCATGACCTGCAACTGGGCCTTGGCCCTGGCATCGAGATCGACGCCTTCACCCGTAAACCCGACCTCGGATTGCTTCACCTGCTCGAAATTCTGCGGCAGCAACTTGGCCACGCACCCCTGATAGTCGCCGTAGGCCTTGCCGAATTTGACCGGCAGCAGTCGGACTTCAGACACCCGACCGTCGCCCGAGGAGTGTCGAACGACCGGGCTGCGACCATCCATCAACCCGCTGATCAGGCGCCCGGCCTGAGCTTGCGAGCTGTTGAACAGCACGTTGCCACTGCCGATTCTCACCGAGCCCAGATTGATGTCGCCACGCCCCGGCTGCCATGGCGCAGCGGCCGCCAGCAGGGTTGCGGAACCCCCTCCGATCATCGAGTTGTAGGCCTTAAGACGAAATGTTGCCTGCTCGCCAGCGCGACGCACGAACTCACCCGAACCGAAATCGGTGATCGGTTGAGTCAGACGGCATTCGAACTTGTCACCTTCGACCGTCCACTCAATGCTCTCCAGACGAGTCTGGAAAGTGAGCGCCATTGCAGGAAGGCTGGCAAACACACTGAGCAAGGCTAAATAACGCTGGCGCACGGGAGGCTCCACTGGCTTCTACAACGAAAAGACCGACACACAGGTTTAGGGCATACCTGTTGGGTATCGGATGCTTGTCGTAAAACTTGATAGCGAGTGCCTGGAAGAGTCTTTTCCGGTAGCATTCCCCTGAGTTTGACCCGCCTGGAATCCCCTCATGTCCGACCGCCTGACCCTGCTGCGTCCCGACGACTGGCACATTCATCTTCGCGATGGTGCTGTGTTGACCAATACCGTCGCGGATGTCGCGCGCACCTTTGGTCGCGCCATCATCATGCCCAACCTGGTACCTCCGGTGCGCAACGCTGCTGAAGCCGATGGCTATCGCCAGCGGATTCTCGCCGCACGTCCGGCCGGCAGCCGCTTCGAACCGTTGATGGTTCTGTACCTGACCGACCGCACCCAGCCTGAAGAAATTCGTGAGGCCAAGGCCAGCGGTTTCATTCACGCCGCCAAGCTGTACCCGGCCGGCGCGACCACCAACTCGGATTCTGGCGTCACCAGCATCGACAAGATTTTCCCTGCACTCGAGGCCATGGCCGAAGTCGGGATGCCCTTGCTGGTTCACGGTGAAGTCACCCGCGGCGATGTCGACGTTTTCGATCGCGAAAAAATCTTCATCGATGAGCATATGCGGCGGGTAGTCGAGCGTTTTCCGACCCTCAAAGTGGTGTTCGAACACATCACCACCGCTGACGCCGTGCAGTTCGTCAACGCGGCTTCGGCCAACGTCGGCGCGACCATCACCGCGCACCACCTGCTGTACAACCGTAACCACATGCTGGTGGGCGGGATTCGGCCGCACTTCTATTGCCTGCCGATCCTCAAGCGTAATACCCACCAGGAAGCCCTGCTCGACGCCGCCACCAGTGGCAGCGACAAGTTCTTCCTCGGCACCGATTCGGCGCCCCATGCCCAGCACGCCAAAGAAGCGGCGTGCGGTTGTGCCGGCTGCTACACCGCTTATGCCGCGATCGAGATGTATGCCGAAGCCTTCGAACAGCGTAATGCGCTGGACAAGCTCGAAGCCTTCGCCAGCCTCAATGGCCCGCGTTTCTACGGCCTGCCGGCGAACACCGATCGCATCACCCTGGTCCGCGACGAGTGGACCGCCCCAACCAGCCTGCCATTTGGCGAGCTGACCGTAATCCCGCTGCGCGCCGGTGAAAAACTGCGCTGGCGCTTGCTGGAGGAACACGCGTGAGTGAAGACCATTTCGATGACGAACAGGACGGTAATGGCGGCGGGGGCGGTTCCCGTCATCCAATGGCAGCCAGGTTCCGGGGTTACCTGCCGGTAGTCGTCGACGTAGAAACCGGTGGCTTCAACTCGGCCACCGACGCCCTGCTGGAAATCGCCGCCACCGTGATTGGCATGGATGAAAAAGGCTTTGTGTACCCTGAGCACACCTACTTCTTCCGGGTCGAGCCTTTCGAAGGTGCGAACATCGAAGCGGCAGCCCTGGAGTTCACCGGAATCAAGCTCGACCACCCGCTACGCATGGCGGTAAGTGAAGAAGCGGCCCTGACCGATATCTTTCGCGGTGTGCGCAAGGCCCTGAAGGCCAACGGTTGCAAACGGGCGATTCTGGTCGGGCACAACAGCAGCTTCGACCTGGGCTTCCTCAACGCCGCTGTCGCGCGCCTGGACATGAAACGCAACCCGTTTCACCCGTTCTCCAGCTTCGACACCGCGACCCTCGCCGGTCTGGCCTACGGTCAAACCGTATTGGCCAAGGCCTGCCAGGCAGCGGACATCGACTTCGACGGACGTGAGGCACATTCGGCTCGCTACGACACCGAGAAGACGGCTGACCTGTTCTGCGGCATCGTCAATCGCTGGAAACAAATGGGTGGCTGGGAAGACTACAACGACTGATCCGCCACCAATCTGTGGCGAGGGAGCTTGCTCCCGCTGGGCAGCGAAGCGGCCCCACTCTCTTCCTGAAAGAATGGGACTGCTGTGCAGTCCAGCGGGAGCAAGCTCCCTCGCCACAGGTGAACAGCATGGGTTTATCCCGCCCATAAAAAAACCGGCCTCTCTGAGGCCGGTTTTTTATTGCCGGACGCCTGGCTTACAGCGCAGCAGCATTCTCGGTCAGGTAAGCCGCAACGCCTTCTGGCGAAGCGTTCATGCCTTTGTCGCCTTTTTTCCAGTTGGCAGGGCAAACTTCGCCGTGCTCTTCGTGGAATTGCAGAGCGTCGACCAGACGGATCAGCTCTTCCATGTTACGGCCCAGTGGCAGGTCGTTGATGATCTGCGAGCGGACAACGCCTTTGTCATCGATCAGGAACGCGCCACGGAAAGCCACGCCGCCTTCGGACTCAACGTCGTAGGCCTTGGCGATTTCGTGCTTCATGTCGGCAGCCATGGTGTAACGAACCTGGCCGATGCCGCCATTGTTCACCGGGGTGTTGCGCCATGCGTTGTGGGTGAAGTGAGAGTCGATCGAAACGGCGACCACTTCAACGTTGCGTGCCTTGAAGTCAGCCATGCGGTTGTCCAGAGCGATCAGCTCGGACGGGCAAACGAAGGTGAAGTCCAGTGGGTAGAAGAACACCAGGCCGTATTTGCCTTTGATGGCCGAGGACAGGGTGTAGCTGTCTACGATTTCGCCATTGCCGAGTACGGCCGGTACGGTGAAGTCAGGGGCTTGTTTGCCTACGAGTACGCTCATTGGATATCTCCTGGTGTAATAACGTTGAAGAACAGGGTTCATGCCAGCCTGTCACCCTCAAGCGACAGCCCTGTGACACGAACCTCCTTCGCAAAAGGCCGACCATCATACACCGCGTTTTTCGCCTGTCCTTAGCGGTTTTTTTCAGACGGGCAAAATGGCCGCCGCTATATTTTCTTCACAGGCGCGAGAGCAAACCGTTCGTCAGTCACAGGCCCTTATGACGAAAAGCCTTCAGAAACCACTTTGACAATCATTCTCGTTAACATTAAGATCCATCGCAATTGAGTCACAACCAGCGACGGTTCTCACTTATGTATGTCTGCCTCTGCACTGGCGTCACCGACGGTCAAATCCGCGATGCAATCTATGAAGGTTGCTGCAGCTACAAGGAAGTCCGTCAGGCTACCGGCGTAGCCAGCCAATGCGGTAAATGCGCCTGCCTTGCCAAGGAAGTGGTCCGTGAAACACTGGGCAAACTGCAAACGGCCCAGGCAGCGATCGCCTACCCCGTAGAATTTACCGCTGCATAACTACCGTATTTCAAAGAACCGGACTTGATGTCCGGTTTTTTTATGTCTGAAAATCAATCGCTTAGGCCCTAGACGCGGAACACAAACATTCTTATTCCGATTAATTTTCATTTAAGTTTCAATAACTTAGGTTTGACACTGTTAATTACGCAGCTCAGACTCTGCCTTATATACAGCGAATACAGGGCAGGACTCCCATCATGAAAGGCGACGTTACAGTCATCCAGCATCTCAACAAAATCCTTGCCAATGAGCTGGTCGCGATCAATCAGTACTTCCTGCATGCGCGCATGTATGAAGATTGGGGCCTGAACAAGCTCGGCAAGCACGAGTACCACGAATCCATCGATGAGATGAAGCACGCTGACAAGCTGATCAAGCGCATCCTGTTCCTTGAAGGCCTGCCGAATGTCCAGGACCTGGGCAAGCTGCACATCGGCGAACACACCAAGGAAATGCTTGAGTGTGACCTGAAGATCGAACGCGACGGCCATGCCGATCTGAAAGTCGCTATCGCTCATTGCGAAACCGTCGGCGACTTCGGCAGCCGTGAACTGCTCGAAGACATTCTCGAATCCGAAGAAGAACATATCGACTGGCTGGAAACCCAGCTGGGCCTGATCGATAAAGTCGGTCTTGAGAACTATCTGCAATCGCAGATGGGCGAAGAGTAAGTTAGCACCCGCTAACCTCGAGACAATAAAAAGCCCCGCTCTCTTTTAAAGAGGCGGGGCTTTTTAATGACCGAATTTCAGGCTCACCCTGGAACAAGTGAGGGAGCGAGCTTGCTCGCGAAAGCGGTAGGTCAGTCAACCAATCTGTTGAATGTTGTACCGTCTTCGCGAGCAAGCCCGCTCCCTCACTCAGCGAATCAGGCGTCGGTCTTGTTGGCAGCAGCAGCTTCAACAGCGGCTTTGATCGTCGCTTGCAACGAACCGTCAGCAGACATTTCAGTCATGATGTCGCTACCACCGACCAGCTCACCACCGACCCACAGTTGCGGGAAGGTTGGCCAGTTGGCGTACTTTGGCAGGTTGGCGCGGATTTCCGGGTTCTGCAGGATGTCCACATAGGCAAACTTTTCGCCACAGGCCATTACAGCCTGAGCGGCTTTCGCGGAGAACCCACACTGTGGGGCATTCGGCGAGCCTTTCATGTAAAGCAGAATGGTGTTGTTGGCAATCTGCTCTTTAATCGTTTCGATGATATCCATGGAGCACCTCGGCTGAACTTTCCGACTCAGTGGTCGGCACGGTGGCGCATTGTAACGGAAACCCGAGCGCCATGCTCGGCCTCCCCGACAGTCATGTTCATGCCGCCGCCACGGTCACCGGCACGCCGTTCAGCGCCGCGTTGCCCGACAACTCATCGAGTTGACATTCGTCAGTCAGGTCATTGGCGCTGGAACCTGGCTGGCCACTGGCAATCGTCATCTGCACGCCCGGCCGCGCATGACCCCAACCGTGAGGCAGGCTGACCACACCTTTCATCATATCCAGGCTGGCGACCACTTCAACCTCGATCACGCCAACCCGCGAACTGACGCGCACCCGCTGCCCATCGCTGAGCCCCCGGCTGGCGAGGTCGTCCGGGTTCATCAGCAGTTGATGGCGCGGTTTGCCCTTCACCAGACGGTGATAGTTGTGCATCCATGAATTGTTACTACGCACATGACGGCGACCGATCATCAGCAGCTCATCGGCGGCCGGTGCTTGTAGCGCCGCGAAGCGCGCCAGATCGACGAGGATCTCGACAGGCGCTGCCTGGACTCGTTGATTGGCGGTTTTCAGGCGTGGCGTCAGGTTGGGTTTGAGCGCGCCGAGATCGATACCGTGAGGGTGATCGAACAAGGTCGCCAGTGACAGCTTGTGTTCCGAAGCGTCGCCATACAGCCCCATCCGCAGCCCCCGATCGATCATCTGCGCCGGCGCGATGGTCGGTTTCAGCTCCTTGCCGGTCTTGGTCGCAAAGGCTTTGGCCAGCCCCACGAAGACTTCCCAGTCATGCAGCGCGCCTTCAGGCTTGGCCAGGATTGCCCGGTTGAAACGAGTGACGTTGCGCACCGCGAACATGTTGAAGGTGGTGTCGTAATGATCGTTTTCCAGCGCCGACGTCGACGGCAGGATCAGGTCGGCATAACGCGTGGTTTCATTGATGTACAGATCGACGCTGACCATGAACTCCAGTCCGTCCAGCGCCTGCTCGAGCTGTCGGCCATTGGGCGTGGACAGCACCGGATTACCCGCAACGGTGATCAGTGCGCGGACCTGCCCTTCCCCTTCGGTGAGCATCTCTTCGGCCAGTGCCGACACCGGTAACTCGCCACCGTATTCAGGACGCCCGGACACGCGGCTTTGCCACAGATTGAAATGACCGCCCGAAGTAGACGCTACCAGGTCCACCGCAGGCTCGGTGCATAACGCACCGCCCACCCGATCGAGGTTGCCGGTGACCAGATTGATCAGTTGCACCAGCCAATGACACAGGGTGCCGAAAGCCTGGGTCGAAACGCCCATGCGACCGTAGCAGACCGCAGTCGGAGCTGCCGCGAAGTTCCGCGCCAGTTGACGAATCTGTTCGGCGGGCACTGCGCACAACGGGCTCATGGCTTCGGCAGTGAAGGTGACGATGGCCTGACGCATCTCATCCAGACCATCGACCGGCAAATGACTGTCGCAGGTCAGGCCTTCGGCAAACAACGTATTAAGCAGCCCGAACAACAGCGCCGCATCGCCACCGGGGCGCACGAACAGATGCTGATCGGCAATCGCCGCCGTTTCGCTGCGACGCGGATCGACCACCACCACTTTGCCGCCCCGGGCCTGAATCGCCTTGAGGCGCTTCTCTACATCCGGCACGGTCATGATGCTGCCGTTGGACGCCAGTGGATTGCCGCCCAGGATCAGCATGAAATCGGTGTGATCGATGTCCGGGATCGGCAACAGCAAGCCGTGGCCGTACATCAAATGACTGGTCAAGTGATGGGGTAACTGATCGACCGACGTCGCTGAAAACCGGTTACGGGTTTTCAGCAGACCGAGAAAATAATTGCTGTGGGTCATCAGCCCGTAATTGTGCACGCTGGGATTGCCCTGATAGACCGCCACCGCATTTTGCCCGTGACGTGCCTGAATCGCCGCCAGGCGTTCGGCTACAAGGGCGAAGGCGTCTTCCCACTCAATGGGCTGCCATTCGCCACCCACACGCCGCATCGGCTGCCGCAGGCGATCCGGGTCGTTCTGTATGTCTTGCAGCGCGACCGCTTTGGGGCAGATATGCCCACGGCTGAAGGCGTCCTGAGGATCCCCCTTGATCGAGGTAATCTGCACGCCGCTGCCTTCGACCTCGGTGGTTTCGATGGTCAGACCGCAGATGGCTTCACACAGGTGGCACGCACGGTGATGGAGAGTCTTGGTCATGGCCAGTCTCTGTTTTGTTCTGGGCGGGCAATATCGGCCGCGGGAACAAAACTATGGCGCGCGACTCGCCCCTTTGCCAGCGACGTTCGTCTTGTGAATCGGTGACTATCAGGCCAGCCGATGGCAGCAAGGGATCAGTTCGATGGCAGACTCGGCGGCGCCTGCAACTGGATCTCCTCGATGGTTTCGATCTGCTCGTGGGCAACATGCACGCCGGTGAGCTCGCCGATCAGTCGCCAATGCTCGTCGAGCCCGGCGCTGATGGTGGCCATGCGGTCGATCATGCGCCGGCCGGCCACCTTCGTGACTTCGTCTTCACTACGCAACAATTCGAAAGACATCGAGGTCATGGAAGCAGTGAGGTGGGTCAGGGAGCGTGCCGTAAGGCCAAGTAGCTCCATCAACAGCTGTTCTTTCGATTCCATTCCAAAGGCTTCCTGCGTCGCTCGTGCTTTAGTTATAACCCAGCACTTTGCTTTAGCAAATATTTCGGACAACACACATTGCCCGCCAGAGGCTCGAATGACAGGTCAAAAACCGACCGTCAACGCATCGCCCACGCCCCGTTTGATTGCCAAGCCCGACGGGGCCGGTGTACAAATGGTCAGCTACTGTCAGGAAACAGGCTTCAAAAGCGCTACTGCGGTCACCCCGTAGCCCCTCTGAAATCCCCCAACACCGTAGCCCATTGGAAAAACGCGACATTTAATGTCAATATCGCGCCTTCCCCTATTTCGTCGCCCCGTGCGGCTTACGCCGCAGGTCTCGCCCGTTTTTCAGTTAAACAAGGCTTTGAGTATCTGCGGTCTGTTGCAAAAAGGTAGTCAATGATGAGCGCAAGGCACTTTCTCTCCCTGATGGATTGCACGCCCGAAGAGCTGGTCAGCGTGATCCGTCGAGGCGTTGAGCTCAAGGACCTGCGTAACCGCGGCGTACTGTTCGAGCCGTTGAAGAACCGCGTCCTGGGGATGATTTTCGAGAAGTCCTCGACCCGCACCCGTATTTCGTTCGAAGCCGGCATGATCCAGCTCGGTGGTCAGGCGATCTTCCTGTCGCCGCGCGACACCCAACTGGGCCGTGGCGAGCCGATCGGCGACTGCGCCATCGTCATGTCGAGCATGCTCGATGCAGTGATGATCCGTACCTTTGCCCACAACACTCTGACCGAATTCGCTGCCAACTCCCGTGTGCCCGTCATCAACGGCCTGTCCGATGACCTCCACCCGTGCCAGTTGCTGGCCGACATGCAAACCTTCCTTGAGCATCGCGGTTCGATTCAAGGCAAGACCGTGGCCTGGATCGGCGACGGCAACAACATGTGCAACAGCTATATAGAAGCGGCGATTCAGTTCGACTTCCAGTTGCGCATCGCCTGCCCGGAAGGTTACGAACCCAATCCTGAATTCGTGGCCAAGGCCGGCGATCGGGTGACCATCGTCCGCGATCCGCAGGAAGCCGTGCGCGGCGCACACCTGGTGAGCACCGACGTCTGGACCTCCATGGGCCAGGAAGAGGAAACCGCCAAGCGCCTGAAGTTGTTCGCACCGTTCCAGGTCAACCGCGCCCTGCTCGACCTGGCCGCCCCGGACGTGCTGTTCATGCATTGCTTGCCAGCCCACCGTGGCGAGGAAATCAGCCTCGACTTGCTTGACGACCCACGCTCGGTGGCCTGGGATCAAGCCGAAAACCGTCTTCACGCACAAAAGGCCCTGCTCGAGTTCCTTGTCCCGCCGTCGTATCACCACGCATGAGCCAGCCATTACTGCTGAACCTGCGCAATCTCGCCTGCGGTTATCAAAACCAGCGGGTTGTGCAGAACCTCAACCTGCATTTGAATGCCGGCGATATCGGTTGCCTGCTGGGGTCTTCGGGCTGCGGCAAAACCACCACCCTGCGAGCGATTGCCGGTTTCGAACCGGTGCACGAAGGTGAAATCCAGCTGGCGGGCGAGACTATCTCCAGCGCTGGCTTCACCCTCGCTCCGGAGAAACGCCGCATCGGCATGGTGTTCCAGGATTACGCGCTGTTTCCGCATTTGAGCGTGGCCGAGAACATCGCTTTCGGGATCCGCAAGCATCCGCAAAAGGATCGCGTCACCGAAGAGTTGCTCGAACTGGTCAACCTGAAGAACCTCGGCAAGCGCTTCCCCCATGAGCTGTCCGGCGGCCAGCAGCAACGTGTCGCCCTGGCCCGCGCTCTGGCGCCGGAACCGCAACTGCTGTTGCTCGACGAACCGTTCTCCAACCTCGACGGCGAACTGCGACGCAAGCTCAGCCATGAAGTACGCGATATTCTCAAGGCGCGCGGCACCAGTGCGATTCTGGTGACCCACGATCAGGAAGAAGCCTTCGCGGTCAGTGACCATGTCGGTGTTTTCAAGGAAGGTCGCCTGGAGCAGTGGGACACCCCCTACAACCTCTATCACGAACCCCTGACGCCGTTTGTGGCCAGTTTCATTGGCCAGGGTTACTTCATTCGCGGCCAGTTGAGCAGCCCGGAGTCGGTACAGACCGAGTTGGGCGAACTGCGCGGCAATCGTGCCTACACCTGGCCGATCGGTGGCGCCGTAGACGTGCTGTTGCGGCCGGACGATATCGTCTACGCGCCGGCCAGCCCTCTGAAGGCGCAGATTATCGGCAAGAGTTTCCAGGGTGCATCGACCCTATACCGCCTGCAATTGCCGACAGGCGCGCAGTTGGAGTCGATCTTCCCGAGTCACGCCGATCATCTGGTCGGTGCTGAAGTTGGCATCCGGGTAGCGGCTGAACACCTGGTGCTGTTCCAGGCCTCCGGCAGCACGGCGGCGCAGATTCCAGCGGTCGAGTCCAGTGTCCGGCGCTACAGCCCCGCCAGCTGAACCACCGCTAAAAGATCGCCGCCTTCGGCAGCTCCTACAATGCAACGCGTACTCCTGTAGGAGCTGCCGAAGGCTGCGATCTTTTCGGCTCATCCCCACCAATCTTCCCCCTAGGGGCCTTCTGCTCAGGCGCGACCGATATCGGCGAACTTCGCCTGGGTGTGTTCAGCCAGCACAGCGGGCGCCAGCTCGACTTCCAGACCGCGCCGTCCGGCGCTGACGAAAATGCTGGAAAAAGGCTGAGCCGAATGATCGATAAAGGTACGCAGACGCTTCTTCTGCCCGAGCGGGCTGATGCCGCCTAACAGATACCCCGTCGAACGCTGTGCGGCAGCAGGATCGGCCATTTCGACTTTTTTCACGCCAGCGGCCTGCGCAAGTGCCTTCAAGTCAAGACTTCCGACGACCGGTACCACTGCCACCAACAACTCCCCCTTCTCGCTGGCCACCAGCAACGTCTTGAACACCTGCGCCGGGTCCAGGCCCAGTTTCTCCGCAGCCTCGAGACCATAGGACGCTGCCTTCGGATCATGTTCGTAGCTGTGCACGCGATGTTCGGCACGAACTTTTTTCAACAAATCCAATGCAGGGGTCATGGCAGCTCCGGGCCAGGCGGCAGAAGAAAAATACTGCGCCGGATTCTAGGTCATTGATCAACAAAAGGCTCTATTGCCGCGCCGTTTCAAAGGTTTGGCCGCACCTTCGACCACTCGTCCGCAGCCAGCCTGCCACGTGAACGATGCAATCATTCACGTGACTAGTAGTTGATTTGTGACTGACGGTTCACTTTCGACCTTTGACAGCAGCGTTTCTTGTCTATATTTTTTCGAATCTGAATATTGTACGAATGTCTCACCACAGCACCCGGCAGTAAGCCGAGCACAGGATGGGGATCCTGCCTCGGTGGAAATCGCGCTTTGGCCATGATGAAAGAAGCGCCAGACAACAACAAAAAAGAGGTTTCAATGACAACTGCTTTACAACAACCGTCGCTCTCGAGCCAATGCATGGCCGAGTTTCTGGGTACTGCATTGCTGATATTTTTCGGCACCGGATGCGTTGCCGCGCTCAAGGTGGCGAGTGCCAGCTTCGGTCTGTGGGAAATCAGCATCATATGGGGGGTTGGCGTCAGCATGGCGATCTACCTCACCGCCGGCGTTTCCGGCGCGCACCTCAACCCGGCCGTGAGTATTGCGCTGAGCATTTTCGCTGACTTCGAAAAGCGCAAACTACCCTTTTATATCTTCGCCCAAGTGGCCGGCGCCTTCTGCGGGGCCTTATTGGTTTACACGCTGTATAGCAGCCTGTTTTTCGATTTCGAACAAACTCACCAAATGATTCGTGGCACCGAGGCCAGCCTTGAGCTGGCCTCTGTGTTCTCCACCTTCCCCAACCCTGCCCTGTCCACGGCCCAGGCCTTTTTGGTCGAAGTGATCATCACCGCCATCCTGATGGGCGTGATCATGTCGCTGACCGACGACAACAATGGCCTGCCCAACGGGCCAATGGCGCCGTTGCTGATCGGCCTGCTGATTGCCGTGATTGGCAGCTCGATGGGCCCGCTGACCGGTTTTGCGATGAACCCGGCGCGTGATTTCGGCCCTAAATTGATGACTTTCTTTGCAGGCTGGGGTGAAATTTCCTTCACTGGCGGTCGCGACATCCCGTACTTCCTGATTCCGGTTTTTGCACCGATTGTCGGTGCCTGCCTCGGTGCTGCAGCTTATCGCGGGCTGATTGCCCGTCATCTGCCCAGCGTCATACCTGCTACAAAGAACGCAACACCGGCCATTGACGGCAAACCAAGAACGTCTTGAAACCGTTGGCGCGTGATCCTGCCCATTGGGTCCCGCGCCTGACTTCACTTTCCTTATTTCGTCCAAGGCAATCGACATGACCGACATTCAGAATAAGAACTACATCATTGCCCTCGATCAGGGTACGACCAGTTCCCGCGCGATCATTTTCGACCGCGACGCGAACGTGGTTTGCACTGCCCAGCGTGAATTCGCACAGCATTACCCACAAGCCGGCTGGGTCGAGCATGACCCGATGGAAATCTTCGCCACCCAAAGCGCCGTGATGGTCGAGGCCCTGGCCCAAGCCGGCCTGCATCACGACCAGGTCGCGGCCATCGGCATCACCAACCAGCGCGAAACCACCGTGGTCTGGGACAAGACCACCGGTCGCCCGATCTACAATGCGATCGTCTGGCAGTGCCGGCGCAGCACCGAAATCTGCCAGCAGCTCAAGCGCGATGGCCACGAGCAATACATCAGCGACACCACGGGCCTGGTCACCGACCCGTACTTCTCCGGCACCAAGCTCAAATGGATCCTCGACAACGTCGAAGGCAGCCGTGAGCGGGCGCGCAAGGGTGAACTGCTGTTCGGCACCGTCGACAGTTGGCTGATCTGGAAATTTACCGGCGGCAAGGTGCACGTCACCGACTACACCAACGCCTCGCGCACCCTGCTCTTCAACATCCACACGCTGGAGTGGGACGCGAAGATGCTGGAAGTCCTCGACATCCCGCGGGAGATGCTGCCGGAAGTTAAATCGTCGTCCGAAATCTACGGCCACACCAAAAGCGGCATCGCCATTGGCGGCATTGCCGGCGACCAGCAGGCTGCCCTCTTCGGCCAGATGTGCGTCGAGCCAGGCCAGGCGAAAAACACTTACGGCACCGGTTGCTTCCTGCTGATGAACACCGGTAACAAAGCGGTGAAATCCAAGCATGGCATGCTCACCACCATCGCTTGCGGCCCGCGCGGCGAGGTGGCCTATGCGCTGGAAGGCGCTGTGTTCAACGGCGGCTCTACCGTTCAATGGCTACGTGACGAACTGAAGATCATCAACGACGCCCACGACACCGAATACTTCGCCAACAAGGTCAAGGACAGCAACGGCGTGTATCTGGTGCCGGCCTTCACCGGCCTGGGTGCTCCCTACTGGGACCCGTATGCTCGCGGCGCGCTGTTCGGCCTGACCCGTGGTGTACGCGTGGATCACATCATTCGTGCCGCGCTGGAGTCGATCGCCTACCAGACCCGCGACGTTCTGGACGCCATGCAGCAAGATTCCGGCGAACGCCTGAAGGCCCTGCGCGTAGACGGTGGTGCAGTCGCGAACAACTTCCTGATGCAGTTCCAGGCCGACATCCTCGGTACTCAGGTCGAGCGTCCGAAAATGCGCGAAACCACGGCACTGGGCGCGGCTTATCTGGCGGGTCTGGCCTGCGGCTTCTGGGGCAGCCTGGACGAGTTGCGCGGCAAGGCAGTGATCGAGCGCAAGTTCGAACCGACGCTGGACGAAACCGCGAAGGAAAAACTCTACGCTGGCTGGAAAAAAGCCGTCAGCCGCACTCGCGATTGGGAACCGCATGAGGGCGCTGAATAAGCCAAGCTGAGGGTTCGTATCAGCATGTAACTGGCAGGGAGTGGATTCGTGCGGCATGATGGGCGAATTTTGCACGGCAGCCCAAAGGAAGCCCCATGAATCTGCCTCCCCGTCAGCAGCAAATCCTTGAACTGGTCCGCGAACGCGGCTATGTCAGCATCGAGGAAATGGCTCAGCTGTTCGTCGTTACACCGCAAACCATCCGCCGTGATATCAATCAACTGGCGGAAGTCAATCTGCTGCGTCGCTACCACGGCGGCGCGGCCTATGATTCCAGCGTCGAAAACACCGCCTACGCCATGCGCGCCGATCAGATGCGCGATGAAAAGCAGCGTATCGGCGAAGCCATTGCCGCTCAGATTCCCGATCACGCCTCGCTGTTCATCAATATCGGCACCACCACCGAGTCCATCGCTCGGGCGCTGCTCAATCACAATCACCTGAAGATCATCACCAACAACTTGCATGTGGCCTCAATGCTCAGTGCCAAGGACGACTTCGACGTCCTGCTGACGGGCGGCAACGTAAGGCGTGACGGTGGCGTGGTGGGTCAGGCCAGCGTCGACTTCATTAACCAGTTCAAGGTCGACTTCGCCCTGGTCGGTATCAGCGGCATCGATGAAGATGGCAGCCTGCTGGACTTCGATTACCAGGAAGTGCGGGTATCCCAGGCGATCATCGCCAACGCCCGGCAGGTGATTCTCGCGGCCGACTCCAGCAAATTCGGGCGCAACGCCATGATTCGACTGGGGCCGATCAGCCTGATCGATTGCCTGGTCACCGATCAGCAGCCTTCGCCGGCCTTGGCGCAGTTGTTGAGCCAACACAAGATTCGGTTGGAAGTGGTTTAACCCCCTTCTAGAACAGCGCGCTCCCTGTGGCGAGGGAGCTTGCTCCCGTTCGGCTGCGCAGCAGACGCCAATCAGACAACATGTTCTTCCTGACATACCGCGGTTACCGGTTTTAGGGCCGCTTCGCAGCCCAGCGGGAGCAAGCTCCCTCGCCACAGAAGCACTCCCCACCATCACTAAATGTTCGAAAATTTTCCTTTAGCCGCCCTTCGATCAGTATTTTCAATCGAAGCTCGCTGGCTGTGGGCGTCTTTATGAGCTAATATTTTCGCAAACGAACATAAATGTTCGAATTCAAATATAGAAACCAAAAAAGCCCCGAGGCCAGCCGATGCCCACTTCTACCTTGCCTACGCCCCCTCTCGCCGAGGTTTACGATATCGCCGTCATCGGTGGTGGAATCAATGGCGCGGGGATCGCAGCGGATGCCGCCGGCCGCGGCCTTTCGGTGTTCCTTTGCGAAAAGGATGACTTGGCCAGCCACACCTCGTCGGCCAGCAGCAAGCTGATCCACGGCGGCCTGCGCTACCTCGAACATTACGAATTCCGCCTGGTGCGCGAAGCCCTGGCCGAGCGCGAAGTGCTGCTGGCCAAGGCGCCACACATCGTCAAACAGATGCGCTTCGTGCTGCCACACCGCCCGCACCTGCGTCCGGCCTGGATGATCCGCGCCGGCCTGTTCCTTTATGACCACCTCGGCAAGCGGGAAAAACTCGAAGGCTCGAAAAGCCTGAAGTTCGGCCCGGACAGCGCGCTGAAAAGCGAAATCACCAAAGGCTTCGAATATTCCGATTGCTGGGTCGATGACGCACGCCTCGTCGTACTGAATGCCATGGCTGCCCGCGAGAAAGGTGCCCACGTTCATACGCAAACCCGCTGCGTCAGTGCCCGCCGCACCAAAGGCCTGTGGCACCTGAACCTGGAACGTGCCGATGGCAGCCTGTTTTCGATCCGCGCCAAGGCGCTGGTGAACGCTGCCGGCCCATGGGTGGCCAAGTTCATCCGTGACGACCTGAAGATGGAATCGCCATATGGCATCCGTCTGATCCAGGGTAGTCATCTGATCGTGCCGAAACTGTATGAAGGCGAACACGCGCACATTCTGCAAAACGAAGATCAGCGCATCGTCTTCACCATTCCGTACCTGAACCACTTCACCCTGATCGGCACCACCGACCGCGAGTACACCGGCGACCCGGCAAAAGTTGCGATCACCGAAGGCGAAACCGATTACCTGCTCAAAGTGGTCAACGCCCACTTCAAGAAGCAACTCAGCCGCGACGACATCCTGCACAGCTATTCCGGCGTTCGTCCGCTGTGCAACGACGAATCCGACAACCCGTCGGCCGTCACCCGCGACTACACCCTGGCCTTGTCGGGCAGTGCCGAAGAAGCGCCGCTGCTGTCGGTGTTCGGCGGCAAACTGACGACTTACCGCAAACTCGCCGAGTCGGCGCTGGCGCAACTGGCCCCGTACTTCACGCACATCAAGCCAAGCTGGACCGCCAGCGCTACCCTGCCCGGCGGCGAAGACATGACCACCCCGCAGGCGTTGAGCTCGCGGATCCGCGACAAGTTCGACTGGGTGACCACCGAAATCGCCCGTCGCTGGGCCACCAGCTACGGCAGCCGCACCTGGCGCATGCTCGAAGGCGTCGAAAAACTCAGTGACCTGGGTGAACACATCGGCGGCGGCCTCTACACCCGCGAAGTCGATTACCTGTGCAGCGAAGAATGGGCGACCACCGCGCACGACATTCTGTGGCGCCGCACCAAGCTTGGATTGTTCACCACCCTGGCGGAACAGGAAAAGCTCAAGGATTACCTGAGCAAGGTCGAACAGAACCGCAACAAGATCGAAGCGGCCTGATCGGCAATCCGATTGAACCGAAGCCCCTGAATCTGACGATTCAGGGGCTTTTTTGCATTCTGGAAGACACCACCAATCAACTGTGGGAGCGAGCTTGTTCACGAAGACTGACTGACATTCAACATCTGCGCCGACTGACAGACCGCTTTCGCGAGCAAGCCCACAGGGGCACGTGCAAGTCATGGGATTGTGTTCGGCTTTCCGAACGCGACCTGTCGGTCGATTCGGATAACCGGATTATTGATTGTGAAAAAAATACGCCATAAATACTTAATCCCTTTAAAAATCAACAACTTGACCTAGCCAGCCTAGTCTGGCACGAGTCATGCTCTACACTCTTGGACGAATGTTATTGCGCTACTCCTTCAGGAGCCGCCAGGCATTCGAAGCACCAAAAAAGGCCGATGAACTGGCTCCATAAAAAAAACAATGTCGAGGAAAATTTGATGCGCATCGTTCCCCATATCCTGGGCGCAGCCATTGCTGCCGCTCTGATTAGCACTCCAGTTTTCGCCGCCGAACTCACCGGCACACTGAAGAAGATCAAAGAGTCCGGCACCATCACCCTCGGGCATCGTGACGCTTCCATTCCGTTTTCCTACATCGCGGACGCTTCCGGCAAACCGGTTGGCTACTCCCACGATATCCAGCTGAAAATCGTTGAAGCCATCAAGAAAGACCTCGACATGCCCAACCTCCTGGTCAAATACAACCTGGTGACCTCGCAAACCCGTATCCCGCTGGTGCAAAACGGTACCGTGGACGTCGAGTGCGGCTCCACCACCAACAACGTCGAGCGTCAGCAGCAAGTTGACTTCTCCATCGGTATCTTCGAAATCGGCACCAAGCTGCTGTCCAAGAAAGATTCCCCATACAAAGACTTCGCCGACCTCAAAGGCAAGAACGTCGTGACCACCGCCGGTACCACGTCCGAGCGCATCCTCAAGTCGATGAACGCCGACAAGCAGATGGGCATGAACGTGATCTCCGCCAAAGACCATGGCGAATCCTTCCAGATGCTGGAAACCGGCCGTGCCGTTGCTTTCATGATGGACGACGCCTTGCTGGCCGGTGAGATGGCCAAGGCCAAGAAGCCGGATGACTGGGCCGTGACCGGCACACCACAATCGTTCGAAATCTACGGCTGCATGGTCCGCAAGGGCGACGAACCGTTCAAGAAGGCTGTCGACGACGCCATCATCGCGACCTACAAATCCGGCGAGATCAACAAGATCTACGAAAAATGGTTCATGGCGCCAATCCCGCCAAAAGGCCTGAACCTGAATTTCCCGATGAGCGAAGAGCTCAAGGCTCTGATCGCCAATCCGACCGACAAAGCGGCTGACGAAAAGAAATCCTGATTTCTGACTAACCTTATCCCCTGAGAAGGCCTGCGCCCTTTCAGGGGGTTGTCACTCCCTGCTGGCTTTTTTGGAAACACTCGAACCGGTGGTTGTCGAGCCGCTCGTGTGTGCCTGAACTTCAAGGTTCGGGCGGGAACGGAGCTTCCCCAGGCGGGCATTTGTAAATCGAACGAATCCGAGGGGAGACCCTAATGAATTACAACTGGGACTGGGGCGTGTTCTTCAAGTCCACCGGCGTGGGCAGCGAAATTTATTTCGACTGGTACCTCTCCGGTTTGGGCTGGACCATCGCCATTGCCGTCGCAGCCTGGATCATCGCGCTGCTGCTGGGCTCGATTCTGGGCGTCATGCGCACGGTACCGAATCGCATCGTATCGGGCATCGCGACCTGCTACGTCGAACTCTTCCGTAACGTACCGCTGCTGGTTCAGCTGTTCATCTGGTACTTCCTGGTGCCCGACCTGCTGCCTGCGGACATCCAGGAGTGGTACAAGCAGGATCTCAACCCGACCACCTCGGCCTTCCTGAGCGTCGTCGTGTGCCTGGGTCTGTTCACCACCGCTCGGGTTTGCGAACAAGTGCGCACCGGTATCCAGGCGCTGCCTCGCGGCCAGGAATCCGCTGCCCGCGCGATGGGTTTCAAGCTGCCGCAGATCTACTGGAACGTGCTGCTGCCCCAGGCTTATCGCATCATCATTCCGCCGCTTACCTCGGAATTCCTGAACGTGTTCAAGAACTCCTCCGTAGCGTCGCTGATCGGCCTGATGGAGCTGCTCGCGCAAACCAAACAGACCGCCGAGTTCTCCGCCAACCTGTTCGAAGCCTTCACCTTGGCAACGCTGATCTACTTCACGCTGAACATGGGCCTGATGCTGCTGATGCGCGCGGTCGAGAAGAAAGTCGCCGTACCGGGCCTGATCTCCGTAGGGGGTAAATGATGGAATTCGACTTCTCGGGCATCATCCCTTCCCTGCCGGGCTTGTGGAACGGCATGGTCATGACCCTGCAACTGATGGCGCTGGGCGTGATCGGCGGGATCATCCTCGGTACCATCCTGGCGCTGTGCCGTCTGTCCCACAGCAAACTGCTGTCGAACCTGGCCGGCGCGTACGTTAACTACTTCCGCTCGATCCCGCTGCTGCTGGTCATCACCTGGTTCTACCTGGCGGTGCCGTTCGTACTGCGCTGGATCACCGGCGAAGACACCCCGATCGGTGCGTTCGCCTCGTGCATCGTGGCCTTCATGATGTTCGAAGCGGCGTACTTCTGCGAAATCGTCCGGGCCGGCGTGCAGTCGATTCCCAAGGGCCAGATGGCGGCTGCCCAGGCCATGGGCATGACTTACGGCCAGATGATGCGTTTGATCATCCTGCCGCAAGCGTTCCGCAAGATGACCCCGCTGCTGCTGCAACAGAGCATCATCCTGTTTCAGGACACCTCGCTGGTTTACGCGGTGGGTCTGGTGGACTTCCTCAATGCTTCGCGCGCCAGTGGCGACATCATCGGCCGCTCCAATGAGTTTTTGATCTTCGCCGGTTTCACATACTTCATCATCAGCTTTGCCGCCTCGCAGCTGGTCAAGCGTCTGCAAAAAAGGTTTGCCGTATGATCTCTATCAAGAATGTCAACAAGTGGTATGGCGACTTCCAGGTACTGACTGACTGCAGCACCGAGGTCAAAAAAGGCGAAGTGATCGTGGTGTGCGGGCCATCCGGTTCCGGCAAATCCACCCTGATCAAGTGCGTCAATGCCCTGGAACCGTTTCAGAAAGGCGACGTGATCGTCGATGGCACGTCCATCGCCGACCCGAAGACCAACCTGCCGAAACTGCGCTCGCGCGTGGGCATGGTGTTCCAGCATTTCGAACTGTTCCCGCACCTGACCATCACCGAAAACCTGACCATTGCGCAGATCAAGGTGTTGGGCCGCAGCAAGGAAGAAGCCACCAAGAAAGGCCTGCAATTGCTTGAGCGCGTCGGGCTGTCTGCCCATGCGCATAAGCACCCGGGCCAGCTTTCCGGTGGCCAGCAACAGCGTGTGGCGATTGCCCGTGCGCTGGCGATGGACCCGATCGTCATGCTGTTCGACGAACCGACCTCGGCGCTGGACCCGGAAATGGTCAACGAAGTGCTCGACGTGATGGTGCAACTGGCCCACGAAGGCATGACCATGATGTGCGTGACCCACGAAATGGGCTTCGCCCGCAAGGTCGCGGACCGGGTGATCTTCATGGACGCCGGCAAGATCATCGAAGACTGCAAGAAAGAAGAGTTCTTCGGCGACATCAGCGCCCGCTCCGACCGTGCGCAGCATTTCCTCGAGAAAATTCTGCAGCACTAAGCAATACACCGCTCCCCAATGTGGGAGCGGGCTTGCTCGCGAAGAGGCCATCACATTCAGCATCCATGTTGGCTGACACACCGCTTTCGCGAGCAAGCCCGCCCCCACAGGGGGTCAACGGATATATGGATATTTGTGTTGTGGTTGACCCAAGGCATCTGTGATGAAATGCGACTCCACTCTCTATCGCGCAGCGCCGCCATCACTCGCCGTGAAACCCCGTTTGATTCGCCATCTGTTCCTGCCGCCGCTGATCATCGCTCTGATGATCGGATTGGGTTACATCGGCTTCTGGGTCAGTGAACACTACGGCATTCGCAGCCTCAGCGAGAACGGCCAGCGTCAGCTGGAACTGCACGCCCGCGCTGTCGAAAGCGAGATCAGCAAGTACACCTACCTGCCCAGCCTGCTGGAACTCGAATCGAGTGTTTCCAAGCTGTTGGCCGACCCGTCGCCGGAACACCGGCAGACGGTCAACGAATACCTTGAAGGTCTGAACCGGCGCAGCCGCAGTCGGGCCATTTATGTGATGGACACCACCGGTCGTGTACTGGCCACCAGCAACTGGCGCGATGTCGACAGTTATCTCGGTGAAGACCTGTCCTTCCGCGCCTATTTCCAGAACGCCGTACGCGGTCAGCCGGGGCGTTTCTACGGCATCGGCAGCACCAGCGGCGAACCCGGCTATTACCTGGCTCACGGCCTGGAAGAGCACGGCAAGATCATCGGCGTCGCGGTGGTCAAGGTGCGCCTCGAAGCCATGGAAGAACGCTGGCAACGGGCGCGCCTGGAAGCCTTCGTCAGCGACGAGAACGGCATCATCATTCTCTCCAGCGATCCGGCGCGTCGGCTCAAGTCGGTGCTGCCGTTGAGCGACGACACCAAGGAACGCCTGGCCCGCAGCCTCCAGTACTACTGGTACCCGCTGAACGAACTGCAACCGCTGGCGCGTGAGCGACTGGCCGAAGGTGAGGAAAAACTGACCTTTCCCGCCAACAGCGAACTGGTGTCCGATGAAGAGAACATCAGCTACCTGTCGCAAACCCGGCCGCTGAGCGATACGCCATGGAACTTCACCCTGCTCACGCCCCTGCAAGACCTGCGGCGTGAAGCGATCAATCAGGGAATTCTGGTGGCGGTGGCGTTTGCCCTGGTGGCGTTTCTGCTGATCGCCTGGAACGAGCGGCGCAAGGTGATCGCCACCCGCCTCGCTGCGCGGGAAGCCCTGCAGGAAGCCAACAATCAACTGGAGCGTCGGATTACCGAACGCACCACCGACCTGCGCGCCAGCAACGAACGGCTCAAGGGTCAGATTCGTGAACGCAGGCAGGCAGAAGAAACCTTGCGCCGCGCCCAGGATGAACTGGTCCAGGCCGGAAAACTGGCCGCCATCGGCCAGATGTCCACCAGCATCGCTCACGAATTGAACCAGCCGCTGGCGGCATTGCGGACCTTGTCCGGCAACACCGTGCGCTTTCTGGAGCGCGGTCAGCTGGATGTCGCCAGCACCAATCTCAAGACCATCAATGAGCTGATCGACCGCATGGGCCGGATCACCGCCAGCCTGCGTTCCTTCGCCCGGCGCGGCGACGACAAGGGCCAGGCCAGCCTCGGCAAAGCCGTGGACGCCGCCCTGCAACTGCTGGGCAGTCGAATGGAAAGCGCGCATCTGCAATTGCAACGCGATTTCGCCGACGTGCAGGTGCAGATCGACCAGACCCGTCTGGAGCAGATTCTGGTGAACCTGATCGGCAATGCGCTCGACGCCATGCAATCGCAGCCCCAACCAGCGCTGTGGCTTGAAGGCGAGGAATTCGACGGCAAGTATCGTCTGCGGGTGCGCGACAACGGCCATGGCATCGATGCCGAAGCGCGCAAGCATCTGTTCGAACCGTTCTTCACCACCAAGCCCGGTGAACAGGGCCTGGGCCTCGGCCTGACCCTGTCGGCGAGCCTGGCCGCCGCCACGGGCGGGCATCTGGGTGTCGAACACCCGGCCAGCGGTGGTACCACCTTCGTCCTCAGTTTACCGTTGGTAAGCCCCACACCCGCCGAGCCAATATGAACAACGACCTTAGTGTGCTGATCGTCGAAGACGACCCCCATGTGCTGCTCGGCTGCCAACAGGCGCTGACCCTGGAAGACATTCCCTGCATCGGCGTCGGCAGTGCCGAAGAAGCGCTGGAACGGGTCGGCGATAACTTCGCCGGCATCGTCATCAGCGACATCCGCCTGCCGGGCATCGATGGCCTGGAACTGCTGACCCGGCTCAAGGCCCGCGATCGCAGCCTGCCGGTGGTGCTGATTACCGGCCACGGCGACATCTCGATGGCCGTCGGCGCGATGCAGAAAGGCGCCTATGACTTCATGGAGAAACCCTTCTCCCCCGAACGCCTGGTGGACGTCGCCCGCCGCGCGCTGGAGCAACGTAGCCTGGCCCGGGAAGTCTCTTCGTTGCGCCGGCAACTGGCGGAACGCGATTCCCTCGAAGGCCGGATCATCGGTCGCTCGCCCGCCATGCAGAACCTGCGGGAATTGATCGCCAACGTCGCCGATACGTCGGCCAACGTGTTGATCGAAGGCGAGACCGGCACCGGCAAGGAACTGGTTGCACGCTGCCTGCACGACTTCAGCCGCCGGCACACCAAACAGTTCGTCGCGCTGAACTGCGGTGGCCTGCCGGAGAACCTGTTCGAAAGCGAAATCTTCGGCCACGAGGCCAACGCCTTCACCGGTGCCGGCAAGCGGCGGATCGGCAAGATCGAGCACGCCGATGGCGGCACGCTGTTCCTCGACGAAGTGGAAAGCATGCCGCTGCCGTTGCAGATCAAACTGCTGCGGGTGTTGCAGGAACGCACTCTCGAACGCCTGGGGTCGAACCAGAGCGTGGCGGTGGATTGCCGGGTAATCGCCGCGACCAAGTCCGATCTGGATGAATCGAGCAAGGCCGGCGAATTTCGCAGCGACTTGTATTACCGCCTGAACGTGGTGACTCTGGAACTGCCGCCGCTGCGCGAACGCCGCGAAGACATCCTGCAACTGTTTGAGCACTTCCTGCAGCAGTCGTCCCTGCGCTTCGACCGCACCGCGCCGGAATTGGACAACCAGACCCTGTCGACCCTGATGAGCCACGATTGGCCCGGCAACGTGCGTGAACTGCGCAACGTCGCCGAACGTTTTGCCCTCGGTTTGCCAGCGTTCAAAAAAACCGGCGCCAGTGGCAGCAATCAGGGCCTGGCCTTCGCCGAAGCGGTGGAAGCCTTCGAACGCAACCTGCTCAACGACGCCTTGCAGCGCAGCGGCGGCAACCTGACCCAGGCCAGCCAGGAACTGGGGATGGCCAAGACCACGCTGTTCGACAAAGTGAAGAAATACGGGCTGAGCCACTGATGGACCTGATTCTCAAAGCAACCCTGGGCGCGGTGGTGGTGATCATCCTCGCCATGCTGGCCAAGACCAAAAACTATTACATCGCAGGCCTGGTGCCGCTGTTTCCGACCTTTGCGCTGATCGCTCACTACATCGTCGGCAAGGGCCGTTCGCTGGATGATCTGAAGACCACCATCGTGTTTGGCATGTGGTCGATCATTCCGTACTTCGTGTATCTGGCGACCTTGTATGTGATGGTCGACCGGCTGCGCCTGGAGGCGTCGCTGGCGGTCGCGGCGGTGGCGTGGTTGATGGCGGCGACGGTGCTGGTCAGCGTGTGGGTTCGCGTCCACGGTTGACCATCGTCCCTGAGGCTGCCCCCATCCTTTGTGGCGAGGGAGCTTGCTCCCTCGCCACAAATCAGCTCACCGTACCGCCCTTCGCTTCACTCACGATCTGCCGAATCGCGCCGACAAACGCCTCCACCGGCTGTCCGCCACTGACGGCATACTGCCCGTTGAACACCACTGTCGGCACTGAACTCACACCGCGCGATAACCATAACTGCTCTTCCTCGCGAACCTCTTTGGCAAATTCGTCCGAAGCCAGAATCGCCTCGGCCCGCTGCCGATCCAGCCCCACGCTTTCAGCGATCTGCGCCAATTGTGCGTGATCCGACGGATTGCCACCCTCCGTGAAATACGCCTTGAACAACGCCTCTTTCAGGTTGAACTGCAACCCTTCCAGCCCCGCCCAGTGCAGCAAGCGGTGAGCATCGAAAGTGTTGTAGATACGGCTGTTGCCGTCCGTGCGAAAGGCAAACCCGACCTCGGCGCCGCGCGCGCGGATCATCTCGCGATTTTTCTGCGACTGCTCAGGCGTCGAGCCGTACTTTTCGCTGATGTGTTCGGTGATGTTCTGCCCTTCCGGGCCCATCTTCGGGTTCAGCTCGAACGGCTGGAAACGGATCTCGGCCTGCACCTCGTCGCCCAGTAAATCCAGGGCTTGAGTCAGACCGTACAGGCCGACGACGCACCAAGGGCAGGATACATCGCTGACGAAATCGATTTTCAGGGGGGTACTCATTCACACACCTCGCAAGCCTGGATCGCGCCGGAAAGCTCGAACGATACACCAGGTGAGAGCACGCAGCAGATCCCTTGTGGGAGCAAGCCTGCTCCCACACTGGATTGAGGTGTTATAGAAGATTATGTTCAGCCACCGGATCAATCTGCGCCCAATGTGAGGTGTCTTCGCGGTGGGCCTGCAAGTACGGCAACACCGCCGCCAGCAACGGTGCCTTGAATGCCTCCTGAAAACGATGGGCCAGCCCCGGAATCAGCTTCAATTGGCTGCCACGAATATGCGCCGCCAGGTGCACGCCATGCATCACCGGCAACAGCGGATCGGCGGTGCCGTGAACCACCAACGTCGGCACGCGCAATTGGTTGAGCAGCGCCACGCGGCTCGGTTCGGCAAGGATTGCCATGATCTGGCGCTTCACGCCCTCGGGGTTGAACGCCCGGTCATAGGACTGCGCCGCCTGATGCAGCAGCGCCTGCCGGTCATCGCTCACCGCCGGGCTGCCCAGTGCCGCCAGCAAATCAGCCTGTTGCTCAAGCGCCACTTCACGATTCGGCGCACCGCGTCGCGACAGTAACTGCACCAGCGCCGCACTCGGCGCCGGCAAGCCTTCGGCCCCCGAACTGGTCATCAACAACGTCAAGCTCTCGACACGCTGCGGCGCCATGGCTGCCAGATGCTGGGCGATCATCCCGCCCATGCTGGCACCCAGCACGTGAAATTGCTCGACGTGCAAGGCGTCCATCAGCCCCAGTGCATCGTCGGCCATGTCCGTCAGCGTATAAGGCGCGGCCACCGGCAAACCGAGCTTGTAACGCAGCACTTCAAAGGTCAGGTTGGCCTCGGCCGGCGTCTGGCGCCAAGTGGACAGGCCGACATCGCGATTGTCGTAGCGAATCACCCGAAAACCTTGCTGACACAGCGCCACCACCACCTCGTCCGGCCAGTGAATCAACTGCCCGCCCAGCCCCATCACCAGCAACAACGCCGGGTCCGAGGCACGGCCAATACTCTGGTACGCCAGGCTCACCTGATCCAGATCGACCCGCTCGGTCGGAACATTGACATCGCAGCGCGAAGCCGCCAGGGACGACAGGCTGAACAATAAAGCGGCCAGAAAAGTGGCCGCCGATAAAAACAAGGCTCGCATGAAAAACACCGAAACGCAGAACTCCAGTAGAGCGCGAGTCTGATGAAGTTTGTTCAAGCGCGCTGCCACAGTTACATGACAGTTTGATGAAGATTGCCGAGCGGTCGGTGCCGGGCACAACGGATGGATCAGCTACGCCATCCGTCTGAAAGGAGCGCTGAGCTGTTAGTTCTGACAGTAGAAAGATTCCGTTGGCCGGTATCCAATCAGGTCATCCGCACGCCATTCCGCAGCTGAGTACGGCGCTATCCATCCATTAGTTGAGCCCTGGGCATGACCAACCTTTCTGAAAACAGTAACGCCGCGACCCAAGTACTGGTGTTCTCCACCGATGCAGACCCCTTGCGCGTACTGGCGGACGTCCCGCCGTTCATTCCGGGGTACAAATCTCTAGCCAACAACGTCGTTGGCGTGAACCGTAACATGGTGAACAGCGACCGACGCGGTTTGTTGGGCTATATCTTCCCGTATTTCAACATGGACAGTACCGACGAAATCCGGCTGTATCTCGGGTCACGCCCGACGCCTGTCGGGGAACTCTTTTTCGTCGGGCAGTACGTCAACCAACTGGTGCCTTTCTATATTCCGACCGACCTCCTCGAACAGATGTATGCCTCGCCGGCGCCCATGCCCGATGCGCTGTCGCTGTATTTCAGCGTTAAACGTCCTAGCGAAAACGAGAAAAACTCGCCTTCCTTGCCCCTGTTGTACAAACCTTTCGGGCCGGGCGAAGCGGATACCCGACTCGACCTGCCAAACAATCAGGGACTGGCCCTGCCGATCCCCTCGGAAACAGTCATCGACAAAACCGTGATCGAAAACGGTATGTTCGTCACCGTGCCTCGATACGAGTACCAGGCAATCGACGACGTGGTTTATCTGGCGGTAGGGCCACGCGAACTGCGAATGGTAGTCACCGCTCTAGGTGATCTGCTGTTTGAATTGACGCCCGACTTCCTGGCCACGCTGCCCAATACCGACAGGGTGGCACTTGCCTACGAAATCTGGGACATCGTGGAGAATGGCAGCGGCTGGTCGTCAGCCGTTTTCCTCGCGCTGAAACCGACGGAACAATTACTGATAGCCCCCGTGATAGATCAGGCGGAGCCAGGCAATCCTGACAACCTCAAACACCACGCATTGAACGGCGAGACGGCAACGGTATTGCTGAACGAACAGTTCACGGCCGGTGACGTAGTAGTGCTCACGATTGTACTGTCAACCGCCGTCGGTGACCGAGTCGAGCGCGTCATCCCGCTGAACGTGAGGAGCAACACCCGGTCACTGCGAATCGATCTGGAAAATGAGTTCATTCAAAACGGTATCCGCGGCGGCATGACCCTTGGCTATACCCGACAAAGGGCCAGGGACACCCGTCATTCCAGATCCTACACCGTCACCATCAGCGGCCTCGTCCTGCCCGCCCCGGCCCCGACCATCGACGAGCAAAAGGGCGAGGAACTGCCCGCCGACACCACGCTGGCACATGTGCGAATCCCCACTTACTGGCCGTTGGTCAACGGTGCAACGGTGGAGTTGTACTGGCAGGTCACCGGCACCGATGGCGTTGCCCATCTCTACATTTTCCGCCAAGTCATCATCGATGCCACACAGCCCGTTATCTTCACCGTGAAGAGCGACTACATCGACCGGTACGGGAGCAGCCCGCTGACAGTGCTCTACAAGATCGAAAACCCCGGCAAGGCCGTGGTGCAGTCCGAGCCATTGCAGATCACGATTGGCGAAACAGTGGGATGGACAGATTTGCATGACACGTTCCAGAGTAACTATGGGGGCTGGATACCGTGGAACGCTGCAAGAGGCGGTTCGATCCGCAACTGGGCCGGGGTTACTGCTTTTTTCAACTTCACCGATTCAGGCCCGGTCGACCAAGCCGCGGGGGCTATTTTTTACCGCGACGTAGAGTTTCCACCAGGTCAGTACGTTTGCAGCATCGAAGCCTGTCATATCAAGGAATACTCCAACCCAGGACTGCGCAACCCTCTGCTTTCCGTTGAAGACAGTGCGGGCTCGGCGTTTTTGGTTCATGAATTACCTAAAAATGGTGTGTGGTACACCCTCTCGATCCGACTCACCATTACCCAAAAACAAACCCGGCGTCTTTACCTGAATAACCGTCAGAACATCAGCAACGGCAATGATTTCGGTATTCGAAACGTGAGGATCACCAGGATTGAAAATGGTGGAGCCATGAGTAATGTCCCAACAGCGTCGCAAGCGCCTCAGTACAACGGTGTCATTTCCAAGCTTGTGCTGCCCGATGCCATAACTATGTAACGCCACCGCCCCCGGCAATTTTCCTTAAATGGCTCGCGAATGGAGTGGATCCACCGCTCCCCAACCGAGCCAAGTTGCCATGATCGATAGACTTCTTCCCGACCTCCCCTACCCGGCGCCGGTCGTAATACCGCCCTCATTCCCCCTACCGGACAACCCTGATGAAAGCCTGTTTCTGCATGCCTCGGCACGCTGGCGCGAGAGCAACCAAGGCATACGCGAGCTGTTTGCCGCGACGCCGGGCGTGCGAGACACCCTGGACCAACTGCTGAAACAGAAGCTGGATCTGGACGGGCAACAAGCCGGCTTGCTCTTCTTCGCCACGGATGAGCACCCGGAACGTTTTGTCAGCTTCACCGATGCCTGCGCCTTCGTCCTGCAACACCCGACGTTGGAGACGACACTTGATCAGCGCTGTCGAGTGACCGGCCTGAACCCGCCCCATTCCCTGTCGGCCCTGACACCGCTGCAAATGCTCGAACGGCTCAAGACCCTCAACCCGGAACAGGCGCACAGCGATCGCTGGCGAGCCTTTTGGGATCAGCGTGCCCCCGGCACGCCGGTATCGCGACGTGAACGGGCAGTGCAGCTTTACCGTGACCATATCGAGGCAGCCGCTCAGGTGGCATTTGCCCGGCGAACCGTGACGGCTGAACAACTCAAACCACTGCTGTTGATCATTGATCCGCCCCTCGAGGCCCTGAGTCTGAACAACCAGCCCATCCACACCGAGGAACTGGCCCTGGTGTTGAGCAACGACCGTAAAGTCAAACTCCCAGGCGCGTGGGTCATCAGCGCGGGAAATCCGGCAAGCGTCAGCCAATTGCTGTACCTACCCTGCCGGCCCACCGCAATCCAGGCCTTCAATCAACGCAGCGACATGCAAGATTGGCTGTCTCGACAAACACTCGTCTCGATGGGATTGCCCATCGATAACATCCGCTTTGAATACACCGCCAGAACCGATCCACTGGTCACGGGCATCAGCGATCTGTTTTCTGCTCGGCAGCAGGCGCAGATCACCGCTTTACGCAATGGAACTCGCGATAAACCCGGGCTGGCGGAGCATGGCGCTCAATCCCTCGTCCAGGCCAACCAGATTGATCGACAGCGCAGCAACGGAGTCGTTTTCGCCTCACCACCCATGCTTGAGAAACGGATCTCAACCGCCGATGGAGATACCGAGGCAGATGAACAACCCTTATTCGGCAGCCTGTATGCCGATATCCCCTGGCCCCAGCGTCAAGCTGCGCTGAACACACAGCGCGACGCACTCGAAACATGGTTGGAGGACGACAGCCAAACCGACCGCCAGCGAAATTTCAAAGACTCACTCAAGGCCCTGGAGACAGCTGAACAAGCCGCTGACACGGCCGCCTCCGCCCTGCTTTACCGGACGCGAACCCTGGACCTGACGACCTTCAACCGCGAATTCAGCGCACTCTACCAGGCACACAAGGACGGCCTGCAAGCCGAGGCCAGGCTTCAATTGGCTCAGAACCAGCTCGACAGCGATGAGTTCAACCTGCTCAAGGCTGTGCTGGACACACCCGCCGCGGCCGATCGCGATGCGGCCATCGTCGCAGCCAGCCTCTCGTTGTCGATGACCGAGCAAAATGGCGCCACGATCACCGTCCAGACCGAAGCGCTCAACGGTCCGTTTGTCATCACACGACCGGCCACGCTGCTGGACCCAAGCTCATCACACAGCCTTCTGCTCTATTGGCCAGGCAGCGGTGGAGGTTTGCAACGGTTCGCCAGCCGTCGGGAGCTGGAGCGGCAGGTGTTCAAGATTCAGGACCAGGACAAAATCCTGGCGTTGCAACTGAAAAAAATCGATACCGACCCTCTGCATTACAGCCTGAACGAACAGACCACTGACTACGAAGAAAAGGCAGGCCTCATACGTCAGCGCGCACAGCATGCCGACGAACTGGAAACCCTGCGCAAACAAACCCTCGCCGCCTTGCAGGTTCCGGTGCACGCGGCCAGAAGCCTGGTCTTCTCACATCTGCTGGAGCAAGACCGCAGCGCCACGCTGGCCTCCAGCCTGCCCGACTGGCTCAGCACATTGCCTGCAGACGACCGCGTAGGGCTCAAGGCTCTGATCGAAACATTCATCCCATCGATGCGCCGCAGCCACGAATTCCTGGCAATCGCGCTGGAACCACGGGACGACTTCACCCGGAAACACTTGCACGCCCGTTTGCGCAAAGACTTCTCAATCGAGGGCAGTTTCGAGGTGAAGCTCGATTTACCCGATTCGGTGAAATTGGAAAAACGAGCCGATCCAGCTCCCGGATATTCGGGCACCAGGCTCGTACCGGTTCCCAGTGTCACGCGCAGCAAAATGTCACTCGAAGAACTGGCCCAGCTTAATATCGACAACACCCCGTCGATGCAACTGGAACCCCTTTCACTACGATTGGGTTTCATGAAAGTCGAGGTCAGCACGGCAGATGAAACCGAGCGCCAGCGCCTGACGGCTGGCATCACCGTTCCCTACTTGAAAAAACTCCTGCCGGAACTGGATCTGCCCAAGGCCTACGAAAAACTCATCCGCGACACCTTCATGGGGGCGGTCGACGAGCCTGTTTTCGTGAAGGATCATCGCCGTGAATGCCTGATCGAGCCCTGGCGGGTGATGCTCAAGTTGCAGGGTGAATTCGCGCGCCTGCAAAGGCAGATCAGCCACGACGACTTGCAAGTCCTGGACATTGCCATCGACGCCAATACCCCTGAAGCCTGGCGCGCCGATCGCAAGCGCATCGTAATCCTGCCGGCCTACCTGAGCGCGGGGGGCAGCGACACGTCCAATCAAGGCCCCGCCACCTTATCCGGCGTGACCTTCATTCAAGAACAGATCAGCGGCATGACCCTGCTGTATCTGCCCGACAGCCCCGATAACCAGTTCCTGCGCCGTTACGACAACCTGGAAGCCGCGCGCAAGGCCCTGTTCAACCTGTGCGTGCAAGACAAGTGGGTCAGCTATCTGGCCGGCCGGGCTTTGGAGGGCAGCGTACGAGCCCATGAAAGCCGCATCAATCAGGCCGTGCTCCAACACTTCGATGCCATGATCGGTGTCGGCGTACGCTGGCCGGCGACCACATCGTTGGCCGCGCACCTGCTCGATGCCCATATGGGACGCCTGATCGAAGCCCATCGCGGCACGTCTCGCTCCAACGATGCGTTGTATATGGAGCGGTATGCCCTGAAAGGCCCGCGCGCGTTCAACTACCTGAAAATGGCCTTGGGGCTGCTGCCCTTTGTCGGTACCGCCTTCGCCCTCTACGATGCCTGGACTGCCGCGAATCAAGCGGTGGCAGCCTTTTTACGCGGTGACGTGGGTGACGGTCTGGCGGAGATCGAATCGGTGTTGTTGTCATTGATCGACGCGGCCATGGACCTGCTCCCCGGTGAGGCGGCATTCTCGGTGATGTCCAAGGGCGCTCGATCACTGACGCGTGTTCGCCAGCTTCGTGCGCTGGCCAGAAGTGTGTCAGCGCTGCAGGCGCCCTCTATGCGTCAGGCCCGGCACGTGGTCGCACGCTTCGCCGGTTACGAGTATGAACAACCGATTTCCCTGTCCGGGCTGCAACCAGCCACCCATGGCATTTACCGCAATATCTACCGCCATGCCGACGGTGACTTTATTGTCCGCCAGGGGCGCATTTTTCAGGTCGAACGAAGCAACGACTCACGCAACTGGCGTTTACGCGGTACCCGCCAAGTTACCTATAAACAGCCCATTGCCCTGGATGAAGCGGGTCATTGGGACACCTGGTTCGGCGTCCACGGGACGACCTTCGAAGGCGGCGGTCTTGGTGGTGGGCAGGTATTCGGGCACTTGGCCGATGCGCTCAACCCGATCTGGCCGCAAACCTTTCGCCAACGGTTGCCGCGCTGGTGGGCCGATCAGGCTTTTCGCCGTCATCATCAGTTGGCCGAAGCGGCCGATGACCTTGCTCGGCAACTCGAGACCCGGGGCGTGAAGAGCGATAGCGTGATCAACCAATACGGCGCCGCCACGGCTGAGAATCGCCCGGCGCTGATGCCTGCTGCCGAAGCCGCATGTGTCGGCGATATCGAATTGGCAGCCCGGCGTTACCAGACACTGGTTGATTTGCAGCCACTGACCCGTGGCAACAAACAACGTGCATTGATCGAGATGCAAAGCAAGACAGCCTGGCTGTTGACTGACCGGTACAGGCGCCGCGCACTTCACGCTTCACATAGTATCGCCCCCTTGACGAAACGGATTGACGACCTGACCCAGGAACTGGACAACTTGCCGAGCAATACGCTCACCCAACGTGTGAGCATACTGGAAGAAATCCGCACATTGCGTGTGGAGTACGTGCGCAAACTGGATCAGATGGAAGCGCTCAAGGGCGATGTCAATCTATGGTATGAACGCATTCGCATGAGATCGGACAAGGAACAAATGACGGCCCTTGTCGACGAGCTGAACACCAAACACAGTGAAGCCAATTTGCTTTATCTGAGAACCAGCCAACGGCTGGAAATCATCAAACGCTATGGCCGCACCAGCGATGTGTCCTGGTACTACCTGTTAGGACAGGCACAGGATCTTCGCGCCAAAGTCGATCGAGCCTTGTACACGCAATACAAGCTGCCAGAAGTCAGCGCGACCCGGGCACAACGCAATCAGGTCCTCCAGGACTGCCTCACGCTGTACACACAATTTCGTCGCGAGATGAAAATCTGGACCACCAGCTACCCGCAACACTTCCACTTGGATGAAGTTGAACCGCTGATGACCGGGATCGAAAAGATAGCCGAACGTGCCCGTAAAGGCATTATCGAACAGCCTGCCCCAACGGCACCTGCAGGGCAGGTCAGACAGAGAGTTTTCACCACCGAAGACGATCAATTGCTGATCGGGGTTGAGCGCTGGGAACCGACGACCCAGAGGCACCAATACGTCTCGACCGGCCGCGGGGGATACGAGGAAATCTGGGAGCAAGCCAGCAACGGCAAATTCCGCCTTTTGAACCCGCCAGACACGCAACCGGCGCCAGCGCCGGCTCAAATGAATCTCCCAGCGTTAGTGGCCGATGCGCGAATGCGCCTGGATGCCCAACCGACCTACCACGCCAGGGTTCAATCCTATGCCGAGCAGGACATGCTTCCGGTCGACCTGGAACACATGATGGTCAGCGAAGCCGACGAACTGACCCGCCGCGCTGATCGCATCCAGAACATGGCTGCGCAAGACCCTATCATTCAACAACTGCGCGACAAGGCCGGCGCACTCAAAACGACCGGACGAGCGATGCGTACCCGGCAGTCACTGACCAGCAGAAAACCCACGGATGGAATGCTCCAGGATCTGATCGACCAGAACGCGGTGGAGATCCGTAGAACCAAACCGATCAAAAACCTCGGCAAACGCAAGGACGGCCGCACCGACTATATGCAGGAATACGAAATCTGGGACCTGACGCTAACACCGGAGGAATTGCTGTGGTACGCCCACTTTCACTACTCCAGCGCAAAACCGGCAGTACGGCAATTCGAGAAAGCCCACTTGAAGCTGCCTGAGCACCGGTTTCTGACCCACGCTGACGATACCACCCTGCCCTACGCCGATATCGGCAAACGTTCGGCGGTAATTGCTCACTTCGAAAACCTCTGACGCCCGGCAATCCATGTGGGAGCGGGCTTGCTCGCGAAGGCGGTGGGCCAGGCAACATTGATGTCGACTGACACGTCCTCTTCGCGAGCAAGCCCGCTCCCACAGGTTCCACAACCCCAGCCCTTTGCGCGAGAGCTTTAAGCCAGTTGGCTACGCAACTGCCGCGCCGCCGCCACCATGTTCACCAAAGCGGCTTCCGTTTCCGGCCAGCCCCGGGTCTTCAACCCGCAATCGGGGTTGACCCACAACCGCTCGGCCGGAATCCGTTTAACGGCTTTGCTCATCAACTTGACCATCTCGGCCGTGTCCGGCACCCGTGGCGAGTGGATGTCATAGACGCCCGGGCCGATATCGTTCGGGTAATCGAAGGCTTCGAAGGCCTCCAGCAGTTCCATGTCCGAACGCGAGGTTTCGATGGTGATCACATCGGCGTCCATGGCGGCGATGGACTGGATCACGTCATTGAATTCGCTGTAGCACATGTGGGTGTGGATCTGGGTTTCATCACGCACGCCGGAGGCACTCAAACGGAAGGCTTCCACCGCCCAGTCGAGGTATTCCTGCCATTGCGCCCGACGCAGCGGCAGCCCTTCGCGGAACGCGGCTTCGTCGATCTGGACGATCTTGATGCCAGCGCTTTCCAGGTCGACCACTTCGTCACGCAGCGCCAGGGCCAGCTGCTGCGCCTGGATTTTGCGCGAGACGTCTTCGCGGGGGAACGACCACATCAACATGGTCACGGGACCGGTGAGCATGCCTTTCATGACCTTGTCGGTCAGGCTTTGTGCGTACGTGATCCAGTCGACGGTCATGGCCTTCGGGCGGCTCAGGTCGCCATAGATGATCGCCGGTTTCACACAACGCGAACCGTAGCTCTGAACCCAGCCGAAACGGGTGAACAGGTAGCCGTCCAGTTGCTCGGCGAAGTACTCGACCATGTCGTTGCGTTCGGCTTCACCGTGTACCAACACATCCAGGCCCAAGCGTTCCTGAACTTGCACGGCGTGGCGGATTTCACTGTGCATGGCGTCGGTGTAGTCGCTGGCCGACAGTTTGCCTTGCTTGAAGGCTTGCCGCGCCAGACGGATCGAGCCGGTTTGCGGAAACGAGCCGATGGTGGTGGTCGGGAAGGCCGGCAGTTTCAGCCGCGCTCGTTGTTGCTCGATGCGCTTGGCAAAAGGCGAGTGGCGCTGGCTGTCCGCCGCACCGATGGCGTCGATGCGTGCTTGCACTTCGGCTTTATGAATACGCGGTGACTCGGCGCGACCGGCCTGAATCGCACGGCTTTGGGCCAGGGCAGCTTGCACCTTGGGTGATTGCGGGTCGTTCAGGGCATCACGCAACACGGCAATTTCACCGCACTTTTGTACAGCGAAGGCCAGCCAGCTTTTCAGTTCCGGGTCGAGCTTGTCTTCGCGATCCAGGTCCACCGGGCTGTGCAGCAACGAGCAAGAACTGCTGACCCACAGGTTGTCGCCAAAACGTTCCTGCGCCGGTTGCAGTTGCGCAATGGCTTGCTCCAGTTCGCAACGCCAGACGTTGCGGCCGTTGACCAGACCTACAGAGAGAATCTTGTAGGTCGGCAGACGATCCAGCACCTGGCCGAGTTGATCCGGGGCGCGCACGGCGTCGATGTGCAAGCCTTGCACCGGCAGGCTGACCGCCAGACCGAGGTTGTCTTCCAGGCCACTGAAGTAGGTCGCCACGAGTTTTTTCAGCGGCGAGTATTGGAGGATGTGATAAGCGCGCTCGAAGGCGTTTTTCCAGGCCTGTGGCAGGTCGAGGGTCAGGATCGGCTCGTCGATCTGCACCCATTCCACGCCTTGGGCTGCGAGGCGGCCGAGGATTTCACCGTAGATCGGCAGCAGGCGTTCCAGCAAGTCGAGCTTGTCGAAGTCGTCCCCTTTGGCTTTGCCCAGCCAGAGGTAAGTCAATGGGCCGATGATCACCGGTTTGACGTTGTGACCAAGGGCCTTGGCTTCGTCGACTTCGTCGAACAACTGCTCCCAGCTCAGTTTGAACGGTTGGTCAGCGGTGAACTCCGGGACCAGATAGTGATAGTTGGTGTCGAACCACTTGGTCAGTTCCTGGGCGTATTGCGCCTTGGCATGTTCGCCGCCGCAGCAGGCCGCCGATGCGCCACGAGCCATGGCGAACAGGGTGTCGAGAGTCGGCAGGCCACGCGAGTCCTTGGCACTGTCGAAGCGCTCGGGAATCACACCGAAGGTCAGCGAATGAGTCAGCACCTGGTCGTACCAGGCGAAGTCGCCCACGGGCAGCAGGTCGATGCCGGCGTCTTTCTGCAATTGCCAGTGGGTGGCGCGCAGTTGGCGGCCGACGCTTTTCAGCGCGTCCTGACCGAGGTCGCCCTTCCAGTAGGCTTCGAGGGCTTTTTTCAGTTCGCGGTCTGCGCCGATGCGCGGGAAACCAAGTGTGTGGGCCAAGGCCATGGTGATAATTCTCCCTGTAAAAGATGGCCCTATTGTCGACAGCCAAGCCAACATGAGACAAACTCAACCTTTTCGTGTTGATCACAAGTTTTCCTCATGGAGCCCCCCCGGTGCTTGAAATCCGTCACCTGAAAACCCTGCATGCCCTGCGCGAAGCCGACAGCCTGGTGGATGCGGCCGACCGCCTGCACCTGACCCAGTCGGCGCTGTCCCACCAGTTCAAGGAGCTGGAAGAACGCATGGGCATGCCGTTGTTCGTGCGCAAGACCAAACCGGTGCGCTTCACCAGTGCCGGCTTGCGCCTGCTGCAACTGGCCGACGCCACTCTGCCGTTGTTGCGCGGCGCCGAGCGTGACATTGCGCGGCTGGCCGGTGGCACGGCGGGGCGTTTGCACATGGCCATCGAGTGCCACAGTTGCTTCCAGTGGCTGATGCCGACCATCGACCAGTTCCGCGATGCCTGGCCGGAAGTCGAGCTGGACCTAGCCTCCGGTTTCTCCTTCGCCCCGCTGCCGGCACTGGCCCGTGGCGATCTGGATTTGGTGGTGACCTCCGACCCGCTGGAACTGGCCGGGATCACCTATGTGCCGCTGTTCACCTATGAAGCCATGCTCGCGGTGGCGAACCAGCACCGCTTGGCGAGCAAGCCGTACATCGTGCCCGAAGATCTGCTCACGGAAACCTTGATCACCTACCCGGTGGAGCGCGATCGGCTGGACATCTTCACCCGTTTCCTGGAGCCGGCCGACATCGAACCGGCCCAGGTGCGCACCTCGGAACTGACGGTGATGATGATGCAACTGGTGGCCAGTGGTCGCGGCGTATGCGGCATGCCCCATTGGGCGTTGCATGAGTACAGCTCACGGGGTTACGTGAAGGCCAAGCGACTGGGGGAAAAAGGCTTGTTCGCAACGCTCTACGCCGGGATTCGCGCCGACATGCTGGATGCGCCGTACATGCGCGACTTTTTGCTGACGGCCAAGGACACGTCGTTTTCGACGCTGGATGGGGTTAGCGCCGTCCGCTGAACCTCGCAATGAAGAAACACGGAACGGAGCGGGAGCGCGAAGGCGGTTTCATATTCAACATGGATGTTGGCTGACCTGCCGTTTTCGCGAGCAAGACCGATAAACCTATACGGAGTGCCTGAAAACATGCGATTGCAGTTTTTGGGGTCGCTTCGCAGCCCAGCGGGAGCAAGCTCCCTCGCCACAAAATCTTAAACTTCAAGTTTTGGGGGGATCTCGCGCCACATGTGGATCTTGTCGAAGTAGTCTTCGCCGACCCTTACCGCCAACGGTTCCAGGCCGAACTGCACGAATCCACAGCGCTGATACAGCCTGAAGGCGGCTTCGTTGCCAGCGGTGACGGTCAGCTGGATCAGCCTCAGGCCCTGGTGGGTTTGCGCTTCGGCCAACGCGGCCTGAACCAGTTGGTAACCGAGCCCACGCTGGCGTACCTTGCCGGTCACGTACATGCCAAACAGCGTGGCCTTGTGCCGGGCCTTTTCCCGGGGTTCGAAGGCCAGGCCGACGATGCCCGCCAACTTGCCCTCCTCGAACGCACCAAGCACCACGTCCAGCTTGCTGGCCAGGCGCGATTCCCACCAACCCAACGGCATCGCCGCACGCTCACGCACGCTGGACGTGAACGCCTGAGGATGCTGGTCGTAGGCTTCAAGCATCAGCGCCCGATAATCCAGGGCGTGGCTGGCATCAAGCCGTTCAATCCACATGCTCAGACCGCTCGCCGCTGCTCAATCATCAACCGCACCGCCAGCCCGGACAGCACAAAGCCCATGAAGTAACGCTGCATCGCCAGCCAGTTCGGGTTGTTGACGAACCAGGACGCGATGCCCGCGGCGAACAGCGCGATCAGCAGGTTGACGCTGAAGCTCACACTGATCTGGGTCAGGCCAAGGATGATGCTCTGGGTGAACACCGAACCGTGCTCAGGGGTAATGAACTGCGGAAACACCGACAGGTAAAACACCGCGATTTTCGGGTTCAAAGCACTGGTGAGGAAGCCCATGGTGATCAGCTTGCGCGACGAGTCCGCCGGCAACTGCTGCGCCTCGAACGGCGACCGCGCACCTGGTTTGACCGCCTGCCAGGCCAACCATAGCAGGTACAACGCACCCGCCCACTTCAGCACTTCGTAGGCCACTGGCACGGCCATGAACACCGCGGTCAAACCCGCTGCGGCAGCGAACAGGTGTACTAGAAATCCCGCGACCACGCCCAGCAACGAAGTCACCCCGGCCTTGCGCCCCTGGCAAATTGAACGAGAAATCAGATAGATCATGTTCGGCCCGGGCGTGAGTACCATCAACAGCGCCGCTGCGGCGAAAATCAGCAAGTCTTGAAGCGGAATCATGGGCATCCTCCGTCCTTGGACGATCAGGCGGTTTCGATCAGTGAGGCTCGATAAAACGGCAAGATCAGGTCCCGTGTCAATGGCGCCAGGGTGATATCGCCGTCGGTAGCCGGATCGATCCAGCGCACCTCTTCGATTTCCGCCGCCGGGGAAACGTGCGAATCGATGGTCAGTTGAAAGAGTTCAGCCTGTACGACAAAACCCGGCTCGTTGGCGGCCGGTGCCGAAAATGTCCCCAGGTAAGCGGCGTGCGCCGGATCGATGACCAGCCCCAGTTCCTCTTCCAGCTCACGGGCAAGAGCGTGGACCGGTAGCTCGTGGGCCTCGATCTTGCCCCCCGGTTGCATGAACGCCAAGGTGCCGCGCTTGCGGACCAGCAAGGTGCGACCATCGGGGCCGATCAGCAGAGCGGCGGCAATGCGGATGATGCGGGGCGAAGCGACGGATGAAAGCGTCATGGATCAAGCTCGGCCTTGGATAAAAAGCGCAAGGATCACACGAGTGTCGGTTCTGCGTCACGCCGAAAAAGCATCTGCCGAGCGCAGTAAATGTGGGAACTTGTGTGGCGCCCACAGTTGATCAGTGCTGAGCCTGGAACACCTCTCCCACCTCGAGAAGTGCGGCCTCTACGTCCTCCGGCACTTTCACGAAAATACTGTACTTGGCACCCTCCATCGCCTCGAAAGCGATCAGCTTTTCCACCAGTGGCCCGTTCAACACCTTGCCGGCATTGAGAAGCAGCATGCCGTTGTCGGCATTCAGGTTGCGCGCCAGGATCATGCCCGCCAGCAGATCCCGGGTGGTCAGCACCTTGACCGTCGGATCGGCCAGCGTCACGTCACTCAGGTAAGCGGCGCAGACTTGAATGAAATCCTCCAGCAGTTCCGGGTCGTAGAGGCGACCGGCGTACTGACGGATATACACCAGGGCTTCATCGCTGTTCATCTGCCGTTCGAGGATCAGCCCGCGTTGCAACTCGATGAAGTCCACCGCCAGTTTCAGCAACCGCGAACCGAACGGAATCGCTTCGCCCTTGAGCCGGTCAGGAAAACCGCTGCCGTCCCAACGCTCCTGGTGGTGCAGGATCAGCCGGGCGGCATCCTTCATCGGATCGAGTGTCATCAACAGCGACTCACTCTGCTTCGGATAACCCCGATAGCGCTCGCGGTCATTGTGATGCAGCAGATCCGAAGGCGTACTCATCATGCTGTCGGTCCAGCTCAACTTACCGATGTTGTAGAGCGCCGCCGCCATGGTCAGGTCACGACTGCTGCCTTCGTCCAGGCCATGGCGTTTGCAGTACATCCGCACCAGTTCGATGATCTGTCGGTTGGTCTGCTTGGCGGGCGGCAGGCGCAGGTTGGCCAGCAACGAAAACACTTCGGTGCCGGTGACATAGCTGCGTTTGAGCTCTTCATAGGCCAGGTCGAGCATGTCGGCGGTCTGTTGCAGCTCGCTGGTGCGGGCCGCGACGTGTTTTTCCAGGGTGGTGTTGAGCTGCTTCAATCGCTCGTTCTGATCCCACGTCTCCTGCACCAGGCGCACCCGTTCACGCTCGGAGTGCTGATAGGCGAGTGATTGTCGCAACGTCAGCAGCATTTCCTCATCGTGCCAGGGCTTGCTGATGTAACGATGGATCTGACCTTCATTGATGGCTTTGATAATGGCCGCGGGCTCGGCATAACCGGTCAGCATGATCCGGAGGGTGTCGGGGTAGCGCTGATGCACGTGGGCCAGCAGCGTGGCGCCGTCCATATTGGGCATGCGCGTGTCACTCATCACCAGGTCAACCGGCCGCTGCGCCATGATTTCCAGGGCCTGGGCGCCGCTGGTGGCCAGCAGCACCTCGTAGGGCTGGCCGCGCAGCAGGCGGCGCAGGCTGTTGAGAATCGACTCCTCATCGTCGACCAGCAGTAACGTGGGTTTATCGGTCACAGTCGTGGGGAGTTGCTCTTCCATGGCATTACCTCAGGTGAAACCAGCCTCTTTATGTCGGGCGCGGGCAAACGTCCTCTGACTTTCCCTAGCCTGACCTACAGGCTAGATGATTTTCAGACCGACCCCGGAAATGATTCGTTTCGGGCAACCGGGCGAATTTCTGACCTGGCGACTATGCTCAGATCACTCGGATCCAAACGATGCCCGCTCCGTCCAGCGATCAGGGAAGGGATACCCTCTATGAGCTCACTGCACCAAACTGCTGTCGGTCCAGGCGCATGTCAGTGAATACGCTGCTTGCGCGGGCTAATCGTCGGATTCTCATCGTCGACGACACCGCGTCGATTCATGAGGACTTTGCCAAGATTCTCAGCCCGCCATCGAACGAAGACGACAGCCTGGCCAGCGCCGAAAACGCCCTGTTCGGAACCGCTGTGTCGGTATCGCCGCAAGGTTTCATCATCGATTCCGCGTTTCAGGGCCGCGAAGCGCTGGACAAGGTCGAGACCGCGCTGGCGAATGACTCTCCCTACTCGATGGCCTTCATCGACATGCGCATGCCGCCGGGCTGGGACGGCCTGGAAACCATCGAGCGCCTGTGGCAGGTCGATCCCAAGCTGCAAGTGGCGCTCTGCACCGCGTATTCCGACTATTCCTGGGAAGATATCGACGAGCGCCTGGAGTTGGGCGACCGCCTGCTGATCCTGAAAAAGCCCTTCGATGCCATCGAAATCCGTCAGATGGCCAGTGCATTGACTGCCAAGTGGCAAATGACCGAAGACGCGGCGCTGAAGATGTCCTTGCTTGAGCAAGCGGTCGAAGAGCGCACCCGGGAGCTGTCCGACGCCAACATCATCGTGCAGAACAGCCCGACCATTCTGTATCGACTACGGGGTGAGCCGTCGTTTCCGCTGATGTACATCTCCCACAACATCACCAAATACGGCCACGTCGCGGCGGCCCTGGTGGCTTCGTCCAACTGGGCTCAGGAGCTGATCCACCCCGACGATCAAGAGAAAGTCGACACGGCCATGGCCCGGGTGCTGGATCGCCATGCGGCGGGTGCTTCCATCGAATTCCGGATGCGCACCGGCGACGGTGACTGGCGCTGGGTCGAAAACCGCTATATCCCGGTGCGCGACGATGAAGGCCGCTTGCTGGAAGTCGAAGGCATCATCATCGACATCACCGAACGCAAACAGGCCGAGGAAAAAATCGCCCTGCTGGCCCGTACCGACGGGCTGACAGGGCTGGCCAACCGCGCAACGCTGATCGAGCGGCTGCACCAGGCGTTCGCCGCCGCCCGGCGCGGGGCCACACCGTTCGCCATGTTTTACCTGGATCTGGATCACTTCAAACGCATCAACGATACCCTCGGTCACCCGGTGGGCGACCTGTTATTGCAGGAGGTCGCCCGACGCATAAAAGGCTGCGTGCGGGAAAACGACGTGGTCGCCCGCCTGGGTGGCGACGAGTTCGCGATACTGCAACTGGACGTCAGCGATCCGACCCACTCCGCGGCCCTGGCCGCCAAGGTCCGTGATGCGTTGGTGCTGCCCTACTCCCTGGCCGGCAATGATGTGCGGGTCTCGGTCAGCATCGGTATCAGCAGCTACGCCCCGATCAGCCTCAGCGCCGACAGCCTGTTGACCCAAGCCGACATGGCGCTGTACCGCTCCAAGGAAAAGGGCCGCAACCAGTACCACTTTCACTCCGAGGAGATCAATCAGGAAGTGGTCGAGCGCATGACCATCGCCAACGACTTGAAAACGGCCATCGAACACAACCAACTCGAACTCAGTTACTGGCCGGAAGTGGACTTGAGCAGTGGCAAGATCCTCGGGATGGAAGCCCAGGTCAGCTGGAATCACCCCCTGCGCGGTTTGCTGGAAGCCCCGGCGTTTCTGCCTGCGGCGGAAAAGACCGGCACCATCGTCGCCCTCGGTCACTGGGTGCTGGATCACGCCTGCCGGCAAATGCGCCAGTGGCGAGACGAAGGCATGGCGCCACCGGTGGTGGCGATAAAACTGTCCCTGGCTCAGCTCAAGAGTGGTCCCGAGCTGATCTACGACGTACTGCGTACCACCGCGCGCTGGGAACTGTGCCCATGGGACCTGCGCTTCGACGTCACCGAAGCGACCCTGGCCCAGACCAAGTGGACCCACAACGATGTACTGCCGCGCCTGCGTGAACTGGGGGTGAAGATTGCCATCGACGACTTCGGCACCGAATACTCTTCGTTCGACTACCTCAAGACTTACCAGGTCAATCACCTGAAACTCGCTCAGGCGTTCATCGACACCGCCGCTCACGACGCGGCCAGCGCCACCACCTTGCGGGCCATCATCAATTTCGCCCGCGACGTCGGGATCGGCATCATCGCCGAAGGCGTCGAAACCCAGGAGCAGCGCACTTCGCTGATGGCCACCGGCTCACCGATGAACGCCCAGGGTTACTACTTCAGCAAAGCGGTCAGCAGCCAGCAAGCCGCCGAGTTGCTGAAGGCCGGGAGCATCGTGCATGCGAACCTTGGTCCCGGATCAATACCGGGCGATTCGCGGCGTGCCACGGAGGACAAGGAATGAAGACTTCGTTCGTCCAGGCCAATCGGCGCATCCTGATCATTGACGACACACCCTCGATCCATCAGGACTTTCGCAAGATTCTCGGCGCCGAGACCGACGATGAACAAACTCTGGCCGGTACTGAAGCGGCGCTGTTTGGCAGCCAGCAGCCAACTCGGCCGACGTTCCAGCTCGACTCCGCCTACCAGGGCCAGGAAGCGCTCGAACTGGTCAATCGCGCCCTGGCCGAAGGCCGCCCTTATGCCCTGGCGTTCACCGACATGCGCATGCCGCCAGGCTGGGACGGTCTGGAAACCATCGAACGACTCTGGAAGGCTGATCCTCATCTGCAAATCGCGCTGTGCACCGCCTTCTCCGATTACACCTGGGAAGCCATGGCCGAACGGCTGGAATTCGGTGATCAGTTACTGGTGCTGAAAAAACCCTTCGACAGCCTGGAAATCCGCCAGATGGCCAGCGCCCTGACCTGGAAATGGCAGATGGCGCAGGACGCGGCGATGAAAGTGCTGAGTCTGGAGCAAACCATCGAAGCCCGGGTCCACGAACTGCTCAAGGTGTCTCACCTGTTGCAGTACGACGTGTTGACCGAGTTGCCCAACAGCACCTTGCTGGGTGACCGGCTGAACCAGTCCCTTGCCCTGTCCAGACGACATGACAAACAACTGGCGGTGATGTTTCTGGGACTCGATCGCTTCAAACGCATCAACAATGCGTTGGGTCATCCCACCGGTGACGAGATGCTCAAACGGGTCGGGCAAAGCCTGGTCGCCAACGTGCGCGCGTCCGACTCGGTGTTTCGCTACGGCTCCGATGAATTTGTGGTGATCCTGGCTGACATCCACCACCCCCAACAGACCAAGAGCATCGCCGAAAAAATCTTGAACGCCATACGCGCGCCCCAGCACGTCGCCGGTCACGACCTGAGCGTGACGGCCAGCCTGGGCATCAGCATCTACCCCGATGACGGTTTCGATGCCATTGCACTGATCAAGAAAGCCGAAACCGCCATGCGCAACGTCAAGGAAAGCGGCCCGAACGATTTCAGCTTTTTCATCGATGAGATGAACCAGCGCGCCCGGGAACAGCAGACCATCGAATCGGGCATTCGCCTGGCGCTGGAACGGGACGAATTTGTCCTGCACTACCAGCCCAAACTCGACCTGGGCAGCGGCAAGGTGGTCGGCGCCGAGGCGTTGATCCGCTGGAAAAAACCGGGGCAAGGCTGGGTCTTCCCTACCGACTTCATCGGCGTGGCCGAAGACAGCGGCTTGATCGTACCGTTGAGCAAATGGGTGCTGGCCCAGGCCTGTCGGCAAGCCTGCGCCTGGCAAGCGAACGGTCTGCCGAAGATTTCTATGTCGGTGAACGTGTCGGCCATCGATTTCCGTCAGCGGGATTTTGTCGAAGGCATCGAACAGATACTCAAGCAAACCGGTATGGAACCGGCCTTGCTGGAGCTGGAAATCACCGAAGGCGTTTTGATGCAAAACGTCGAGGCCACCATGGTCGCGCTGAACCGGCTCAAGGCATTGGGCGTGCGGCTGGCCATCGATGACTTCGGCACCGGGTATTCCAGCCTGAGTTATTTGCAACGGTTTCCCATCGATGTGCTGAAAATCGACCAGTCGTTCATTCGTGGCCTGAGCCGTGACAGCAACGACGCGGCCCTGGTCAGCGCCATCATCAGCCTGGGCAAGAGCCTGAAACTGACCGTCATTGCCGAAGGGGTGGAAACCCTCGAACAACTGAATTTCCTCAAGGCCCTCCAGTGTGAGGAAGGCCAGGGTTACTACTTCAGCAAAGCCGTGGAGCCGGATGCCTTCGTGCAATATTTGACGTCCGTGAAACCCGCGCCATCCGCCGCCACATGAGCGACGTGCAACGACACTCAGGCCATCAGCCAAGGGATTATATGATGTCGCGCTCCTTCTACTACCTGCTTCTCGCGCCTCTACTCGGATGTTGTCTGATGGCCAATGGCGAGCCGCTGGACGAACCGCTCAAACCCTTGCCCGCGGTGCCCCAGCAGAATCCCTTGCAAGTCGAACTCGGTCGCCGCTTGTTCAACGAGCCACGCCTGTCGGTCAACAACCGCCTGTCCTGCGCCAGTTGCCATCGCCTGGAAATCGGCGGTGCCGACGACAAGGCGTTGTCTGTCGGCTTCAAAGGCGATCCCCTGACGATCAATACCCCCAGCGTGTTCAACTCAAGCCTGAACTTCCGGCAATTCTGGAACGGGCGCGCCGACACCCTGGAAACACAGGCCCACGAAGTGGTGCAGAGCCCCAGCGAAATGGGCAGTCATTGGGAGCATGTGGTCGAAGTGCTGTCCGCCGACCCTGATTACAAAAGCGCTTTCACCAAGGCCTACCCGGACGGCGTGACCATGAACAACGTGCAAAATGCCCTGGCCACCTACGAGCGCACGCTGATCAGCGCCAACTCGCGTTTCGACCAGTACCTGCTGGGCAACACCGAGATTCTCACGACCGAAGAAAAGTACGGTTACCAACGCTTCAAGGACTATGGCTGCATTGCCTGCCATCAGGGGGTGAACATCGGCGGCAACATGTTCCAGAAATTCGGGGTCATGGGCGATTACTTCCAGGCTCGAGGCAATCCCACCGAAGCCGATCTGGGCCGCTATCTGGTCACCCAGGCCGAGGAGGACCGCAACGTGTTCAAGGTTCCGAGCCTGCGCAATGTCGCCGTGACCGCACCGTACTTTCATGACGGCTCGGCAAAAACCCTCGAAGAGGCGGTCGACGTGATGTTCAAGTTCCAGCTCGGTCGTGTGCCCTCTGACCAGGACAAGGCCCTGATCATCAAGTTTCTCAAGACCCTGACCGGTGAATGGGGAGGCAAGCCGTTATGAAAATATCGCCCCGTCTCAGCCTGCTGTTGCTCACCTGCGTCGCCCTGCTGCTCGCCTCGATACTGCTGTTCCTGTACTTGCAGTCCAACTCGGGCCAGGCCTCGACCTATACCGAGTCCCGGGACCTGATCCGCCACATGAAACAGCTGAACGCCCAATGGGAAACCGAAATCCTCAAGTCCAGGATTGCCATCACGCATAACTACGATCCGTTGGTCTCGCCCCTGACCGAGCTGACAGGTCGGTGGGAGCAATTCGACAAGCTCGAAACGGCTAATGGTCGCAAGGACGCGCCGGTGTGGAAGGCCAGTCATGAAGCTTATCTGGCGACCATCAAGGAAAAGACCCGACTGGTGGAGCAGTTCAAATCCCATAACGCTGTGCTGCGTAACTCCCTGGCATTTTTACCGACCGCCGAAGACGATATCCAGGGCCAACTGGCCGCTCTGCCGGACGAAAACAAACTGCGGTTGCAGAACATCGCCACCGACACCTATGACTTGTTGCTCAGCAGCCTGGAGTTCGCCCAGGTGACCTCGGACGACAAGGCCGCCCAGATTCTGGTGGGTTTGAACAAACTGGACGTGAACAAGGAGCGATTGCCGGAACAGTTTCACAGCCCGATCACGATACTGAGCAACCATATCGCGCTGATCCTGCGTGAACAGCCCATCGTCAATCGGCTGCTCGAGAACATCGCCGCCATCCCGGTGGCGGAACGCCTCGATGACATCAATGGCCTGCTCAATCAGGATCAACAACGCACCGACTCCATCAACCAGCGCTACCACTTGTTCATGCTGGTGTTTTCCACGCTATTGGTGCTGTTGCTGCTGTATATGGCGATTCGCCTGATGCGCAGTTTCACGGTGATCAATCGCGTCAACAAAGCCCTGCAGACCGCCAACGACGTCCTCGAACAACGGGTCGAAGAGCGCACCCGCGAACTCAAGGACACCCAGAGCGAACTGCTCGACACCGCGCGCCAGGCCGGCATGGCCGAAATCGCCACCAATGTGCTGCACAACGTCGGCAACGTACTCAACAGCGTGAACATCTCGGCCGACCTGGTCACCCGCAAACTGCGTAGCAGCAAGGCCCTGGGGCTGGGCAGGGCGATGCAGCTGATCAACGAACATCAAAGCGACCTGGGCACCTTTCTGACCCAGGACGAGAAAGGAAAACTGCTGCCCGGCTACCTGAATCAACTGGTGGACGCCATCGCCCTCGAACAGCAAGGCATGGCCGACGAGCTCGCCCAACTGAGCAAGAGCGTCGACCACATCAAGGACATCGTCGCCACCCAGCAATCCTACGCGGGAGCCGGCAGCCTGATGGAACCGCTGCACATCAACGAACTGCTGGAGGACGCCCTGCGCATGAACGCCGGCGCCCTGACCCGGCATCACGTCACGGTGGTCAAGGAGTACGGCGACGTGCCGCAGGTCATGGGCGACAAGCACCGCTTGTTGCTGATTCTGATCAACCTGATCAGCAACGCCAAGTACGCCATGTCCGACCTCAGCAACCGACAGCGGCAAATGACCCTTGGGGTAAAAGTCGTCGAGGGCACGATCCTGCAAATCAGCGTCAAGGATGACGGCGAAGGCATCGCGCCGGAGAACATGACGCGGATCTTTGCCCACGGCTTCACGACCCGCAAGGAAGGTCACGGCTTCGGCCTGCACAGCTGCGCCCTGGCCGCGATCGAGATGAACGGCCACCTCACCGTCCACAGCGACGGGCCGGGCAAAGGTGCCCTGTTCACCTTGCAGATCCCGCTCAAACCCGTAACGGTGGAAGCATGAGCGAGCATTTGAACCGACGCATTCTGCTGATCGATGACACGCCGTCCATCCATGAAGACTTTCGCAAGATCCTCACCCCGATGTCGGCGCAACATGCAGAACTGGACGAAATGGAGGCCGCGCTGTTCGGCAGCGAAGTAAAATCCGCCAGCGCTCTGTTCGAACTGGATTCGGCTTATGGCGGCCAGGAGGGGCTGGGCAAACTTATCCAGGCATTAAAGGAAAACCGCCCTTACGCCCTGGCCTTCGTCGACATGCGCATGCCTGAGGGCTGGGACGGTGCACAGACCATCGAACACCTGTGGCACGAAGACCCGCAACTGCAAGTGGTGGTGTGCACCGCCTATTCCGACTATTCCTGGGATGAACTGCTGGACCGCTTGCAGGCCCACGATCGCCTGCTGATCCTGAAAAAACCGTTCGATAACATTGAAGTCCAGCAGATGGCCAACACCCTCCTCACCAAATGGGACATGACCGAACGGGCTTCCATTCAGATGAGCCATCTGGAGCATCTGGTAGACCAGCGAACGACCCAGTTCAAACAGGCCAGCGAGGCGTTGCAGCGGGAAATAGACGAGCGTAAACAACTGGAAAGCCAGTTGGTGCAGTCGGAAAAGCTCGCCTCTCTGGGGCAACTGGCAGCGGGCGTCGCCCATGAAATCAATAACCCCATCGGCTTCATTTCCTCCAACCTCGGTGCCCTCGATGGCTACTTCAAACAACTGCAGGAAATGCTCGATGCCTATCGAGGGGCGGAAACGGCCATTGCTTCAAGCGAAGTCATCGACCGTCTCGGCCAGTTGCGCGAACGGATCGAACTGGACTTTCTGCGCGAGGACATTCCGCTGCTGATCAAGGAGTCCAAGGACGGGATCAACCGGGTCGGGCAGATCGTCAAAGACCTGAAGGACTTCTCCCGCGTGGACTCCAATCAGGAATGGCAGTGGGCCAATCTGCAACAGGGCATCGAGTCGACCCTGAACATCGTCGCCAATGAACTCAAGTACAAGGCCGATGTGGTGAAGGAGTATCAAGACCTGCCCGACATCGAATGCCTGCCGTCGCAAATCAATCAGGTGATCATGAACCTGATCGTCAACGCGTCTCAGGCCATGGGGCCGGACCGGGGCACCATCACGTTGCGCACCGGGTTTGAAGGCGAAACGGTGTCGATCGAAGTCGAGGACACCGGATCCGGCATCGAACCGGACAGCCTGCAAAAAATATTCGACCCGTTCTTCACCACCAAACCGGTGGGCCAGGGGACGGGGCTCGGGTTGTCCCTGTCCTATGGCATCGTGAAAAAACACCAGGGCGACATTTCGGTACGTAGCGAAGTCGGGGTGGGCACCACGTTTCGGGTCCGGTTGCCGGTGCGCCAGACAAAAACAGCGGCCTGAACACCTGGCAAAATGTGGATCAAATCCCGGCCCGAGCTGTTTTCGTTATTTCTCCAGGCGCAGAATGCCTGACAACCCTGTTCTGGCACAGGAGATCTCTGTGGCGAGGGAGCTTGCTCCCGCTGGATCGCGAAGCGATCCCAAAACAGGCAATGCGTTCAGTCAGACAAACCCCGTCAGTAGGTTTTGCGACTGCTGCGCAGCCGAGCGGGGGCAAGCCCCCTCGCCACAAAAACCTGTATGCCACTGCCCTACAATTACCGAGTCCGAACCCAAGGAAACCGTATGAGCCTGTCACTCCTGAGCCGCTACGCCTTCTTTGCCGTCTGCGTGATGTTTACCCTCGCCAGCCTGCCCTTTCTGGAATACGACTGGCTCTGGCCGTTCACCGCCGTCACCGGCATCCTCAGCCTGATAGGCCTGTTCGACCTGCTGCAAAGCCCCCACGCCGTGCGCAGAAACTACCCGATCCTGGGCAATATTCGTTATCTGGTGGAGGGCATTCGCCCGGAAATCCGCCAGTACCTGCTCGAGTCCGACAGCGATGCCCTGCCCTTCTCCCGGGCCCAGCGCTCACTGGTGTATTCGCGGGCCAAGAATGAAAGCGCCGACAAACCTTTCGGCACGCTGATCGATGTGTATCAGTCGGGTTTCGAATTCATCGGCCACTCGATGCGCCCGGCGCCGTTGAGCGATCCAAGCGGTTTTCGCGTAACGGTCGGTGGCCCGCAGTGCACCCAGCCGTACTCGGCGTCGGTGTTCAACATCTCGGCCATGAGCTTCGGCTCCCTCAGCGCCAACGCCATTCGTGCGTTGAACCAAGGCGCCAAACTCGGCAACTTCGCCCATGACACCGGCGAAGGCAGCATCAGCGCTTATCACCGGGAGAACGGCGGCGACCTGACCTGGGAACTGGGCAGCGGCTACTTCGGCTGCCGCACCGCCGATGGCCGCTTCGATCCGGAACGCTTCGCCGCCCAGGCACAGACTCCGCAAGTGCGAATGATTGAAATCAAGATGAGCCAAGGCGCCAAACCCGGCCATGGCGGGATCCTGCCCAAGCACAAGGTCACCAAGGAAATCGCCGAAACCCGCGGCATCCTGATGGGCGAAGACTGCATCTCACCGTCGCGCCACAGCGCGTTTTCCACGCCGATCGAACTGATGCACTTCATCGCGCAACTGCGCGAACTGTCCGGCGGCAAACCGGTGGGCTTCAAGTTTTGCCTGGGCCACCCGTGGGAATTCATGGGCATCGCCAAGGCCATGCTGGAAACCGGCATCCTTCCGGACTTCATCGTCGTCGACGGCAAGGAAGGTGGCACCGGCGCCGCACCGGTGGAGTTTACCGACCACATCGGTGTGCCGATGCGCGAAGGCCTGTTGTTCGTGCACAACACGCTGGTGGGCCTGAACCTGCGAGACAAGATCAAACTCGGCGCCAGCGGCAAGATCGTCAGCGCCTTCGACATCGCCAGCGTTCTGGCCATCGGCGCCGACTGGGCCAACTCGGCGCGCGGCTTCATGTTCGCCATCGGCTGCATCCAGTCGCAAAGCTGCCACACCAACAAATGCCCGACCGGCGTCGCCACCCAGGACACCCTGCGCCAACGCGCGCTGGTGGTTCCGGACAAGGCCCAGCGCGTGTTCAACTTCCACCGCAACACGCTCAAAGCCTTGGCCGAAATGCTCGCCGCTGCCGGGTTGGAACATCCTTCGCAATTGTCGGCCAAGCATCTGGTGCGGCGCATGTCGGCCACAGAGATCAAACTGTTCTCGCAGTTGCATGTGTTCCTCAAGCCAGGCGAATTGCTCACCGGAGAAGTGAATGGCGAGTTTTACTCGCGGATGTGGCAGATGGCGCGGGCGGACAGTTTTGAGCCTAATGAAGCGGCGGCTGCGTAGGACGTGTTTGCGCGCCAACCTCAGGGGTTGGCGCGTCCTCCAGGATGAACAAGCGGGCTTCACTGTCCCCTTCCCTTAGCGTCTGCGCCTGTTTCCAGTGTTTGGGAAACAAGGCGTCATGTTCAGGACGAGCGTAGCCCGTGACCCACCAGACTCGCCTGGCATTCAGTTTCAGGGTCGAAAAATCGTTGAAGAAAATCGAGTGCAGGTGACGGGGGATGAGTGCCCAACCGCCATATTCGGCGGTTCCCCAAAGGGTGCCTGTCGGTGCTTTGAAGACGTATAGCCTCGGCTGGATGCCTGTCGAGTTGTAGTACGTGAACGGCAAGTACCAATACAGGTTATCCACAATGATCTCGTCACCCGGACGGACTTCGCGACCGAGAGCCGCGACCACGGCGTCCAGCCTCGCGTCTTTGCGAATGCTTGTCCCGTTCATCTCATCCGTTTGTGCGTAAACCGCCGAAAGCCCGTGGACTTCTGCCCACACAATAAAAACCAGGGCGACAGCGGCAAGGGCGGCGTGGCGTTGGCCCCATGTGTCCAGCGCGAGCGCAACGATAAGGGGCAACGCAGTGGCTGCGAACACCAGGTATCTGGCGTTGAAAACCGGAACGATCAGCGACACCAGAAACACGGTCAGTACCGGCACAAAAAAATAGCCCACCAGCAAGACGCTGAAAGGTCGCTCATTGCGTGCCTTGAGCAGCACCGCAGCGGCGCAAACAATGATCAAAACCAAGGGTGTCATGCGCCATAAGTCACTGGCTGCCCCCTCCATCACCACAAGTTGCCAAACGAAAGTCAGCACCGTCCGCCAAGTGAGTGGCGGTATCCATTCGAGCCCGTCCATTCGCAGCAGGTGCCGGATGAGAGGCGGTATCCACGGCAGGTACAACACAACGATCGCACTGTTGGCCAAGATCCACGCACGAACAGGTACCGTGCCTTGGGCCTTGCGCTCTAGCCACCAAAAAAGCCAATGCACCAACACGCCCAACGCAGCGAAGTAATGCGTGTAGAACGCAGCCGTCATCAGCAGCACGTAAAAGACCGGATAACGTTTTTGATCCGCTGCCCTGACCCAGCACACCAACGCCACGGTCGCGCCCATCAGCCAAAAGCCGAGCAAGGTGTACATTCGCACTTCCTGGCTGTAGCGCACCGATATCGGTAGCAATGCCAACAACAATGCCGCGATCCAGATTGCTCTTCGCGTGGCCACCAGACTCATCAATTTCATGCACAGCAACAGCGTGCCGACATCGGCCAGTGCACTCAGGGACCGCGCAGACAACACGCCATTACCGAACAACAACATCCAGAAATGCAGCAAGGCATAGTAAAGCGGCGGATGAACATCCCGAGCCGTCGAGGCCCAGATAGACCCAGGCGAGCCCTCGGCCAGCAGTATGCTGTAGGCCTCGTCGTACCAGATGACCGGCACGGTGATGGCGTGAAACCTCGCAAACAACGCGATCACCAGCACCGCCAGCAGACCTGCCCCGTCGGCAACCCGGGATGGAAAGCGTTTGGGACAGGTCGAAGAGGCACTCACCGGCTTCACCACGCAAGCGCGGTGATCGGAGTCGGCTCTTTCATCACGATGAAACCGTAGTCACCCAACAGATAGAGACTGTAGAACTTGCTCTCCACCAGCGGCGGATAACCCTGGTAACCCACCAGTGTCGCGTTGCGCCGCTCCCTCTCCGCGACCACGTTGGTGATGCCTGCTTTCGGCAGGTTTTCCGCCAGCATGTAGAAATTGATGTTCAGCAGATAATGCAAAACCGGCATCTGCTTGAACGAGCCCGCAGCCTCCACCAACCAGTGATCGGAGTAACTCACCGACATGTAAATGCGCTTGGCCTCGCGCAATTGCCGATGGGACGCAATGTCATGCCCCAGGGAAAACAACGCGCTGGATGCAAAGGTGTTCTGCACTGTCAGCACGCGGCCATAAGCGTAGGACAGCGAAAGCATGGCCAGCAGCGGAACCACCAGCAACATCGTCAGCCGCTCTTGGATGGACGTCAGCGCCAGATGGCTCAAATAGAACAGCAGCACCAACAGCACCGCGAAACCCATCAAGGTTCTGGCGCCTTCATTGAAGTCGCGGAAAAACAGCGCGGCCCCCGACACCAGCAAGGTCACGACCGGCACGGTCAGCACGCAGACCAGCCCCATCACGACTTTTCTCAGCGCCGCGTCCTGGCGTTCGATCACGTTCCTGGCCAGACGTACGCTACCCGCGATGGCACACAGCAGCAGCGCGGCGAACACCCAGGCGAATCCGCCGTGAAACAACAGCACGACTTTTTCCAGCACGCGGCCGATGTTGATTTCAACTTGCAGCCAGGGCGCCGCCGCCCAGTTCAGCAACAAGGCGCGATTCTGATTCATGTACGGATAGGCCGTGACGCTGTAGATCAACCCGCCGAGCCCCGCCTGGGCGATTTTCCAGCCGATCAACTCGCACCACTGTGGCCAGGTCCACTTGTCATACGCGCCCCGGAGCAGTTCCAGGCAACACAGGCCCAGAAACACATTCAAGCTCACCTGATAGAGCCCCAGCGCCAGCGCAATCAGGAAGGCCGGCACCAGCCATTGCAGAATGCGCGAGGCGTGACGAAACGTGATTGCATAGATCACTGCCACCAGGCTCAAGGCAATGGCCGGCCCGTCGTATTGATACGACAGGTTCTGCAGGAAGAACGGGTTGTACCAGAGCGGCAACACCACCAGGCAGCGGGACATCGTCGGCTGCGGGTAGTAATGGAACGTCAGGCTGGTCAGCGCAAAAGCCATGGCCAGCGTGGCGATCAACAGCGGCAACGGAAAGATGTTCGGCGCGGCATCGCTGAAAGTCAGCAGGTTGTAGAACAGCTCGGTGAACAATCGCCCCTGCCCTGCCCAGGCAGTACCGGCCGACAGCGAGCGCCAGTTGTCATCGATGTAGGGGTAGTCCGCGAGGATCAGCGGAATGACATAAACCAGGGTCGCGATCTGAAAAAACAGCCAGACCCGACGACGCCCGAGTTCACTGCTGAACACATCGCTCAATCTGCCCATGCTAAAGCCCTAGTCGGTCTTTGCCGCCGATGACGTCCTTAACCACATAACGGGGACGGTGTTTGGCTTCGATATAGATACGACCGATGTACTCACCGAGGATGCCAATGCCGATCAGCTGTACGCCGCCGAGAAACAGAATGGCTGTCATCAACGACGGATAACCGGGAACGCTGTTACCAAAGAAAATCTTGTCCAGCACCATGTACACCGCGTACAACACCGCGAAAACCGAAATGCCGCCACCGATGTAAGTCCACAATCGCAACGGCACGGTGCTGAACGAAGTAATGCCTTCCAGCGCCAGGTTCCACAGCTTCCAGCCATTGAACTTGCTGCTTCCCGCCACTCGCCGGGCTCGCTCGTATTCCACCACCACGGACGTGAAACCGGCCCACGACAGAACGCCTTTCATGAACAACTGATGCTCGGGAAGTGCGCGAATCACATTGACCACCTTGCGGTCCATGAGCCGGAAATCCCCGACGTTTTCTTCAATCCGGGTGTAGGAAATTCTGTTCAGCAAGTGGTAGAACATCGCCGCACTGTGGCGTTTCAGATAAGTGTCGCTAGCACGATCCCGACGTTTGGCGAGCACCACGTCGGCGCCCTTCTGCCACTCGGCAATCAACCGTGGGATAACGCTGATCGGATCCTGCAGGTCCACGTCCATGGGGATCACCGCATCGCCGGTGGCATATTCCAGCCCGGCAAACAACGCCGGCTCCTTGCCGAAATTGCGCGAGAAATTGATCAGCAATACCTGTTCATCGGCCTGGGCCAGCGCTTTGGCCTCCTCGGCCGTTCGGTCGGTACTGCCGTCGTTGATGAACACGATCTCGACGTCATAAGGGTCAAGTTTCAACTCACGGCGCACCGCCTGATGGAACAGACTGATCGCCTGCTCTTCGTTGAATACCGGAACGATCAGCGAAACCTTCACGTTTCACACTCCTGAGAAATGAAGTGTAGATGTTCGACAGATGCCATCAGGCGCCGTCCTTGTGCGCAACCTGCCCGGCAGACCGACGGCCACGCCGTTCAATTCGCTTGCTTCAGGCAACTGAGACATTAGGTAATATCCAGCCTTTTGCAATTCCCGGTGAATCACGGCACCCTGCGCGCCGCTGTAGGATCGCCGCACCGCTCGCTCCTCCCCGACAACCCCGTTCAAGAGCCCGCCGTCATGACGTTTGAACGCGATCACCGAATCGACTTTTTCCGCGGCCTGGCCCTGATCTTCATCTTCTGGGATCACGTGCCGCAGAACCCGCTCGCCCAGTTCACGGTGCGTAACTTCGGCTTCAGCGATGCGGCGGAGATTTTCGTGTTCCTGGCCGGTTACGCGGCCGTACTGGCCTATGGAAAAATCGCCCGGCGCGACGGTTTCATGGTCGCCACGGTGAAAATCCTGCGGCGGGCCTGGGTGCTTTATGTGGTGCATATCTTTTTGCTGGCGCTGTTGATGGGCATCGTGTTTTTCGCCAACAGCCATGTGGAAACCCGCGATCTGGTGCAGGAAATGGGCTTGCAGTATTTCCTCAGCAACCCCCAGCAAGCATTGATGGATGAGTTGCTGCTGCGCTTCAAGCCGAACCTGATGGACCCGCTGCCCCTGTACATTCTGTTGCTGCTCGGCCTGCCCCCGGTGCTGCCGATGCTGCTGCGCAAGGCTGAATACGTGGTGGGGTTGTCGGTGGTGGTGTACCTGTTGGCGCCATGGCTGCAGTGGAACCTGGCGGGTGCCGACGGGGCCATGTGGTTTTTCAATCCGATGGCCTGGCAGCTGCTGTTCATTCTCGGTGGCGCGACGGCGATTCACAGGCAAAAGCCTGGGGCGCCGCAACCCCGACCGCTGGCTCGGCAGCCGGTTTTCATCGCAGCGCTGAGCTATTTGCTGATCACCGGGCTGATCGCGCTGTCGTGGAAGTGGCCGACCGTGCATGACGCCTTCATGCCCCAGCAGCTCGGCGAATGGCTCTATCCGATCAGCAAGACCCACCTCTCGCCAGCGCGCCTGCTGCACTTCCTCGCCCTCGCCTACGTCACCGCCAGGTTGTTGCCGGACACGGGCTGGACGCAACACTGGCTGGCGCGACAAAGCTGTCGCATGGGCCGCTATTCCCTGGAAGTGTTCTGCTTTGGCGTGTTGCTGGCGCCGTTGGCGGACATGCTCAACGCCTTGGGCGGGAATGCATTGGGGATGCAACTATTCAGCGCGATGCTGGGGGTCGGGTTGATGGCGTTGCTGGGGGCCTGGCTGGATTTCAACAGGCGGTTGAGCACGCCGATACCAGTGGCAGCCGTTTAAAATACACAAGCCCCGGTCATCTCGACCGGGGCTTGTGTATGGCTGGCGTTACAGGTTCAAGACGCCGAACGCACAGCGCCTTGCGGCACATTGGCCGGTTGCAGCTTGAACATGTAGAACAACACCGTCAGCAGCACCAGGAAGGCAGGCCCGACATACAGCGCCACGCGAGTGTCCGGGAAGTACGCCATCAGGCCGACCACCAGCACCAGGAACGCCAGCGCCAGATAAGAACTGACCGGATACAGCCACATGCGGTATTTGAGGCCAGCACGCTCGCTGGCGCTCAGGCCTTTGCGGAACTTGAGCTGGGCCAGCAGGATCATCGCCCAGGTCCAGATCGCGCCGAAGGTGGCAATCGCGGTGACCCAGACGAAGACCTTCTCAGGCGCCAGGTAGTTGAGCAGCACGCCGAGCAGCAAAGCACCGATCGACAGCAGCAGCGCACGACGCGGCACGCCGTTGTTCGAGGTCGTGGCGAAACCGGCCGGGGCCTGGCCGTTCTGCGCCAGGCTGTAGAGCATGCGCCCGGTGCTGAAGATGCCGCCGTTGCAGGACGACAGCGCGGCGGTGATCACCACGAAGTTGATGATGCCGGCGGCGGTCTTGATGCCCAGACGCTCGAAGGTCATCACGAACGGGCTGCCCTGGGTGCCGATTTCGTTCCATGGGTAAATCGACAGGATCACGAACAAGGCGCCGACGTAGAACAGCAGAATCCGCCAGAACACCGAGCCGATCGCATTGGGGATGGTCTTCTGCGGGTTCTTCGCTTCACCGGCGGTCAGGCCGATCATCTCGACGCCGAGATAGGCGAACATCACCATTTGCAGGGACATCAACACGCCTTGCACGCCGTTGGGCATAAAGCCGCCGTGGGCCCAGAGATTGGAAATCCCCTGGGCTACACCGTCATTGCCGAAGCCGAACGCGATCACGCCGATACCGCCGACCACCATCGCAATGATGGTGACGATTTTGATCAGGGCGAACCAGAATTCGAACTCACCGAAGGCTTTCACCGCGATCAGGTTGATCGAGCCCATGCTGACCAATGCGGCGAGTGCCCAGATCCAGCGCGGCACATCGGGGAACCAGACGCCCATGTACACCGCCACCGCGGTGATTTCGGCGACGCAGGTCACCAGCCACAGGAACCAGTAGTTCCAGCCGGTCAGAAAGCCCGCCAATGGGCCGAGGTAGTCTTGTGCATAACGGCTGAACGAACCGGCGACCGGGTTGTGCACGGCCATCTCGCCGAGGGCGCGCATGATCACCAGGATCGCCAGACCGCCGATGATGTAGGACAGCATGATGGCCGGGCCGGCCATTTCGATGGCCTTGGCCGAACCCAGGAACAGGCCGACGCCGATACAGGCACCGAGCGCCATCAAACGGATATGCCGTTCGCCCAGTTCGCGTTTAAGCGGGCCGCCCTGAGCGGTCTCGCCGTGAGACAGATGATTGCCGATTGGCATAGGGGTACAACCTCCTTGTTATTGGATATGACACACCGAGTGTCGAAGCGCCGACCGACAAGCCAGTGTCAGGTGAAACCGGGCCTGCCTCGTAGGCGGACGCGTCTTGCAGAACAAAACCTGCAAGATCAGCGGGGCGTGCAGTATAAAAAGCTTTCTACAGGGCTTTCCACTCTATAAACCACAACATTCAGCGACAACTCTCGGGAAAAGTCCTTTCAGACAACATCACCCTGTGGCGAGGGAGCTTGCTCCCGCTCGGCTGCGCAGCAGTCGTGAGTCCTGTAAATGCGGTGTGTCTTAAAAAAACTCAGTGTTGCTGGTTTTTGGGACTGCTTCGCAGCCCAGCGGGAGCAAGCTCCCTCGCCACAACACCCCCTTGCCACAGGTAAGGGTGCGTGCCCGATATTTGGTTGTTCACAATTTTTTCACCAACGCCAACCAACGTCTAAGCTTCAAACAAGTCCGATCAATCTGCGTGAATGGATCAGTCGACTATGGGCGCTTTGTGGCAAACCGATTCGAGTAAAACCGTGGTTCCGACTGAACGAGTGGATGAAGCGCCTTTACCTGAGAAACCCCGTCGTTCCCGGCACGGCTGGGGGGCTTTCTGGTTGCTGCTGCTGATTATCCTGATTGTCCTGGGCCTCGCCGCAACCAAGGAAATGCGCACCTCCAGGTTTCAATCCCGGGAAATCAGCAAATACGCCGCCTCGCTGAAATACGAACTGCAACCCGGCCCCAGCGACGCGATTCGCTACCCTGGCGCAGGCCCGTTCGATCAGCGTTTGGGTTACAGCGCCCTGAGTGAATTTCTGCCGCGCCTGCTCAAGCGCGATTACGTGGTGTCGGCACAAACCCGCTTTTCCCCGGCGCTGATGAAGTACCACGACAAGGGCTTTTTCGTGCCCTATTCCGAGAAAATCCAGGCCGGGCTGTCGATCACCGATTGCCGCGCGGCACCGCTGTACCAGTTCAAATATCCACAACAACTTTATTCAAGCTTTGCCGCGATCCCTCCTGTGGTGGTCAACAGCTTGCTCTTTATCGAAAACCGCTTTTTGCTCGATCCTCGTCAGCCCCTGGCCAACCCCGCCGTGGACTGGCCGCGGTTCGGCATGGCGGCGTGGTCTCAGGTGGCCAAGCTGTTGCGCCTGCCCGGCCAATCGGCGGGTGGCAGTACGCTGGCGACGCAGCTTGAGAAGTATCGACACTCGCCCGATGGCTTGACGGTGTCGGGCGCGGAAAAAATCCGCCAGATGATTTCCGCCAGCGTGCGGGCCTATCAGGCGGGGCCGGAAACCCTCCAGATACGGCAAAATGTGGTTCGCGACTACCTCAACAGTGTTCCGCTGTCGGCGGTGCCGGGCCACGGTGAAGTGCATGGCATGGCCGAAGGTTTGCGTGTGTGGTACGGCGCCGACTTCAACAAGGCCAACGAACGGCTGGCCAGCACCGACACCGATCAGAAAAGCCTGGCGGAAAAAGGCCTGGCCCTGCGGGAAATGCTGTCGCTGATGATTGCCCAGCGCCGCCCTTCCCATTACTTGACCAAGGGCCGCGATGAATTGGCCAGCCTCACCGACAGCCATATTCGCCTGCTGGCACAAAATGGCGTGATCGATGCGCCACTCGCGGCGGCGGCACTGGCCAGCCAAGTGACCTATCGCGACTGGCAGACGCAGCCCACCATTCAGCCGATCGAAACCAACAAAGGCATCAGTGTGGCGCGCAGTCGTCTGGGCGGGTTACTCAATCGTCCGCTGTATGACCTCGACCGCCTCGACCTGTCCGCCACCAGCACCCTGCAAGGCGAGCTGCAAGCCCAGGCCACCGCGTACCTCAAGCATCTGGCCGACCCGGCCTATGCCGCGGAAATCGGCTTGATTGGCGAACGCCTGCTCACCCCCACCAGCACCACGCAGGTGCGCTACAGCTTCACCCTGTTCGAACTGACCCCGGACGGCTCGCGGGTACGGGTGCAGACCGACAGCACCGACCAGCCGTTCGACATCAATGAAGGCAGCAAGCTGGAACTGGGCTCCACCGCAAAAATGCGCGTGCTCACCACCTACCTGCAGATCATCTCCGAATTGCACGATCGCTACGCCACCATGAGCGTTGCCGAACTGAAGAAAACCGAAGTCGCCGAACAGGATCGCCTGAGCAGCTGGGCCGTCGATTACATGATTCAGAACACCGACCGCAGCCTGCCAAAAATGCTCGGCGCCGCACTGGATCGCAAATATTCCGCCAGCCCAGGCGAGGCGTTTTTCACCGGTGGCGGGCTGCACACGTTCGTTAACTTCCGCAAGGAAGACAACGGCCGCATGCCGACCCTGCGCGATGCCATTCGTGAGTCGATCAACCTGCCGTTCATTCGGCTGATGCGCGACCTGGTGCGCTACAGCACCTACGCCGGCCCCACCAGCAGCGCCGAATTGCTCAAGGACGACCGCGACCCGCGGCGTCAGGAATACCTGGCCCAGTTCGCCGACCGCGAAGGCACCGCATTCCTGTTGCGGTTCTGGAAGAAGTACCAGAACAAGGACACCCAAACCCGCCTCGAGACCTTCCTCGACAGCATGCACCCGACACCGATCCGCATGGCTGCCGTGCATCGCTATCTATTCCCGCAGGGCGACCAGGAGAGCTTCAACACCTTCGTGCGCTCGCACCTCAAAAGCGCCAAGCTCACGGAAAAACTCACCGACGAACGCCTCGAACGCCTGTACCTGAGTTACGGCCCGGGCAGCTACGACCTGCCGGATCAAGGCTTCATCGCCAAGGTTCACCCGCTGGATCTGTGGTTGATCGGCTACTTGCTGAACAACCCCGACGCCAAGTTCAGCCAGATCGTCAAAGCCAGCGAATTCGAACGCCAGGAGGTTTACAGCTGGCTGTTCAAAAGCAAACACAAGGGCGCCCGCGACAGCCGCATTCGCACGATGCTGGAGATCGAGGCGTTCCTCGACATTCACCAACGCTGGCAGAAAGTCGGCTATCCGTTCGATCACCTGGTGCCCTCGCTGGCCACCGCCATCGGCAGTTCCGGCGACCGCCCGGCTGCGCTGGCGGAACTGATCGGCACCATCCTCAACGACGGTGTACGTCTGCCGACGCTGCGTATCGACAGCCTGCACTTCGCAGCCGATACGCCCTATGAAACCCAACTGGTCAACAATCCGGTGGTCGGCAAACGCGTGATGCCTTCCGAGGTGGCCACCGCCATGCGCGAGGCCTTGTCGCAAGTGGTGGATGCCGGTACGGCCAAACGCGTGGCAGGCAGTTTCAAGCTGGCCGATGGCACCCCGTTGGCCATGGGCGGCAAAACCGGTACCGGTGACAACCGTATCGAAGCCATCGGTTCCGGCGGGCGAATCCTCAGCTCCAAGTCGATCAACCGCACCGCGACCTTCGTGTTCTACATCGGCGACCGCCATTTCGGCACCCTGACTGCCTTCGTGCCCGGACGCTCGGCCGAGGCGTTCAAATTCACCTCGGCCCTGCCGGTGCAAGTGCTCAAGGGCATGGCGCCGATTCTCATGCCGTACCTGCAACCGGGTAGCCGTGTCGCGTGTCAGCCGGTTCCGATAGCGCGACTGTGAGTTTTTGCGCAGCAGGTGGTATTCAGTTATTTTTCCGATTCGAATATTCAACGGTTTAGCGCCAGGAAACGCTGTTTGAGCACAGATGTTTAGACTTTTGTTTTGAGCCCCAACAGATAGGCTGATCATTCTTAAAACAATCAAGGATGATTGCCATGCCTGACTCCCACACACCGGCCAAAAACACGAATAAAGGCCGGCACTACGCGTTCATCAAGAACACCATCAACGACAACTTCAAAACCGCCACCGTCAGCAGAGGCCAGGCACTGGCGGCTACTGGATTGAAGATTGTGCCGTGGTACACCACAGCACCCGCCGCTCATCACGACAAGCTCAAAGCCGCCAACCTCAAGGCATGGGGCTCGCAGAACCAGGTCGACCAACTGTTCGAAAAACTGCGGGACGTCCACTCGTTTGCCGCGCCCCTGCTCCAGGCGAAGCTCAAGGAACGATACGGAATCGAGAATGACGTCACGACGACCTACCTGCGCCTGTACATGCCCAAGGATCAGCCCTGGTACGCGATTGACCTGTCGGGTGGCGTCACTGCCCGAACCGTCTCCCTGCTGGATGCAGCGCTGCACAATTTCGCACGAGCCGAAACGGTCGATGCCGGCTCGCAGTTCATTACCAAACCTGACAAACGCGGGCATTTCGAAGTCATACCGATCAAACACAAAATGACCATCAGGCAGTTCCAGGCGCTTTGCCGGGAGCTGGATATTGGCGCGCTTTACAAAAAACATCTCGAAAGCTATCTGCTTCCCGGCGAGCCGCTAGCCGAAGCCGTCATGAAGCACAAGGTGACCGAAAGTCAGAAAGACGCACTGACCGTCGCCGCGCAGTTGGCGTTGATCACCGGCGATATCCAGTACGATGCCTACAAGCTGATGCTGGATCTGGCACAGGACACACCTCAACTGCTCCTCAATGGGAAACAGATGCTGTGCTGCGACCTGTCCATGATGGACACCCGTCTGACCGGCATTGTGCTGTTGATTCATGCGGTGCGGGGTAGCAGCGGCATTCGACGGCTCATTGCGTACGTCCCCCATGACCCTGATCACCCGCTCAAGGAGTACGAATCCACAGAGGCGTTCACCCATGAGCTGGTGCGCCAATTGCGCGAAGACAAAATCGGCGCATCGTCGCAGCTGAGCTATCGACAATTCTTCAGCCAGTTCGTCGATCAGCAGCAGCGCGGGCACTTCTTCGCCGGCCTGGAGCAACGTCTCTTTACCGTCAAATGGCACACGAAAGAGGATCCGACAGACCAGCGTCCGGCGTGGCGCAAGGAACCCGTGCTTCGACCCCGATTGCAAATCGAGCATTGGCCACTCCCTCGGGATTACTGGAGGCATGCCTACCAGCAAAAGCTCAACAAGATCCTCAACGACGCCCGTGAAATCGCGGTATCCACCGCCGACACCGACAGCAAAGCGCGCTGGGCCTGGTGGGACAACTTCAAGAAAATCGTCTCCGACATTTTCAACGTCGCTCTGTTGATCGCCACACCGTTCGTGCCGGGGCTGGGCGAACTCATGATGGCCTACACCGCTTACCAACTGACCACGGATGTCATCGAAGGCATCGTCGATCTGGCCGAAGGCCTCGGCCTTGAAGCGGCCGAGCATGTGATCAGCGTGGTGACGGATCTCATTCAACTGGCGGCGTTTGGGGCGGGTGCTGAAATCGGCAACGCTTTTCGGCTCAAACTGTCGCCGCTGGTCGAGGGCATGAAACCGGTCAAGCTGCCCAATGGCAAACACACACTGTGGCATCCCGATCTCGCACCCTACGAACAGAAAAATCTCACCCTGTCGGCGGCTTCAAAACCCAATGAGCACGGCCTGCATCGACATGCCAATCAGGACATTCTGCCGCTGGAAGGCAAGCTCTACATCGTCGAAAAAGCCTCCACAGAGCCGACCTCCAATACGCACCGTGTCAAACACCCCACCCGCCCCAATGCCTACTCGCCCAAGATGGAACATAACGGCCATGGCGCCTGGGTGCACGAGGCGGAGAATCCACGAGACTGGGAAGGTGAAACATTGATGCGCCGCCTCGGCCACAGCGTCGATCGCTTTTCGCCCACAGAACTGGAGCAGATCCGCATCAGCAGTGGCACTGACGACAATGAGCTGCGTCGGATGCATGTCGACAACAGTCCTCCGCCGCCGGTGCTGGCCGACACCATCAAGCGCTTCAGTGCGTATGACGAAGTGCAGACAGCGAGTGCGAATATCCGGGGCGGGCGACCGATCGATCCAGCGTCTGTCTGGTTTGAACCGATAACGACGGGCCTGCCAGGATGGCCGCCAGAGCGGGCATTGAGGGTGTATGAAAATGCCGACCTGACAGGCTATTCGCGCAAGTACGGCAATGCCAACGCAACGGACGCCAATACCCTGAGCATGAGTCTCGCTGACCTCACGTCCGGCAAACTGCCCGAACGCGTCGTGGGCTTTCTGAATGAGGCCGAGGTCAGCGCTCTGCTCGGTCGCGACATGCCGAGCGCTGAACGCAACCAGGCGTTGCGCAATCTACTCGCGGACGCCGTCGACGAGCGTCAGGGTGAGTTATCCAAACGTCTGTATCAGGCCGGAGAAAGGTCGAACAAGGCGGATGTCCGCTTGCTGAAGCAAACGTTCCCGGACATGCCGCTCACCCTCACGGAAAAACTCCTGTCTCACGCCAAGGCAGCCGAGTTACAGAGAATGATCGATGAAGATCGCTTGCCGCTACGTATCAAAACCCAGGCCCGGGAATTGAATTTCGAAGCCTCCACCGCTCGCGCCTACGACGGCTTTTATCGGGATGAACGGGTGTTACCGGATACCGAGCGGCTGGCGCTTAATACGCTCAAGTTCAATACCGATGGCTTCGGCGATGTGCGCATCGAGGTGCTGGACGGCACCTATGACGGCACACTGCGGTGCAGCATCGGCCCGGATGACGCCACAACAGTCCGGCGCCTGATCAGAGATGAGCACGGCCAGTACGAGGTTCTCGAGGGAGCCAACAAGAAGCTGCATGACGCCGGTGATTTCTACGAATCGATTCTGCGCGCCCTGCCTGAAGACAAACGCGCGGCATTGGGCTACCAACGGGGTCAGGGCCGTCTGCTCAAAGCGTGGATCATGGAACAATGCGCGCCTGCTGCCGAACGCCGGACATTGCTGGCAGAACCGCCCATTCTCCTGGTTGCCAATATTGAAACAGTCAACCTGGTGCGCGGGCCGAGTCTGTCCACATTCGCAAACACCCCGGAAAAAAGGGTCAGGAACCTCTATCCGAAATTAAACGAACAAGAGGTGAGAGCCTTCGTTGAGGCCTTGCGCGCCAAGGGTGATCCCGACAAGGCCATCGACCGGCTCAGGGATGAACTCGTCGAACTGAAGAACATATTGGCGGAATGGGAAAACAAAGCAATGGGCTACGTTTCCGCTGATTCGGGATCCGGACCTGAATATGATGATTTCAGGTATCGCGGCGGAAGGCATATTCGGGAACGGCTCCTTGAATGCTTCGAACGCAAAAGCGAGGCCTTCGGTGGGCGCAACAGTCATCCAGAAGGCGGCTATACGCTGGACTTGTCCTCCGACTTCATGGGCCCGAAACTCGATCGTTGGTGGAAGGATCTGCGTGAGCAACCCAATATCAAAAAATACATCGACCAAGTGACCGTGCTGAATGTGGACAACGCTCGTTTTTCTCCTGACACCAAAGGTCTGTTGGACGACTTCCCCAACGTTCGTCATTTGAGCGCCCGCCATAGCGGCCTGACCGAGCTGCCGCCCAGTGTCGGCACGATGCGTCTGCTCGAAACCTTGCGTCTGACAGACAACAGCATCCAATTAACGGCTGACTCTGCCAAGTCGCTGAGAGAGCTCACTCGCCTGGAAACGCTAAGGCTCGATAACAATCCGCTCAAGCAGCCTCCGGATGTCGGCCACATGCCCAGACTGAGGGTATTGAGTCTGAACAACACCGGTATCGATGCCTGGCCGGAAGGTCTTTTCAAGGAAGGGGTTTTCGAGAAACATCACCCGCGCGGCTTTTCTCTCGATCTACGGGAATGTCCGATCACGAACGTACCCGATGTCGTGCCTGGCTCCGATCATGCGTTTCTCGTGGCACGCACGCGACTCGACGCAACGAAGCTTTCCGATGTTGATCGAGTCCGTTTTGGAGACTACCGCGAGTCCGTAGGCTTGGCCCGTGAGCAAGTCTATGAGCGGGCTGCGGCCAATGAGTTATCTCATTGGCAATCGTTACCGGACTCAGAAATTTATAGTCAATCGGCGGGGATCGGAACCTATAGAGAGGAGAACTGGCACGATGTGATGGCGGAACCCGACTCCACCGATTTTTTCAAAGTTATCCGTAAACAGAGAGCCGGCAAGGATTACCGAAGCGATAATTCGCGCAAGCAACTGACCCGGCGGGTCTGGCAGATGATCGATGCCGTCGCGCTCGACACCGATCTGCGCGAGGAACTGTTCAAACAGGCCAAACATCCTGAAACCTGCGGGGATGCCGGGGCACAACTGTTCAATAACATGGGAATAAAAGTGTTGGTGTCGCAGGCGCACGCCGAATCGACAACTGGCGCGGCGCTTGAAAACAAACTTGTCAAACTGGCCAGGAGTGCCGCTCGCCTGGAAAAAATAAACGAAATTGCCAGAGCAGAGGTTGAGAGTCAGAACGACAGATTCAAAAGCAATCCGGGAAAATTCGACGCTCCGGATCCTGTGGAAGTGCACCTTGCGTACGAGACAGGGCTGGCCAAGCGACTGGATTTGCCTTGGCAATCTGAAGGCATGCTGTATCAGACGAGAGCAGACGTGGACGCCGCCAAGATTAACGCCGCGTACGATAGTGTCATCGCTTTCGAAGACGGTGACGGATTGGTCGACGGGATGATCGGTTTATTCGAGAACCCGTTTTGGGAAAAACACTTGCGCAAAACCCACCCGGACACATTCGATGCAAGTGATCGCCGTCTCGCAACCAAACATGCTCTGCTCGAAGATCTGCGCACAGCCCAAAACAACTGGGCGAACGCCCGGACTCCGGCGGAGCGCTCCTCGCGCAAAGGAAGAGTGGAAACGCTTGCCAACCAGCTGAATATTCCACACACCCAAGTGTTTACCGGAAGGGAAATGACCACGCAGTTTTATGACCGGATGCTGTCAGAGATGGCCGAAGAACGAAACGAGTTGGCCAGAACACTGACCCGTAAAGCATTGGCAAACGCCGGACTCTAAACAATGCAATGCGCCATGGGTGCAAACGCTTAACCCCCGAGTGTCATCCACTCGGGGCTGGCTTTTTCATCCTGGGCACTTCGTTCAGCCCGCTTCCGAATCCCAGATGACCGTGACATTGCCCGAATAGCTGCGGGCAATGCCCGGTTTGAGCATTTCATCAATGGCTTCGCGGGCCACTTCGAAATGCAGCGTGCCAGGTTTGCGATCTACGTAAAAGCCCGGCTGAAACAGCTCCGTGCCAACACCATCACGGCGCAGCGGACGTCGACTCACCGGTTGTCCCGCGGCGTCCGTCAACCCGCCAGGCAGAGTAACGGCGACTTCCAGCGGCACAGGATGACCGGCGGTCGGCTCCCACAGCGCACAGTTGTTCCCGATGACGAACTGACATCGCAGGTTCATCTTGAAGCGGCTCGACGCGGAAATATTGAACGTCTGATCGCGAAACAAACGCGTGGGTTTACGCCCCTGTGACAGCCAGGATTGCCAACCGCCTTGCGGTTCCAATATGACGCGGTTGCCGCCTGGGGGAATGTCGACTTTCAAGGTGTGTTCGACAATCAGGGTAAAGTTGACGGAGATCAAACTGTCGTCAGGCAGCATGACGTCACCCATGTCGAAATCTTGACCTGGGCCCACGCTGTAATTCAATACACCGCGGTAGGTGCCCGATGACATCTTGAGGGGATTGGGCGTAATGAGTTGATAAGAGAACCCCATGTCTCGGTAAGCAAAATCATAGGATTGATCAATTGTTTTTTGTGCCTGTTTGGAACAGGTACCCGCATCGAGCGGAACGCGCCAGAAAAAAGCATAGTAAGTCTGGTTGCCAAAGCCCACGCCCCCATACCGGCAGGGGGCTGGAGCGTAGACCCAACCGAATTGCCAGACTCCCACGGGAAGCGGCACCTTGTTGGTATAGGCGGCACCAATACCGTTCACCCGCATCCTTACCGTCTCCTCTTCGCCGGTTTCGTCATGAATGACCCTGATATCCCTCCAGGAGGATGGCACCCGGAACATCGGGCCTTGGCGTTCGTCATGCAGCGCCTCAATGGCCGCCACGGACCTGAATCGAAGCGGCAAGTCGATACTGAAGACACCGTCCTCGCAGTATTCCGGATGGCCACCGCAGTAGCCGCCCTGAGGCGTTTTATTTACAAATTCATTGTGCATCGGATTCGTCGAGTCAGGCTGGAACAGCGCCGTGATCTCTACATTCGCGGCACCGGCCGATGTCATAAAGCCTGTCAGTATCAGGGCACACAGGCCGCTCGCCGTACTTGCAAGTTTCATTACTAATACACTCTTGGTCATGCTGACTGTCATTCCCTGGCCAATCCGGCCACAGGCTTATCTGCGCTTGCACTCACTCCCCTGGCGCCCTGGCACTGAACAACAACAGGACGTTGCCGCTGTAGTCCCCCGGCCGATAACCCCCGTCCGGCTTTACCGGCGCGATTTCCAGTGGCACCCGCATGCCCACGGCCGCGTCGGCCGCCGACACCACTTGCCGCGGGGCAATATCAGGGCTCAACTCCACACCGTTGAAAGTGACCCGCAAGGCAATATCGTCGCCCGGCCTGCCATTGGACAGGTAGGGTGCGGTTTCCAGGCGTGCTTCAATCGCGCTGGTGTCATGGCGCACATCGAAGTTCTTGCGCACACTGCTCAGCGTCGAGGTCGGATAGTCCCAGTTCAGCTGCTGTGGCCGGTGAATCCAGTCGGGTTCAGCCGGGATCAAGTAAAACGAGCGGTTCGGGATGGTTAGAGAAACCTCGAAGGTGTGCTCTTCCCGAGCCGCCCATGCCAAAGAACCCATCAGTACGGTCATTGCCATCAGCGCGAAGACGGCGCATTGCTTGATCATGTTTGATACCCGTTGCGTCTATGAAAAGCGGGCCTGGCGGCCAATGCCAGTCAATTAAGGCGCTCCCACATGGATTGCGCTTGACTGGCTGGCGTCAGGCCTGGCGGCTGGCGATCTTCAGGTTTTTCTTACTGTCGCCTTCGATCAGGATGAACCGGTATTCACGCCCCTTTTCCTTGTCGAAGCCGAACGTCTTGCCCGCCAGCACATGGTGTTTGGTGGTTGCCCCACAGTCGGTTTCATTGCTCAATGAGCAGCTTTTGAATTCATCGACGATGACCACCGTGTTGCCGTTGTTGCGCAGTTCGTAGCGGTTGTCGGTTTCATTGATGGCCGTCGCGAAACGTGCGTCTTTGGGCCGCACGAAGAAAATCGTGCCAAACCCAGTCATCACGTTGACCCCGGCCGACAGGGTCTTTTTATAGTCCTCGCTCTCCTCGGCACTGACCGCGAATTCATCTTCCTTTTCTGGCACCACCGGCACGAAACGCACACGAAAGTAGCGTTCGCTGTCACGCTCACCCATGTACAACAAGCGAGTGCCCTGCATGCCCTGGGCCGGTACGATCAGCCGCGCCGGACTGGCCATTACGCCATTGCGCGACGCCCCGTCGGCGGCGGTTTCGACCGGAATCTCCCGGGGCATACCGTCGGCGTCATAGACGATTTCCAGCACGTTGACCTTGACGAAAGCGGTGCTGTCGCCACTGTTGAATACCCGTTTGAGGTAGGTACTTTTATCGGCATCCAGATAGTCATACACAGTGCCGACATTGATCTGTGGCCCCGCCTGTGCCGTCACGTAAAACACACTGAGTACCCATAGCAAAAACATACGCTTCATCGTCTTCAATCCCATCAGAATAAAAAGTGGCCAGGCCTGAACGGTCAAACTTCCGAGTCCCAGATAATGGTGATGCTGCCGCTGAGCGTGTCGCTCAAGCCGGGACGCAGCAAAAAGTTGATGGCGTCCTGGGGCATCTCGAAACGCAACGAGCCGGCCTTTCGATCCACATAGATTCCGGGCTGAAAAGGGCCTGACCACGTGTTGTATTGCAGCCTGAAAAGCGTGACCGGCCCGCCGCCGGGACCGGTGATGCCAGCGGGCAAGGTGAGGAGTGTTTCCACCTCGGTGGTATTGCCTTTCGGGCTTCCCAACTTGCAGCGGGTGCCGCCGTACGAGTTGCACAGCATCATGACTTTGAAGCGCGACGACGCCGACAGGTAAAACAGTTGATCGCGGTAGATCCTCGTCGGTTTGCGATCGCTGTCGATCCAGCGCTGCCATCCGCCTTCGGGCTCCAGTAGCACTTTGTTGCCGCCCGGTGGCAGATCGACCTTCAGGGTGTGCTGCACGTCCAATACGAAGTCCAGGGTCAGGTTGCCGTCATCCGGAACCATCAACGGCCCCAGATCGAAATCGGCGCCCGGGCCCAGGCGGTAAGACAACGCACCGGTGTACAGCCCGCTCGACATGCCCAACGGATTGGGCGTGCGCAGTTCATAGGCAAAATCGAGGGTGTTGAAATACATGGAAGGAATGGTGTGGGTGGCCACTTTGCTACATTCCGCTTCCACTGGCGCCTTCCAGAAAAACCGATAGGACGCCGGGCCGTAGGCACCCACACCGCTGTAAAGACAGGGCGCCGGGGCGTACACCCAACTTCTGCTGGTCCAAAGCTTCTGATGGCCCTCCAGTATGTCCGTCACCCCGACCAGGTTAGCGGCTGAGTCACTCAGCGTGAACCTGGAGCCAATGCCGATGATGCGCACCTCGGCGGTCTCCGTTTCCTGGGTCTCGGCGTTGGTCACCGTCAGTTGCCGCCAGTTGGCCGGCACCTTCAGCGCAATACTTTCGTCGGGCATGATTGCGCGGGTCGAGTCAAAGCGCACCGGCAACTGAATGCTGAACATATTGTTCTGCGCGCACTCGCCCGGATAGTCCGCGCAGTAACCGCTGTTCGCCGTCTGGTTGATAAACACGTTCTTGCCCGGCTGGGACGAATCGGGCTGGAACAACGCCCTGATTTCCTGATTCGCCGCCTCGGTCGCCGGCCCGGTCAGTGCCAGCAGCAGCCCCATACAACCCATGGATCGCTTCATCGGCTCAGCCCGCCTTCTGTTCGGTGGACGTGACGTCAGCCAGGGTGTCCGGCGTGCAGCGCAGATCACCGATCATCAACACGTTGTTTTCACTGCGATGCCGACTCGCATCGAGGCGGAACTGGCACAGCAGCTGATTGCCCTGGCGCACTTCCAGGGTCGGCGAGCCAGCGTTCATTTCCATCGAGAAGAAACCGTCGACTTCCGTCACCCCGCGACTGGCGTGGTTGATCACGTGATGGCCCTTGAGTGGCTGTCCTTGCGCATCAACCAGTCGGCCGAGCACCGTCAGGGTTTTCATCACTCGCACCTTGCGGTAATCCACCCCGCCCTTGTTCAGGTGATAGCGGGTGCGCGCCGGCTCGATGGTGGCCGCCGGCACGTGGTTGCCTTCGAAGTCGAAACTCACCGAACTGTTCTGATACGCGGTAATCGGGATGAAGTTGCGCCCCGGCTTCAACGCCGCGCTGCCGCCGCTGTAATCGTCGGCGCGCAAGGCGATGTCATCGATATCCGACTCCACGTCGACGATCAGCCCGGCACCGCGCATCTCATGCTGACTGGTCAGGACCATTTGCTGACCGCCGACGACCAGCGTGCTATCCACGTTCAGACCGCCGGTAAAGTTGCCGTTGTAGGACGAACGCTGAACAAAGCCATCGCCATTGATGGCGTCGGTGCGAAAGTTCGCCAGGCTGGACATGCCGACGCCATAGGTGTCGGTGAGCGCGGTCACCGAGACGCTTTGCAGTACATGATCTTTCAGATCCTTGCGCCAGCCGAGGGAGGCGTTGTTATCGCGACTGCCATCACGGGCCGTGCGCGAACCGATGCTGCCGGTGAACTGCTGGCCGGGCGCGCCCAATGCCAGATTGACACTCAGATCGACACCGCGATTGCGCGCCTCGCCGCTGCTGAAACTGCCCGGCCGGTCGAACAGTGACAGCCGCCAACTGGCATCGCTGCCCAGCAACACGGTGCGCTGCGTCCAGCCCAGATCCAGACCGACGCCTTCAACGTTGCCCTCACTGTGCGACACCCGGGCGTTGAGCGAACTTTTGCTGCTGACACGATGGTTGAGCGCCAGCGACGAATTGCTGGTCTGGCCGATGAACACGTTGCGCGGTCGAATCCGGGTGCCGTCCGGCAAGGTGTCGTACATGTTGGTGGTGTCGAGCCAACTGCGGTTGTGGCTGACCACCACGCTACCGGCCCCATAGTTATAGAGGCTTTGCAGATCGAGACCGGTGCCGTAGTCCTGGGTTTTATAAACGTTGGCGTACAGGCTGATGTGATTGGCCAGCGTCCAGTCGATGGACGTGCCGTATTGCAGCTTTTCACGAATCTGGCGCGCCGACATTCCGAGAATCACCCGCGGGTGCATCAGGTAGTTGACCGATGCCCCGGCCGTCGGGCTGCCGCTGGATTGCGTGTCCCAGTTGCTCAGCAGTTTGCTTTCTTCGCCGGCAAACAGGTTGTAGCGCCAGCGTTCGTCGAGGTTGCGCCAGTTATTGGGCTTGTACACCAACTCCTGGGTGGTGGAGGTGATCTGGCCGTCTTCGATCAGGCGCACTTCCACTTCATAGATGCCACCGGGCAATGGCCGGGTGTCGAGCGTCTGCAAACCGGCCGGCACTGATTGAGTGTTGATCAGCAGCCCGTCGCGCCAGATTTCCACCGAGCCCTGGCGATTGGCGGTGACGTAGATCGGATAGACGCTGGGCATCGGGCTGTTGATGGCCAGGCTGTCGGAGCTGCCGTACATGACGCCGACGGCGGTGTCGGGGCTGGTGCCGAACGTGCGCGGTTGGCGCGTCAGCCCTTCGGAATTGGGGGTGAAATAGCCCAGACGGAAAAAACTGCCTTGCAGTTCACGCTGGGTGTGCAGCTCATGCACGGCGTGGTAGAGCTTGTCGTCCGGGCCACCGAGACGGGCCAGTTGCAGGTTCAGTGTCTGGCTCCAGTTACCCAGGCTGGCGCTGGCTTCAAGACCAAAGCGTCCGCCCAAGTCCTGATCCTGGCCGCCATTGAGATTGAGCTGGTTGCGCACCATCAGGCCGCTGCTACCGCCATCGGGCTGCTCGTAGTAACGCTTGGCTTCAACATCGCGCTCGGCGTTTTCGGTGACAATCGAGACCAGCGAGCTTTCCAGGTTGTAGTGCACGGCCAGCACCTGATCCGGACATGAACCGGTGCAATTGCCCAATGGCACACCCGGTTTGAGATAACTCGCCCATTTTTCCCGTTCGGCGGAGCCGAAGCGGTTTTCGCTGGTGTCGGTAAATTCGAGCAGGGTGACGCGATCGTCGCGGGACAACACCACCATGGCTTCACCCAGCGGTTGATGATCGAGCTCCACCCGAACAGCCAGAGGCACATCAAAGAAATGCTCCTCGAAATCCGCCGGCAGGCCTTTGGCCTGCGCCAACAGACTTCGCGGGGTCGTACCAGCGGAATTGGAAGCCACGGCTGCACTGGCACAAAACAACAGCGCAAGCGCAGCCGCGATGGGTGTCATCGGGAACATGAACTCTTACTCTGATTACGAACAATGGAAGTCCGGCGGGGCAAGCACGGTGGCTTGCCCCGCTGGTTAGCGCTGCGGGGAAGTCAGCGCCTGATGCCGGATCGCCCGATCAAGGCGTACCGACCGGAGGAACGGCGTCAAAGGTCATCGCCACGACACCGGTGTAATCACCCGGGTTGAACGTAGTGCCGATGGCGCTGATCTTCAGCGGTGCACGGTAGTTCATGTCGGACTCAGCCTCGCCGACAACTTGTTGAGGCGTGGTGGTGAGGGTTGTGTTGTTGATCTCGACTTTAAGATCAATGCTGTTGGCACCGGAGATCAGTTTTGGTGCGCTGTCCAGGCTGGCGTGAACCGAACCGTTGTTGTTGCGCACATCGAAGTAACCGTTTACTTCGCCCATCTTGCCGGTGCTTGGCTGAAAGCTCATGTCCTGATCCTTGTTGACCAGCTCAGGATCGGTCGGCACCACATAGAAGCCGTTGGTCGGCACATGAGCGATGATGTTGATGGAATGGGCAGCTTCACCAGCGGCGAACGCTCCCGAGGAACCCAGCGCCAGAAGAGCCAGCGGAGCAGCGATTGCGAGTTTCTTGAACATCGTTCAGTACCTTGTTTTCTTTATGAGGAGGTGTGCATTGAAAGTTGAAGACAACCGTAACTTCAGTTGAGCCAGATCAACCTGAACTTTCAATGCCGGGGCATCATCGACTGTTGTCTCTGGAAAGTAAGCAAGCAACTTCCTATAAGCACGTAGTTAAACAACCCTAAGACCCGCAAGAAAAAAGAACAGAAAGCAGATAATTAAAACACTGCCTGTAAGTTATACCCTACATACAGATTCAGTTAAAAAACCATACAGCAATCATCACTCGCAATAGTGGGACTTGTTGGAGTTTTTAGAATATATACTCAAGACAAATAGAGCATTCACTTTAACTTCAAAGTTATCGATCGCAGGCATTCGCCAAAAAGAGGCCTATTGCATTATTCGATGAGACCGCCGCTCGTCAGCCGCGCAAGGATCCGGCAAAAAACGTCTTGCCTGAACGCTAAGATATATCTTAAGTTGTATCTAAACGTGATGAGAGAAGACCGAAATGAGAGACCATCATTCCCCCCACCGCGAACACGGCGACGGCCGCGACGGCTTCGAGAAACGCCCAGGGCCTGGCCGCGAGCGCGGTGGACGCGGACCGCGGGTGTTCGCCCCTGGCGACCTGAAATTGCTGCTGCTGGCGCTGATCGCCGAGCAGCCGTGCCACGGCTATGACCTGATCCGCCAGATCGAAAGCATGTTCGACGGCGCCTACAGCCCCAGCCCCGGCGTGATCTACCCGACCCTGACCTTCCTTGAAGAAAGCGAAATGATCCTGGGCGACGCCGAGGGCGGAAAAAAACGCTACAGCATCACCGACGCCGGACGTCTGTCTTTAAGTGAACAAGCGATCGCCCTGGATGGCGTGCGCATGCGCATCGAGGTCAGCAAGCGCTCGTTGCGCGGCCAGGACCGCCCGGCCGAGATCCACGAAGCGGTGCACAACCTGCGCCATGCCTTGCAAATGCACCATGGTCGCTGGAGCCCGGAAGAAATCCTGCGGGTACGCGATTTGCTCAATAACACGGCCAAAGCCATCGTCGACGGCCCCGCCGTTCAACCCGTTCAGGAGAACGCCGAATGACCGACGTTATCGTGCCATCCCAATCCATTCACCGTGTCATGCATGAGATCAAACGCCGTCGTCTGGAAGTGCTGCGGGTGGTCGACCTGACCCCGCGTATGCGCCGCATAACCCTTGGTGGACCGGAGCTGGCCGGCTTCGTCAGCCTTGGAACCGACGACCACGTGAAATTGCTGTTCCCACAAAACGCTGCGGAACAGGCGGCGCTGGAAACCCTGGTACTCGGTGCCGGCAAGGACAACGGGCCGATGCCCGCGATGCGTGATTACACGCCACGTCGTTACGACCTGGACACGCTGGAACTGGACATTGACTTCGTACTGCACGGCGATGGTCCTGCCTCGACCTGGGCGGAACAGGCCAAACCCGGCCAGTTCCTGCACATCGGCGGGCCACGGGGCTCGATGATCGTGCCGGACATCTTCGACAGCTACCTGCTGATCGGCGACGAAACCGCCCTGCCCGCCATCGCCCGCCGCCTCGAAGGCCTGGCCGCCAACCGGCATGCGCTGGTGATCGTGGAAGTGGAAAACGGCGCCGAACAACAACGCCTCGAAAGCGCCGCGCAGGTCGATGTGATCTGGGTACTGCGCGAAGGTGGCAGAAACAACCTGCTGACCACCGTGCAACACATCAAGGTACCCGCAGGCAATCTGTATGCGTGGGTGGCGACCGAATCCAAAGTGTCGCGGCAGATTCGCCGGGTATTGCTCGATGAGCACGGCCTGAACGAGCAGTTTGTGAAGGCCGTCGGCTATTGGCGACTGGATGACAGTGACGAGGAATAACCGCAACACTGTGGTTACATGCCTTTTGTGGCGAGGGAGCTTGCTCCCGTTCGGCTGCGAAGCAGTCGCAAAACCGGCTTATGCGGTGTGCCTGAAAACCTGCGGTTGCAGATTTTGGGGTCGCTTCGCAACCCAGCGGGAGCAAGCTCCCTCGCCACAGTCAGTGTTCACATCCGTCCCGTGCGCCACCGATCCAGCCCAATCACCAGCAGTGAAATCACCACAAACCCCGCCAACAATCCCCCGGCATTCACAAACACCTGTGGATAACCCAACTTGTCCACATCAATGAACGGATAGGGATAAACCGCCAGCAGATGCCCACGCCATAACGCATAGCCGAAGTACACCAGCGGATAGATCACCCACAACGCAATGTGCCGCAGCCGCAACGTCCCTTTAGGCACACAGCACCACCAATAAACCAGAAACAGCAGCGGCATGACGTCATGCATCAGCTCATCGGCCACCCATTGCCAACCTTCGGGATGCCATAAATGGCGCAACAACAGGCTGTACGCCACACCGACCACGGCGATGCTCACCGCAATCGCACTGCTCACCCACGGCTGCAAAAACCAGCGTCGCGTCGCCGACTCGCGGGACGTCAGTTCGCAGGTCAGCACCACTGCCGCCAGCGTATTGGTCAGCACGGTGAAATAGCTGAAAAAACTCACCAGCCCGCCCAGCAGACTGGCCGCGACACTCCAGCGTGAGTAGAAAATCAGGTACAGCTGAATGCTTAAGCCTGCCCAGCCCAGAATCGCCGCCACGGCGACACAACGACGTCTCGCGGCCGAGGGTATGACCATGCTCAGACCGGGCGCTTGGTACGCATCAGCTTCACGTACAGGCGCTCGACCTTCTCCCGCGCCCACGGGGTTTTGCGCAGGAATGTCAGGCTCGACTTGATGCTTGGGTCGCTCTTGAAGCAGCGGATATCGATACGCTCGGCCAGCCCCGACCATTCGTAGTGCTCAACCAGGGCGTTGAGGATTTGCTCCAGCGTCACGCCGTGCAGGGGGTTGGTGTTCTGTTCGGTCATGCCGGGCCTTCGAGCGATGAAAGGATGAGAAGCCGCGCACCTTAGCGGAGGCTTTCGTCCGGTGGAAGGGCTCCGGACACAGGCATTCGTCAGATGCTGAATTAACTGTAGGCGAGTTGGCCATCCTCTGAGGGACAAACGTCTGGAGATAGCGCCTGGGCTCAGTAATAACGACGCGGGTCCGAATCGATCAGACTGGCCAGCTTGGTCAGGGCAAACCTCAATTCGTCCTGGCTGGTGGGCGACATCAGCACCAATCGCACGCAGCGGGTAATGCCGCCACGTTCGGCCTGGAACTGGGTGCCACTGAGGACCAACACACCGTTGGCACGGGCCAGCATGGTGAACTCGTCGCTGGTCCAGGGCTCAGGCAATGTCAACCAGATGTGGTAGGAATACGGCTGGGTCTTGAGCTCGAAATTGGCGAAGACTTCCTGAGCGATCGCTTGCCGCCCGGCGGCTTCGTTGCGCTGAATACGGATCAGCTTTTTATCCAACCCCTCGGTGATCACGTTGCTGGCCAACTGGGCGGTCAACGGCGACGGCATCCAGACGCTGCTGCGCACCATGGAGGTCAGGCGCGACAACAGTTTCGGCGGGCTATAGAGATAGCCAATCCGCAAGGCTGGCATGACCGACTTCGACAGACTGGTCAGGTACACCGAACGATCCGGGGCAAACGCCGACAGCGGTTTGATCGACGGGTCGGTGGCCAGAAAACCGTAGATGTCATCGTCCAGGATGATGAAGTCGAACTCCTCGGCCAACGCCGCGATTTGCGCCCGACGTTTTTGCGACATGATCGCGGCCGTCGGGTTCTGACAGGTCGCCACGCAGACCAGCATCGCCGGTTTCTCACGCTGGCACAGTTCGCGCAGCGCTTCGGGAATGATCCCTTCATCGTCCATTGGCACGCCACGCAGACGTCGTTCCAGACCATGGGCCAGGGAAATGATGCCGGGGTAACAAAGCGCCTCGCAGAGCACCAGATCACCGGCGTTGGTCAGCGCACTCATCGCGACCATCAAACCATGCTGTGCGCCGGCGGTGATCACCACTTGCTGCCATTGCGCATCGGGCAATGAATGGCGCAGCCATTGCGCACCCGCCTCGCGATGAGCCGGATGCCCGCCATCGGGGGCGTAATCGAGGGCACGGGCAAAATCCGTGCTCTTGGCCATGCCCACCAATGCGTCGCGCAACCAGTATTCCAGGGTTTCGCTGTAAGGCTTGATGATCGAAAGATCCAATAATTCGGACTGCCCCAAATTCAGCGGGGCGGCATTGTTGCTGGCCGGCAACTCCAGTTGCTTCTGGTTGAGCACATAAGTGCCACGCCCCACTTCCCCCTGCACCAGACGCCGCCGATGGGCTTCGCTATAGGCACGGCTGATGGTACCGGGCGTGACATTCAGCGTGGTGGCCAGCTCCCGCAGGGTCGGCAGACGATCACCTTCGTTCAACACGCCGTTGCTGATATCGCGCGCCAACGCGTCGGCAATCGACAAATACATCGGCTGGCCGAACTCGCTTAGCTGAGGAACCCACATGAATGATCGCTACCCATCGTAGAAATGATGAATATCCGAGCATATCACAGGGAAGTTAGGCAACTAATAAATGGATACAATCAATAAATTGAGTCGATTGATTCGACGAATGAATCGAAAAACGTCCCTCATTCAGAATATTTTTCAACAGCAATATTTATTTGAAAATCAAATAGTTACTTGAGAAAAACCTGATAAATACACCTCGGTAGCAAAAAAACATCTCCTAACAACTCCCTCCATCTATTGAATCAACTCAATTCATTCAAATACACTCATCTCGAATCGAAGCAATCGACTCAATATCAATTCTGAATCACCGCGTGCCCGCCACGCCTAGCCGAGACATCATGGACACACTCAGAAAGGATCTATCCCTGTCAGCGGTCATTGCAGGCTTCATCGCCGTGATCATTTCCTATGCCGGCCCGCTGATCATCGTGTTTCAAGCGGCCCGGGAGGCGCACCTGCCCAATGATCAGGTGTCGTCCTGGATCTGGGCCATTTCCATCGGCAGCGGCATTACCGGTCTGTTATTGAGCTGGCGTTTGCGGATTCCGGTGATTACCGCATGGTCGACACCGGGCGCGGCGTTGCTGGTGTCGATGCTGCCCACGGTCTCCTTGCCCCAGGCCATCGGCGCCTATGTGGTGGCTTCGGTGATCATCGCGGTGGTCGGCCTGTCCGGCGCGTTCGACAAACTGATGAATCGCCTGCCAAAAGCCATCGCCGCCGCCATGCTCGCCGGCATCCTGTTTCGTTTCGGTGCCGAACTCTTCACCTCGATCAAGCTGCAGCCGAGCATGGTGCTGTCAATGATCGCGGCGTACCTGATCTTCAAACGCTTTTCACCGCGCTACGCCATCCTGTCGGTATTGATTGTCGGCTGTGCCGTGGCCGCCTCATTCGGTGAACTCAACACCGGTTCGATCACCATCGATGTCGCCCACCCGATCTTCATCGCCCCGCAGTGGAGCTGGCACGCGATCATCAATATCGGCCTGCCGCTGGCCCTCGTCACCCTGACCGGGCAGTACGTGCCGGGCATGGCGGTGTTGCGCACCTCGGGCTACAACACCCCCGCGCGCTCGATCATTTCGGTCACGGCCATCGGCTCGATTTTGATGGCGCCATTCGGCTCCCATGGCTTAAACCTCGCAGCCATCACCGCCGCTATCTGCACCGGCCGCGAAGCCCATGAAGATCGCGACAAGCGCTACATCGCCGGGATCGCCTGCGGGGTGTTCTACATTCTGATGGGCATCTTCGGCGCGACCCTGGCTTCGGTGTTTTCGGCCTTGCCCAAAGAGCTGATCGCCTCCCTCGCCGGCCTGGCCCTGTTCGGGGCGATCAGCGCCGGGCTGACCGGCGCCATGGCTGACGAAAAACAACGTGAAGCGGCGCTGATCACCTTCCTGGTCACCGCCTCGGGCATGAGCTTCCTGGGGCTGGCCGCTGCATTCTGGGGGCTGATCTTCGGGCTCGTGGCGCATTTCGTACTGACCTACACCAGGGAAAGCAAAGCCACCGCCGTCACCGAGGGCAGCCGACCATGATCGCTCGTACGACTCCATTGTGGTCGGCGGCGGACTGTCACACGCATCACCGCATCTCGCGCCAGCCTGCGTGGCCGAAGCACTTATCCAAGGAATGACTCCATGAGCCTGCACAATTTCGACCCTGTCATCGCCCGCCTGATCAGCCGTGAACGCAACCGTCAGGAAACCCATCTGGAGCTGATCGCCTCGGAAAACTACGTCAGCGAAGAAGTGCTGGAAGCCCAAGGTTCGGTGCTGACCAACAAGTACGCCGAAGGCTACCCAGGCAAGCGCTATTACGGTGGCTGTAAAGTGGTCGACGAAATTGAAAGCCTCGCCATCGAACGTGCCTGCAAACTGTTTGGTTGCGAATATGCCAACGTCCAGCCGCACTCCGGCTCCCAGGCCAATCAGGCCGTGTTTCTCGCTGTGCTCAAACCTGGCGACACGATTCTGGGAATGTCCCTGGCCGATGGCGGCCACTTGACCCATGGCGCCTCAGTAAACTTCTCCGGCAAGTTCTACACCGCGTACTCTTACGGCCTGGAAAAACACAGCGAAACCCTCGACTACGCCGAGATGGAAGCCCTGGCCCGGGAACACCGGCCGAAAATGATCATTGCCGGTGCCTCGGCGTATTCCAGGACCATCGACTTCCAGCGTTTTCGCAATATTTGCGATGAAATCGGGGCATACCTGATGGTCGACATGGCGCACTACGCCGGACTAATCGCAGCCGGCCTGTACCCCTCGCCGGTCGGCATTGCAGACTTCGTCACCTCGACCACTCACAAAACGCTGCGCGGCCCACGGGGCGGTCTGATCCTGGCTAAACGCGAACATGCGACGTTGCTCGACAAGACGATATTCCCGGTCTACCAGGGTGGACCTCTGATGCACGTCATCGCCGCCAAGGCCGTGGCGTTCAACGAAGCCCTCGGTGATGAGTTCAAGCACTACCAGCAACGCGTCATCGACAACGCCAGGACCATGGCGAACATCCTTACTCGGCGAGGCCTGCGGGTGGTGTCAGGGGGCACCGACTGCCACATGTTCCTGCTCGATCTGCGCGCGAAGAACATCACCGGCAAAGAGGCCGAGGCGTTGCTGGAAAGTGCCCACATCACCTTGAACAAGAACGCGATTCCCGACGATCCGCAAAAACCTGCGATCACCAGCGGCATTCGCATTGGCACACCTGCCCTGACTACGCGGGGCTTCGGTGAAGCCGAATGCGCCGAAGTGGCCAACCTGATTGCCGATCTGCTTGAGCAACCGACCAATGCGGTACTGGTGGAAAAAGTCCGCCGACGGGTGATGCATTTGTGTGAGTGCTTCCCGGTCTATCTATTGACTTGACGGCACTGAAACATGCGGGGGCGGACGCTTTAGTCCGCCCTTTTTTTGCACGGCCAGATACTGCGGCGACAGGTCGCAGCCGACTGTTACCAAATCCGAAATGATCCATGTCAATAAAAGCCCTTTCTCTATGTGTTACAGGACATTATCCTTACGCCTGTCCTGCTGAAACGCTTCTCCTCTGCTTCATCCCGCTGCGTTCAGTCCCCCCCCTTTAGAAAAAAGACCAAGAATTTCTTCTCTATGCCTGATTTTCATACTTCGCGAGACAGCGCTGTCTTGCTCCCTGTGGCCAGTCGAAAAGCCCTGAACCTGATCGGTGGGTTCACCGCATTGAGCCTCGCCACCTGTACCCAGGCCGCACCGGCATTCGATAGCGACTCGCCGTGGATGCTCGGTGACTGGAACGGCACGCGCACCGAACTTTCGGAAAAGGGCTACGACTTCAAGGTCGATTACACCGGCGAAATGGGCAGTAACCTGCACGGCGGCTACGACCATGACCGCACCGCGCGCTATAGCGATCAGTTCGCCTTTGGCAGCCACCTGGACTTGCAGAAGATTCTGGGTTGGGACGACGCTGAATTTCAGCTGACCATCACCGAACGCAACGGCAACAACATCAGCAACGACCGGATCAACGACCCGCGTGTCGGCGGCTTCACTTCGGCTCAGGAAGTCTGGGGCCGTGGCCAGACCTGGCGCCTGACGCAGATGTGGTATCAGCAGAAATTCTTCGATCAGAAACTCGATATCAAGCTCGGCCGCTTCGGCGAGGGCGAAGACTTCAACAGCTTCCCCTGCGACTTCCAGAACCTGGCGTTCTGCGGCTCTCAGGTCGGCAACTGGGTTGGTGGCATCTGGTACAACTGGCCGGTCAGCCAGTGGGCGATGCGCGTCAAATATCACCTGACGCCGCAGCTTTACGCACAAGTCGGGGTTTACGAGCAAAACCCGTCCAATCTGGATCGCGACAACGGTTTCAAGCTCAGCGGCAGCGGCACTCAGGGCGCGATCCTGCCGGTGGAACTGGTCTGGACCCCGAAGCTCAACGGCCTGCCGGGTGAGTACCGCGCCGGTTACTACTACAGCAACGCCAAGGCCACCGACGTCTACAAGGACAACAATGGTCAGCCTGCCGCCCTGAGCGGCGAGGCGTACCGCAGCGCATCGAGCAAGCACGGCGTATGGCTCGGTATTCAGCAGCAGCTGACCAGCCACGCCAGCGACAACTCTCGGGGCCTGAGCGTGTTCGCCAACGGCACGATGCACGACAAGAAGACCAACGCGATCGACAACTACGTCCAGGCCGGCGTCGTCTACAAGGGCCTGTTCGATGCTCGCACCAAAGACGATATCGGTTTCGCCCTGGCCCGTGTCCACGTCAACCCGGCCTACCGCAAGAACGCCGAGGCGACCAATCAGGCCCGCGCCGTCTTCGACTACGACGACCCATCGTTTCTGCCACCGCAAGACACCGAGTACAGCAGCGAGCTCTATTACGGCGTGCACGTCACGAACTGGCTGACCGTGCGCCCGAACCTGCAATACATCCGCCACCCCGGTGGCGTGGACAAGGTCGATGACGCGCTGATTGGCGGGATCAAGATCCAGTCATCGTTCTAATTAAAACCACAAGACCTGTGGGAGCTGGCTTGCCTGCGATAGCGGCGGGTCAGCCGACACCTTTGCCAACTGACACGCCGTCATCGCAGGCAAGCCAGCTCCCACAGGGATTGCATCAACCGCACACCTTTCTTAACTGAACCATGCCCACACCAGATCGTCATCTACAGTGACTACTGCGCGGGACTACTTAAAACGTCACGGAGAACCACACTATGAGCACTGATGGTGCTTTGAGTCGAAGCCGTCTGCTGCCGAGCCTGCTCGGTATCGTGCTTCTGCTAATGGGCCTGGCCTTGCTGGCCGGGGGGATCAAGCTGAGCATGCTTGGCGGCTCACTGTATTACCTGCTGGCCGGTATCGGCCTGATCCTGACCGGGGGGCTGCTGCTGGCCGACCGTTTTGCGGCATTGAGCCTGTACGCGGTGGTGCTGTTCGCCAGTACGGTCTGGGCACTGTGGGAAGTCGGTCTGGACTGGTGGCAACTGGTGCCACGTCTGGCGCTGCTCTTTACCCTCGGTATCGTCATGCTGCTGCCATGGTTTCGTCGCCCGTTGCGTACCGGCGAGTTCAACCCGGTCGGCACCGGTGTGCTGAGCGCTGCCGTGGTCATCGCCGGTATCGCCGCGTTGGCCAGCCTGTTCACCAACCCCGGTGAAATCAAAGGCCAACTGGATCGCGACGCCGTGCCTGGCATGACCAACACCGCCCCGGCCATGCCGGACGGTGACTGGAACTCCTACGGCCGCAGCGCCCATGGCGATCGTTACTCGCCACTGGCACAGATCACGCCGCAGAACGTCAGCAAGCTGGTTCCCGCCTGGACCTACCGCACCGGCGACCTGCCGGGCCCGAACGACCCGGGCGAAACCACCGCGGAAAACACCCCGCTCAAAGCCAACGGCATGCTGTATGTCTGCACGCCGCACAGCCAGGTGATCGCGCTGGACCCGGACACCGGCAAGGAAATCTGGCGTTTCGATCCGAAGCTCTCCACGCAGAAGGCGGCGAACTTCAAGGGGTGGGCGCACATGACCTGCCGTGGCGTGACCTATCACGATGACGCCGCCTACGCGTCCGAGCAGAGCCCGACCGGCACCGCCAACGCGCCAGTGACCAGCGTCTGCCCGCGCCGGATCTTCCTGCCGACCGCCGATACCCGCCTGATCGCCCTGAACGCCGACACCGGCAAGATGTGCGAAGACTTCGGTAACGGTGGCCAGGTCGACCTGACGGCCAACATCGGCGGCTTCACCGCTGGCGGTTACTACTCCACGTCGCCACCGGCGGTCACCAAAGACCTGGTGGTGATTGGCGGCCACGTCACCGACAACGTTTCCACCGACGAGCCAAGCGGCGTGATCCGCGCGTTCGACGTGCACACCGGCAAGCTGGTGTGGAACTGGGACAGCGGCAACCCGGACGACACCACGCCGATTGCCGAAGGCAAGGTCTACACCCGCAACTCGCCGAACATGTGGTCCATGTTCGCCGTCGATGAAAAACTCGGCATGCTCTACCTGCCGATGGGCAACCAGACCCCGGATCAGTTCGGTGGCGCGCGCACCCCTGAATCGGAACTGCACGCCGCCGGCCTGACCGCGCTGGACATCGCCACCGGCAAGGTGCGCTGGCACTTCCAGTTCACGCACCACGACCTGTGGGACATGGACGTCGGTGGCCAGCCAACCCTGATGGACCTGAAAACCGCAGACGGTGTGAAACCGGCGGTGCTCGCGTCCACCAAGCAAGGCAGCATCTATGTGCTGGATCGCAGCAATGGCAAGGCCATCGTGCCAATCAACGAAGTGCCGGTGCCACAAGGCGCTGTCGAAGGTGATCACACCTCGCCGACCCAACCGAAATCCGACCTGAACCTGATGCCGCCGCCGCTGAAAGAGCGCGACATGTGGGGCGTCACCCCGTTCGACCAACTGATCTGCCGGATCAACTTCAAATCCCTGCGCTACGACGGCCCGTTCACGCCGCCATCGCTGCAAGGTTCGATCGTTTATCCAGGCAACTTCGGTGTGTTCGACTGGGGTGGTATCTCGGTTGACCCGGTGCGTCAGATTGCTTTCATGAACCCGGACTACATGGCGTTCAAATCGAAACTGATCCCCGCCGCCGAAATCGCAGCCCAAGGCCCGCGTAAAAGCGAAACCGAAGGCGTGCAGCCGAACAAAGGCGCGCCATACGGCGTCATCCTCGAACCCCTGCTCTCGCCAATGGGCCTGCCGTGCCAGGCACCGGCCTGGGGTTACGTGACAGCGGTCGACCTGACCACCAGCAAAATCATCTGGAAACACAAAAACGGCACCGTGCGCGACAGCTCGCCGGTTCCGATCCCTCTGAGCATGGGCGTTCCAAGCCTGGGCGGCACCTTCACCACCGCCGGTGGCGTGGCCTTCCTGAGCGGCACCCTCGACCAGTACCTGCGCGCCTACGACGTGAAAAACGGCAAGCAGCTGTGGGAAGGCCGCCTGCCAGCCGGCGCGCAAACCACACCGATGACCTACACCGGCAAAGACGGCAAGCAATACGTGCTCGTTGTTGCGGGTGGTCACGGATCGCTGGGCACCAAGCAGGGTGACTATGTGATTGCGTACAAACTGTCCGAGTAAGTTTTAGCGGCGGTTAAAAAACAGGGCGGTTACCTTCGGGGAGCCGCCCTTTTTTGTACCTGCGAATCCGCTGATGCCTGAACGGCCAAGGATGGGAAGCCTCGGCTAAATGAGGCAAGATCGGCCATTGCGAGCCAGCTACGGCACTGAACAGCGCTTGCTGACGCGAGCCGTCGCCTCAGGAGAAACATTTTGCACAGGGATCAATGTGATGAGCTTTGGCAAAAACTGGAGCACTGGATTGGCGACTCTGAAGCCGCCAACTGGACCGAATACACCACCGAAATGGTGGCTAAATGTGTGCTTATTGACTTCACCGCCACACAATGGGCACTGCTCGACCAGACTTTACTGAGTAAACCGGAGTACTGGCAGCAGCGCTGCACAGTCTCACTGGGAGAAGACCGCTCGGTACCGGCAATCGCCTTGTTGAAACGCTTGCTGCTGGAGTCGGCTTACCTCGACGTCCGCATCCAGGCCATCTACGAACTCGACTGGTGCGAAACCCCCATCGAAAAAAATTACGCGCCTTACATTCAGGCAGTCATCCAGTGTCTTCCGGTTGAAGAGATCGAGCCCGAACTGAAAAGCTTGCTCACCAAAGCCGAGAACGCCGTGTAATGAAAAACCTGACCACCATCCAGGTGCCTTCTATCGCGCAACTGAACGAGTCACAAAACGGTACCCTGCATTGGTGCCTGACCGATTTTCAGATGTGCCGCTCCTTCGACACGTCCAGCTTTCTCCCGATATTGCTCGATTGCCTGCTGATACCGACTAGTGTCGGCATTGAGATGTCCGGAATCACCATTGACGTCGACCTCGACCCGGCCAACATTGCCGACCACTTGATCGGCGTGCCCGGCATCACCTTCGAATTCATGGACGCGTTCGTCACCCTGCCCACCCCGGAAGCCATCCGCTACATCTGCACCTGGTGCGACCTCCACGCTGAGCATGATCGGGACAACGTCCTCTTGAAATGCCAAGCGCTCAAGGCCAGGCTCGAAACATGAAATGGTTTGCCCATGGCCTTACCATCCTCCTCACACAGGAACCGCCAGTTGTTTGACCTGAGCCTGCTCACCGGCAAAATCATCTTCGACGACCTGTCGCCCCTGACCGACCAGCCTCTGGCTGGCCAGATCGATGCGCTCAAGGAAGACCTGTTGCAGGTCGAGTACGGCAAGCAACTGCTGCTGGATGTCGGTTGGTATCCCGAGTTCGATGAGGACGGTGCCTTTCGAGTGATGGTCATCAAAGATCACCACTGGGACTACCCACAGTGGACGGGCCAGGCGCATACCCTGGCAGAACTGACCACACGCCTGACCGAAGCGCAACGCGAGCTGCACGCACGGCTCGACCTGCCTTGACCGAGAAGACCTCCATGAACGGCCCACTCAAGTACCGGCTACAACCATTGCGCATCCCCAGCGGTTGGCGCATCGAGGTCACCAACCTGTTTGAACTGGAGCTGACGCCAAATTCAGGCGACGGGTCGGGTGCATTCAGGACGGCCGACAAGCTGCAATTGATCACGACAATCGAATGGTTTGTCCTGCAACCCCAGGCTGTTCGGCGATGAAGCAAATTGTCGTCCCGCTGAGCCCGGCGGCCCTGCATCGACTGGACCTTGATCAAAGCCAACCGGGTGAAGTGGAAACGTGGACGTTGAGCTCCGAGCACTACCAGCAATTGTGGGACTCAGGGTTGATCCAGCGCGTCAACAGCGTTCTGGGCAGCTTGGTCGATGACTATGAAGACGCCAGCATCCAGGGTGCCACTGCGCTTGAAATCGTTCAGGAGCTGCTTGAGCAAGCGACACTGCCAGCGGACCTCAAGGCACGGTTCAAACAGCTGACTGCGCTAGCCCGAAGTAAAGGTACCGGCCTGTTTTTCTACTTTTGATCCGGACCGTTTGTCCTACAGACGCTCTGATTTCTAAGGATATTTCCGACAAGTTCTGGCGGTTGTCGGTCGGAAGTGAGGTGGATAGGCTTTGGGGGTCGCTGCAAATCAGCGATCGGGCGTCGCGGCCTGAATTTTTACTTGGTGCTTTTCCATTCCTTATTTGGAGCATCGCCATGTTTACACCAGAAACCGAAAACGTTTCGCCCAACCCATCCGCCCTCAAATCCCCCGTGGCCCGCAAGCCGAGCACGATGTATAGGGTTGCGCCGGATATCAAAGACGAAGACCTGTTGGCCCACACCTGTGAATCATTGGCCCAGGCCAGTGTGATGGCGAGTGATTTTGCGGGGTATCTGGAAGGGCCGCACCGGCACACGGCGATGGCGATTCAACAGATCGTCATGCTGGCAGAACTGGCGGTGAACCGGATGCTGGATAACGTGGCCGTGCCGAAGCCTGCGCCACACAGCTAATCCCTGTGGGAGCCGGGCTTGCCCGCGATGACGGATTAACATTCAACCTTGATGTTGACTGACACTCAGCCATCGCGGGCAAGCCCGCTCCCACAGTTGAACCGTGTGAATCTGCAAGAGATTGGTTAGCTGTCAGACTGCCAAGACCTGTCAAAACCCTGAACACACACGCTGAAATACCCAGGCCCATTGAAACCACCCCCCACCTGCCCCATCTAAGACCCATACCCTATTGCGCAGGTGCCCCATGACCGACCAGCAAGAATTCCCTGAAGACGCGAGCGAATACACCGAAACAGACAACGCCGAACACCACGTCACCGGCAAAGGCCTCGCCCTGCCTGGCCAGAACCTGCCGGACAAGGTCTACATCATCCCGATCCACAACCGGCCCTTCTTCCCGGCGCAAGTACTGCCGGTGATCGTCAACGAAGAGCCGTGGGCCGAAACCCTCGAACTGGTGAGTCAATCCGACCACCACTCCCTGGCCCTGTTCTTCATGGACACGCCCCCGGAAGATCCTCGCCACTTCGACACCAAAGCCCTGCCGGAATACGGCACCCTGGTCAAAGTGCACCACGCCAGTCGCGAAAACGGCAAACTGCAATTCGTCGCCCAGGGCCTGACCCGGGTGCGCATCAAAGCCTGGCTCAAACACCATCGCCCACCGTACCTGGTGGAAGTCGAATACCCGCACCAGCCCACCGAGCCGACCGATGAGGTCAAGGCCTACGGTATGGCGCTGATCAACGCGATCAAGGAACTGCTGCCGCTCAACCCCCTGTACAGCGAAGAGCTGAAGAACTACCTCAACCGCTTCAGCCCCAACGATCCGTCGCCGCTGACCGACTTCGCCGCCGCGCTGACCTCGGCCACTGGCAGTGAGTTGCAAGAAGTGCTCGACTGCGTGCCGATGCTCAAGCGCATGGAAAAAGTCCTGCCGATGCTGCGCAAGGAAGTCGAAGTCGCGCGCTTGCAGAAAGAGATTTCCGCCGAAGTTAACCGCAAGATCGGCGAGCATCAGCGCGAGTTCTTCCTCAAGGAACAGCTCAAGGTCATCCAGCAAGAGCTGGGCCTGACCAAGGACGACCGCAGTGCCGATATCGAGCAGTTCGAGCAACGTCTGACGGGCAAGGTGCTGCCGTCCCAGGCGCAGAAACGCATCACCGAGGAAATGAACAAGCTGTCGGTCCTCGAGACCGGTTCGCCGGAATACGCAGTGACCCGCAACTACCTCGACTGGGCGACCTCGGTGCCGTGGGGCGTGTACGGCGAGGACAAACTCGACCTCAAACACGCACGCAAGGTGCTGGACAAACACCACGCCGGCCTCGACGACATCAAGGACCGCATCCTCGAATTCCTCGCAGTCGGTGCCTATAAAGGCGAGATCAGCGGCTCCATCGTGTTGCTGGTAGGCCCACCGGGCGTGGGCAAGACCAGTGTCGGCAAATCCATCGCCGAAACCCTGGGCCGGCCGTTCTATCGCTTCAGCGTCGGCGGCATGCGTGACGAAGCCGAGATCAAGGGCCACCGCCGCACTTACATCGGCGCGCAACCGGGCAAACTCGTCCACGCGTTGAAAGACGTCGAAGTGATGAACCCGGTGATCATGCTCGACGAGATCGACAAAATGGGCCAGAGCTACCAGGGCGACCCCGCCTCGGCGCTGCTGGAAACCCTCGACCCGGAACAGAACGTCGAATTCCTCGACCACTACCTGGATTTGCGCCTGGACCTGTCGAAAGTGCTGTTCGTCTGCACCGCCAACACCCTGGATTCAATACCCGGCCCGTTACTGGACCGGATGGAAGTGATTCGCCTGTCGGGCTACATCACCGAAGAAAAAGTCGCCATCGCCAAGCGTCACCTATGGCCGAAACAGCTGGAAAAGGCCGGCGTGTCCAAAAGCAGCCTGTCCATCAGTGACAACGCCCTTAAAGCGCTGATCGACGGCTACGCCCGTGAAGCCGGCGTGCGACAGCTGGAAAAAAACCTCGGCAAACTGGTGCGCAAGGCCGTGATGAAGCTCATCGACGAACCGAAAGCGGTGATCAAACTCGGCCCGAAAGACCTGGAAGCCTCACTCGGCCGGCCAGTGTTCCGCAACGAGCAAGTGCTGTCCGGCGTCGGCGTGATCACTGGGCTGGCCTGGACCAGCATGGGCGGCGCCACCCTGCCGATCGAAGCCACGCGCATTCACACCCTCAACCGCGGCTTTAAACTCACCGGGCAACTGGGGGACGTGATGAAAGAGTCGGCGGAAATTGCCTACAGCTACGTCAGCTCCCATCTGAAGCAATTTGGCGGTGATCCGACGTTCTTCGACGAAGCCTTCGTCCACCTCCACGTACCGGAAGGCGCCACGCCGAAAGACGGCCCGAGCGCCGGCGTGACCATGGCCAGCGCCCTGCTCTCGCTCGCCCGCAACCAGCCGCCGAAAAAAGGCGTGGCCATGACCGGCGAACTGACGCTAACCGGGCATGTACTGCCGATTGGCGGCGTGCGTGAGAAAGTCATCGCGGCGCGTCGGCAGAAGATCAATGAACTGATTTTGCCGGAGCCCAATCGCGGTAATTTCGAAGAGCTGCCGGAATACTTGAAGGAAGGGATTACCGTGCACTTTGCCAAGCGCTTTGCGGATGTAGCGAAGATATTGTTCTGACCCGTAACCTGATTGTTCCCACGCTCTGGGAACAATCAGACTCAACCAAAAAGCCCGCTGACCTTTAAAGGTTCAGCGGGCTTTTCATTTGCGTCACGGACTGAGGATGGCAACCATCGCTGGCAAGCCAGCGCCTACGGTGCTCCGCGCAAAAAGAACACCCATTCCCTGCCCATCTTCCTCTTCTCGAATACGTTCAACTCAACCAACCCATTCAAGGTCGCTGACGCAGTGTTGTAAGAGCAGGCCAGATTCTCCTTCACATTGACCGCCGTAAATTCCTTGGCCATTCCACTCTTGGCCACTTGGTATACAGCTCGCTGTCTCTCGGTCAATTGGTCGAAAAAACCGGATGCCAACAACCATCGATCAAAGTTCTCGGCATAAGCCAGACTTTTCCGATAAGCCTCAGTAAAACCACTGACAGCACGCAGAATCACCGAACACTGGAAATCGATGAAATAAGTCAGGTCCAGCTCATCAGCTTCCGTATTCAGATACGAGCGGCCATATTTCACCGGCGCATTGCGCAGCAAAATGCTGATCGCTATATAGCGAAAGGCCGAGAAGTCATTCTTGAACATGAACCAGTAAAACAGCGCCCGCGCGACCCGGCCGTTGCCGTCGCGAAAAGGATGCTCATAGCCCAACGCAAAATGCAGGGCGATGCCTTTTATCAACGGATGAAGATAATCCACTTGATAGGGGTCGTTGTGGGATTGATTGATCCAATTCGACAGCACCTGCAGTCGTGACACCAGCCCCGCTGCGGGCGGCGGTGTATGCACGGTATTGCCCTCGCCATCCTGCACCACCACATCATCGTTGGCCCTGAAAGCCCCAGGTGAATATTGAGTGTCGTCGATGCCCTCGACGCCGACACAATGCATTGCCGTAATCAGCTCGACGCTCAAGGGTTCATAACGCTTTTCCCAGGCGAAGTTCATCATTTTGTAGTTGCCGATGACCATCCGCTCATCCGGCGTACGCGGCAGCCGCTTTCGCTTGAGCATATCTTTTGCCACTCGAGTAGTGGTCGCAGCACCTTCGAGTTGGCTGCTGCTGATTGCTTCATCTTCAATCAGATCGTTGAGCAGGTAGCTGAAATGCGCATGCTCGCCGATCTGGCTGGTCATGTGTTCCAGCGCTGCCGTTGTCGCTTGCCGATCGACGGCAGAAATAGCTTTCTGCGCCAGCGGCGTGAGCACGAAGCGGCCCCATTGGACAGGCTCGCCCAATGGCAGAAGGGTTGAGTACTGGGCGGTCCGGGCTTTTTTAACCAAGGCCCAGCACAGATTCGAGTCCAGCCCCGGCGCCCAGCGGTAGCGCAAGTCATCGAATGGAAGATAACGCCCCTGATCGTCCAGAGGCTTGAGCAGTGCGAGGTAGTCCGAGAGGCGCTCCTTATTGGGCGATTGCCCCAACCGATCGAACACCGGATCGGATCTGCCCTTCAGCATGGGCGGCTTTTTCATCATTGCTGTCTCAAAAACTCACGAAACCGAGTCTTGAGTACAGCACCGCCCTTGCTCTGACTCAATATCAGACGGATCTGAAATACATGTAGGAGCTGTGCCGCAGGCTGCGATCTTCTGATCTTGATCCTCATATGGATTTCAAGATCAAAAGATCGCAGCCTTCGGCAGCCCCTACAAGGGAATGCGGTGAGCCAAACCACGAGGTCGAGGTCGCCAAGATCAAACGGGCTCTTTCTTGACCCTGAACCACGCCGCATACAACGCCGGCAAGAACAGCAGCGTCAGCGCCGTCGCCACAATCAGCCCACCCATGATCGCCACCGCCATCGGCCCGAAGAACACGCTGCGTGACAGCGGGATCATCGCCAGCACGGCAGCGAGCGCAGTCAGCACAATCGGCCGGAAACGTCGCACCGTCGCCTCGATGATCGCCTGCCACGGTTTCAGCCCAGCGGCGATGTCCTGCTCGATCTGATCCACCAGAATCACCGAGTTACGCATGATCATCCCGGACAAGGCGATGGTCCCGAGCATGGCCACAAAACCGAACGGCTGACGGAACACCATGAGGAACAGGGTCACGCCGATCAATCCCAGCGGCGCGGTCAGAAACACCATGACGGTGCGTGAGAAACTGCGCAGTTGCAGCATCAGCAACGTCAGCACCACCACGATGAACAGCGGCACGCCGGCCTTCACCGAGTTCTGCCCACGGGCCGAGTCCTCCATCGTACCGCCGACCTCCAGCAGATAGCCGTCCGGCAGTTCGGCGCGAATCGGATCGAGGGTAGGCATGATTTGCTGCACCAGCGTCGCCGGCTGTTCCTTGCCATAGATGTCGGCGCGAACCGTCACGTTGGGCAGGCGATTACGGTGCCAGATGATGCCTTCTTCGAAGCCATATTCCAGCGTTGCAATCTGCGACAGCGCCACGCTGCGACCATTGTCGGTCGGCACGGCCAGGCTTGGCAGCAATGCCAGTTCGGTGCGCTCATGCACCGTGCCGCGCAGCAGGATCTCGATCAATTCGTTATCTTCGCGGTACTGGCTGACGCTGGCACCGGTCAGCGAGCTTTGCAGGAAACCCGAGAGGTTCGCCGTGCTCACACCCAGCGCTCGCGCGCGGTCCTGATCGACATTCAGGTAAACGACTTTGCTCGGCTCTTCCCAGTCCAGATGCACATTGACCACATGGGGATTCTCGCGAACCTTGGCCGCGACTTTACGCGCCAGGGCGCGGACGTCCGCAATGTGTTCACCAGTGACCCGGAACTGCACCGGATAACCAACCGGCGGGCCGTTCTCCAGCCGCGTAACCCGCGAGCGCAGGGCCGGGAACTGTTCGTTGAGGGTTTCGATCAGCCAGGTGCGCAGGGTTTCGCGGTCTTCGATGGTCTTGGCCAGGACGACAAACTGGGCGAAGCTCGCTGCCGGAAGTTGCTGATCCAGCGGCAGGTAGAAACGCGGCGAACCGGTGCCGACATAAGCCACATAGTTGTCGATCCCGGCGTGATCCTTGAGCAGCCCCTCGAGACGTTTGACCTCTTCTGCGGTGTTGCTCAGGGACGCACCTTCGGCCAGTTTCAGGTCGACCATCAATTCCAGACGCCCCGAAGCCGGGAAGAACTGCTGCGGCACGAAACGGAACAGCACCACGGACGCGACAAACATCACGATGGTCAGGACGATCACCGTTTTGCGCCGGCGCACGCACCACTCCACCAGCCGTCTGACGCGCTGATAGAACGGCGTGCCGTAAGGGTCGGGCTGGCCGTCGCCGGTGCCGTGTTTGGCGGCGTGAATTTTCGCCAGGTCCGGCAGGAGTTTTTCCCCCAGATAAGGCACAAAAACCACGGCGGCAACCCACGACGCCAGCAACGCGATGGTCACCACCTGGAAGATCGAGCGGGTGTATTCGCCAGTGCCCGATTGCGCGGTGGCAATCGGCAGGAAACCGGCGGCGGTGATCAGCGTACCGGTGAGCATCGGGAACGCGGTGCTGGTCCAGGCATAGCTGGCGGCCTTGATCCGGTCGAAACCCTGCTCCATTTTGATCGCCATCATTTCCACGGCGATGATCGCGTCGTCCACCAGCAAGCCCAGCGCCAGCACTAGCGCGCCGAGGGAAATCTTGTGCAGACCTATCCCTAAGTAATACATGCAGGCGAAGGTCATCGCCAACACCAGCGGAATCGCCAGCGCCACGACCATGCCGGTGCGCACGCCGAGGGAGAAGAAGCTCACCAGCAACACAATCGCCAAGGCCTCCACCAGCACTTGAACGAACTCGCCGACACCGGTTTTCACCGCGGCGGGTTGATCGGACACTTTGCGCAGTTGCATGCCGGCCGGGAGGTTTTGCTGGATCCTGGCGAACTCGATTTCCAGCGCCTTGCCCAATACCAGAATATCGCCACCGTCCTTCATGGCCACCGCCAGACCGATGGCGTCTTCGGCCATGAAGCGCATGCGCGGCGCCGGTGGATCGTTGAAACCGCGACGAACGTTCGCTACATCACCGATGCGGAACGTGCGATCAGCGACGCGGATCGGGAAGTTCTTTATCTCGTCGACCGTCTGAAAATTCCCCGAGACCCGTAGCTGCAAACGCTCGCTGGTGGTTTCGAAGAAGCCTGCGGTAGACATCGCATTCTGCTCTTCAAGCGCCTGCTGTACCGCCGCCAACGGCAACCCGAGGGTGGCCAGTTTGACGTTGGACAGTTCGATCCAGATTTTCTCGTCCTGCAGACCGAGCAGGTCGACCTTGCCCACATCCTTGACCCGTTGCAGCTGGATCTGGATGCGGTCGGCGTAATCCTTGAGCACTGCGTAATCAAAGCCTTCGCCGGTCAGGGCGTAGATGTTGCCGAAGGTGGTGCCGAATTCATCGTTGAAAAACGGCCCCTGGATGCCCGGTGGCAGGGTCTGGCGGATGTCGCTGACCTTCTTGCGGACCTGATACCAGAGGTCCGGGATTTCTACCGAATGCATGGAGTCCCGAGCCATGAATGTGACCTGGGACTCCCCCGGGCGGGAGAACGAGGTGATCCGTTCGTACTCGCCGGTTTCCATCAGTTTCTTTTCAATACGCTCGGTGACCTGGCGCGACACTTCCTCGGCCGTGGCCCCCGGCCAGTTGGTGCGAATCACCATGGCCTTGAAGGTGAACGGCGGGTCTTCGCTTTGGCCGAGTTTGGTGTAGGACAACGCGCCGACGACAGCCAGCAAGAGCATCAGGAACAGTACGATCTGGCGGTTACGCAGCGCCCATTCGGAAAGATTGAAACCCATCGGGGATTACTCCTTGTGCGCCAGATTGACCACGCGGTTGGAGCGATCCACCGGGCGCACTTGCTGCCCGTCGTGAAGCACATGAACACCGGCGGCCACCACCCAGTCGCTGGCGTTCAGGCCTTCGAGCACCGGCACGGTTTTCTCGCCGAATGCACCGACCCGCACCGGGGCTTTTTTCAAGGTGTTGTTGGCGCTGACCACCCACACATAGGTGGCACCGTTTTCCGCGGTGACCGCCGACAGCGGCACCGACAACGCCACTACTTCGGCGGTCTGGATGAACACCCGGGCGCTCTGGCCCAGCTCGGCGGGAACCTTGCCGGCGGTAAAAGCGATACGGGCGGCGAAGGTGCGGGATTTGGGATCGGCGGCGGGCGACAGTTCACGAATGCGTCCGCTGAAACGTTGATCGGGTTGGGTCCAGAGTTCCACCGAAACCGGCTGACCGACCTTGAAGCGGCCGAAGCTCTGCTCCGGCAGGCTGATCGAGACTTCGCGTTCGCCGTCGGTGGCGAGGGTAAACACGGTTTGCCCGGCCGCTACCACTTGCCCGACTTCAACCGCACGCTTGGCCACTACGCCATCCTGTGGCGCACGCAGCACGGCGTAACTGGCCTGGTTGGTCGAGACATTGAATTCGGCTTTGATTTGCTTGAGACGTGCTTCACCGGAACGGTAGAGGTTTTCCGCATTGTCGTACTGCGAACGGCTGACCATCTGCCGCTCCATCAGCGTCTTGTAGCGATCACGCTCGGCACGCACCATGCTCAGATTGGCCTCGGCGGCCGCGACCTGGGCACGGGTGGCTTCCAGTTGCAGGCGTACGTCCTGAGGATCGAGCTCCGCCAGGGGTTGATCAGCCTTGACCCGCTGCCCCTCCTCGACCAGTCGTCGGGTGACTTTGCCACCAATGCGAAAGGCCAGATCAGGCTCATAGCGCGCGCGGACTTCACCGGGAAAACTTTCCATGGCCTGCGCCGAAGGCTCTGGCTGCACCACCATGGCCGGACGCACGGTGACTTGAGGCGCCTCTTCATGGCCACACGCCGACAATAAAAAAGCCAGACTGACCGGCAACGCGAGGGGCAAGGCATAGCGCAGCATGGTGAAGGACCTTTCGCTAATGGTGCTTGGAATAATTATACTGACCAGTATGTTATTAATAGCAAACTCACCAGTCCAGTATTAAAGCGAAAAATGTCAGACAATCTTTCAACACCCAGCGGTCCAGGCCGTCCCAAGGATCTGGCCAAGCGCCAGGCAATCCTCGATGCGGCGAAAATCCTGTTTCTGAGTAAGGGTTACGCCAACACCAGCATGGATAACGTGGCGGCCGAGGCCGGCGTGTCGAAACTGACGGTCTACAGCCACTTCAACGACAAGGAGACGCTGTTCTCCGCCGCCGTGGTGGCCAAATGCGAAGAACAACTGCCACCGCTGTTTTTTGAATTGCCGGACGGCATTACGGTGGAAACCGTGCTGCTGAACATCGCGCGCGGTTTTCATCAATTGATCAACAGCGACGAATCGGTGAACCTGCACCGGCTGATGATGACGCTGGGCAGCCAGGACCCGAAGCTCTCGCTGATTTTCTTCGAGGCCGGGCCAGAACGCATGCTGCATGGCATGGAGCGGTTGCTGATCAAGGTCGATCAGAGCGGCGCGTTGAGCATCGATAAACCGCGTAACGCCGCCGAGCACTTCTTTTGCCTGCTCAAGGGCGCGGGGAATTTCCGGTTGCTGTACGGCTGTGGTGAGCCGGTGACCGGGGATGCGGCCGAAGCCCATGTGCGGGAAGTGGTGGGGTTGTTTATGCGGGCTTATCGGCCGGGGTTAGCCTGATGATCGTTCCCACGCTCTGCGTGGGAATGCAGCCCGGGACGCTCCGCGTCCCTTTCGAAGCGGACGCAGAGCGTCCATTGAGGCATTCCCACGCAGAGCGTGGGAACGATCAGTATCGAATCAGGGCTTGAGCGCTTTCTTCGGATAAATGTCGTAGCGGCTGGACTTGCCATCCAGCGCATGACTCGGCTTCGGCCCGTCGATGCACGGCGCCTTGCGCGGGCGCTTGACCACCACCCGGTGACTGGCCAGGGCCAACGCCGCTTCGAGCAGGGCTGGCGCATCCGGGTCGTCGCCGACCAGCGGCCGGAACAGGCGCATTTCCTTCTTCACCAACGCGGTTTTCTCGCGATGGGGAAACATCGGGTCGAGGTAGATCACCTGCGGCGGCTCACCCTCCCAGTTGCGCATCACCTCGATCGAATTGCCCTTGAGCAAACGCATCCGCGCCACGATCGGCGCCACGTCGAAATCTTCCGCGCCACGCGCCAGGCCATCTTCAAGCAAAGCGCCGATCAGCGGCTGGCGCTCGATCAGGCTCATCTCGCAGCCCAGGCTGGCCAGTACGAACGCGTCCTTGCCCAACCCCGCCGTGGCATCCAGCACCCGCGGGCGCACGCCTTGAGCGACACCAACCGCCTTGGCGATCATCTGGCCGCTGCCGCCGCCGTACAACCGACGATGGGCCGCGCCGCCCTCGACAAAATCCACCCGCACCGGCCCCGGAGCGTCCGGCCCGAGTTGTTGCAGCTGCAACCCCTGCTCACCCACCTGCAAGGCAAACTCGCCGTCCTCCACCTGCAACGGCAATCCCAGGCGCTCGGCCCATTGCTCGGCCTGTGGCTGGAAAGTCGTGCCCAAGGCCTCGACATGGATACGGCAAGCCGCAGGTTGCTCAATCATGGGAAAACACGCTCAAAAAATTAATGATCGGCAAAAACGGCCGATAACCAAACTATCGAGCATTTTGCCAGAGCTGAGCGTCGACCGAGAGAAATGTCAGACATTCAACGCACATCGATAGGCTACATCTCGCCCCACGGCGATTTTGGCCTGCGAAATTCCCAAGCACTGAGCGGCGTCAGTCACCTGTGGCAGGATTTTTTTGCCCAGGCCCTGGCCGATCAGTCGGGCGATGTCGTGCCGGAGTCTCTCAACTTTCCGCCGGTCGATATCGACAGCCCGGTCGAACCGACCGTCGGCAGCGAGCTGCTGGCACACATCGTCTCTCAGCGTGAATGCAACGTCACAGAAACCCCGGTCCGCCCGCCAGAGCCACTGTTCCTGCCGATTGCCGAGTTCGAAATGGATTTGGCCGACAAGCCATTCCCGCCGTTTCCAGCGGAAGAAATCGTCGCGCAACAGCAACAACAGGACTTCGAGAGCGGCTGGGTTCGCCCGATCGTGCTCACCGCCGGTCAACCGCTGCCAGAGCCAGGCACCGCACCGCAACCGCGTCCGCTGCATCTGCCGATCGCCGAGTTCGAACTCGACCTGCTGGACAAACCGTTCCCGCCGTTCTCGCCCGAGGAACTGGTGGAACAACAGAAACAACTCGATTTCGATAACGGCTGGGCACGCCCGATCGTTCTGCAGAACCTGCGCATCGCCGCCTAACCCTCAGCGACACCGCCACCACGGCCCGACATCCACATGAAAGTGATTGCGATGGGCGGCGTTGTAGTCCGGGCTCAACACCACACTAAACATATCGCACGCGCCGTCGCGGACCTGATGGAGAAATCTCGCGTCCTGATTGTCCTTAGGCCAATCCTTGAGCACGCTGATTAATCGGCCGTCCGCCAGCCGGAATCCGCTGATATCCAGGGCATCGGCCGTGGCATGCTGGCTGCGTCTACCGTTTTCGCGGTTGTAGACGTTGCGACAAGCGAAGCTGCCGAGATGGTCGACCCGTTTCACCGCCTGCCCGTAGACCGCCTGAGCCGCCGGTTGCAGGGCGTGGCGATCGAACAAGGCGAACGCCACCGCCAGGCTGCAACTGGCGAGGAAACTGCTGCTCAGCGCCGCCTCGCCGCCTTGCACGCGCAAGGTGTTGGTCAATGGGCAAGCCGCGTCCGGGCTGTCGGCCTGACGGCTTACACGTAACCCGGAGCTGCTCAGGGCCTGGTCGCACAACTGCGGATCATCGCGCAGACGCATCAGTTTGTAGCGGGTCAGCAGGTTCGGTTTGGCCTTTACGTCCAGCGGCGCCCATGGGTTCCATTGTTGGGGAATGGAAACCCAGCCGCGCCAGACGCTCAACCCGGCAGCGCCGATGATCAACAGCACCAGCAACAGCCCCCACCGAAACCGCATCGTCAGCCTTTGAACAATTGATTGGCCTTCTGGAACGGCATCGACCGGGAAGTGAAGCCAAAGGTCCCGTGTTGCTGGATTTCCTCTGCGGCGCGCAAGAACTCGCCATACGCCGCCAGCGCCAGGGCCGAACCGACACTGATGCGTTTGACGCCCATTTCACTCAATTGCGCCACCGTCAGTTTGAGCCCGCCGGACATCAGCACATTGACCGGTTTCGGCGCCACGGCGCGAACCACCGCCAAGACCTCTTCAGCGCTGCGCAAGCCCGGTGCGTAAAGCACGTCGGCTCCCGCCTCGGCGAATGCCTGCAAACGGCGAATGGTATCGTCGAGGTCAGGATTGCCGTGCAAAAAGTTCTCGGCACGCGCCGTCAGCACAAACGGAAAAGGCAAGCTGCGAGCCGCTGCAACGGCGGCTTCGATGCGCGCCACGGCATGTTCGAAACAGTAGATCGGACCCTCCTCACGCCCCGTGGCATCTTCGATCGAACCACCGACGGCACCGGCCTGGGCGGCACGAAGAATACTTTGGGCGCAGTCGGCGGGGGCGTCGGCAAAACCGTTTTCGAGATCCACCGCTACCGGCAGATCAGTGGCCGCGACAATCGCCCGAACGTTCGCCAGGGTATCGTCGAGCGTCAACCCACCATCGGGGCGGCCTTGGGAAAAGGCACAACCGGCGCTGGTAGTCGCCAGCGCCTCGAAACCCAGGCTGGCGAGCATTTTCGCCGAGCCGGCGTCCCAGGGGTTGGGAATGACAAAAGCGCCCTCGCGTTCGTGCAGTGCTTTGAACGCCTGGGCTCGAAGGGTTTGCGCATCCATTGGCAGACTCCTGAAAAGGGGAAAACGAAGCTGATGCCAGTCAGTTAAACGCAATCCCACAGGTTTCTCGCCTTAACGGACTGACATCAGGGAACGAGGCCGCTTCAAAGCAAGCCAAGTTGCTCGGCGGCGGGTTCTCTGTATAACTCAGGCAGCGGCGGCAGGCCAGGCAAACGTAACATCAGTTGTGCATGAAAACGTTGTGCGAGTTTCGCTGCCAGCAGGTTGTCGGCGGTGTGCAGGAAGATATAGGGCGTGCGCCCCTCTTCGATCCAGACGGCGATTTTCTCGACCCACGGCACCAGGAACGGGTCGTTGGCTTCAAGCACAGGATGGCCAATGAAACGCACCTGTGGAAACTGAGTAAACGCAGCGGGGCGAGGCGGTACCCTGGGCTTTTTCGATTGGGCGTGGAGCACCGACGGATCGGTGGAGGTGCAGCTGAACAGCGCTCGCGGATCGAGACAGATGCGCTCGACACCACGATCCAGCAGCAGGCGATTGAGCATCCGCTCGGCATCGCCCTTGGCGAAGAATTCGTCATGCCGCACTTCGACCGCCAAGGGCCGGTCCACTGCATCGATAAAGCCGGCCAGCTCCGACAGTCGTTGAGGGGTGAAGCTTTTGGACAATTGCAGCCAGACGGGAGAAACACGCTCACCCAGAGGACTGAGCAATTGCAGGAAGGTCTCGGCGGCGGTCAGTTGATCGCGCAAGTCGCCGCTGTGGCTGATGTCGCCGGGGAACTTGGCGGTGAAGCGAAAGTGTGCGGGCATGGTGTCGGCCCAGCGCTGCACGGTGGCGGCAGAGGGGCTCGCGTAGAAGGTCGTATTGCCTTCCACGGCGTTGAACACTTGAGAATAAAGATTGAGAAACTCGGCGGGCCTGGCGTCTTGTGGATACAAGTACTCGCGCCAGGCGTTTTCACTCCAGGACGGGCAGCCGAGGTAGTAAGGCAGCGCCATCAGATGTACAGGTCGAGACCCAGTACATCCGCATCCCAATCGACAAAAGTGGCGGTGCTCAGGTAACTGGCCAGTGCCATCGCCACACTTTTGCTCATGGCGCGGTGATAAATCATGTCTTGTTGACGCGCGGGGAGATTGCTCAGGCGTTGCGCAGAGGCTTTGGCGGCACGGGCGGCCAACTGCTCTTCGGAAGGAATTTCCAGCTCGCCGTCGATATCGACGTAGTCGTCATCCGCCACAGGGCCTTTGCGGGGCTTGCGCTTGATGGGGTAGGACTGGGAGGAAAGGCCGTCTATACGCATAAGTGCATGCTCGGTATCGATGATGGCAGCTTAGTGGCACATCACCCACTTCGCAAACTGCCGAGTGATAACTAGAACACATAAAAGACAAAAGGTTTAAAAGCGCAGGAGAGAAAATGACGATTGGCACTGGCTGGTAGACCGCCATCGCGGGCAAGCCCGCTCCCACAGGATCTCCGCAAACCCTGTGGGAGCGGCGGTGCGGCGATCCGACTTGTCCGCGATTGGACCCGCTCGGTCTTGGGAATTAACGCGCTTTGGGCGTCGCGACTTTATCGCGCAAATAAACCGGCTGAGCCTCATCGGCCACGATCGCCTCACCGCGCTCCCAGGCAAAACGCGCCAGGGTCAGCAGGTCTTCGGCGTGAGGCAGCATGCCCGCGTCCTGGCCGCTCAGGTTGACGGCAATGCGCTCGGCATATCCCCAACCGGTGCCCGCGCCGAACCACTCGCCGCTGGCATCGGCCGGCAGCGCGGCGACTTCCGGTGGCAGTACCGCTTCGTTGCCCACCAGCCGCATCTCCCCCGCCGTTTCGCGGTAGCACCCCCAATACACCTCATCCATGCGCGCATCGATGGCCGCCGCGACCTGGCTGACACCGTGTTCGCGATGAGCCCGCTGGGCGAGTACCGCCAGATTGGAGACCGGCAACACCGGACGATCCAGCGCAAACGCCAGCCCCTGCACCACGCCGATGGCGATCCGCACCCCAGTGAACGCGCCCGGCCCACGGCCGAACGCAATGGCATCGACCGCTTGCAGGGTGGTCCCGGCATCGGCCAGCAGTTGCTGGATCATCGGCAGCAGCTTTTGCGCATGCAGGCGCGGGATCACCTCGTAATGGCTCGTGACTTTGCCGTCATGCAGCAAGGCAACGGAGCAAGCTTCGGTCGCGGTGTCCAGGGCCAGCAAGGTGCTCATCGATGTTTCCGTAAGAAAGGTCAGAAAAAGTGCGCCAGTATAAACAACTACGGCCCGCAAGCGGGCCGTAGAAGATGAAGCCGATCAGACTTTTCAGCTCAGTGCTTCAAGCACCTTGCCGGTGATCGCTTCTACCGAGCCAACACCTTCGATGTGGCTGTACTTCGGCTTGCCTTGAGCGTTGGACAGCTCCTGGTAAAACTTCACCAGTGGCTCGGTCTGGGCGTGGTAGACCGAGAGGCGATGACGCACGGTTTCTTCGGTATCGTCTTTGCGCTGCACCAGCTCTTCACCGGTGCTGTCGTCTTTACCGGCAATTTTCGGCGGGTTGTAGACGATGTGGTACACGCGACCGCTAGCCTCGTGAACACGACGACCGGCGATACGCTGGACAATTTCTTCGTCTTTGACGTCGATTTCGACCACGTGATCCAGTTCGACACCGGCCTTCACCAGGGCTTCAGCCTGAGGAATGGTGCGCGGGAAACCGTCGAACAGGAAACCGTTGGCGCAATCGGCCTGGCTGATGCGTTCCTTGACCAGATTGATGATCAGGTCATCGGAAACCAGACCACCGCTGTCCATGACGCTCTTGGCGATCAGGCCCAGCTCGGTACCGGCTTTTACGGCAGCACGCAGCATGTCGCCGGTAGAGATTTGCGGAATGCCGAATTTCTCGGTGATGAACTTAGCCTGAGTACCTTTACCGGCCCCGGGAGCTCCCAGCAGAATGACGCGCATCGATGTGCTCCTCAATTTTTTATATAGATAACGTCAGATTCGCCTCGTGGGGCCAATCTCAAAAATAGGATCGCGACCGCCCAAACGGCCAAAGGCTGATCAAGATACACAGCAGACCCTGCCCACACAAGCCGCCGAAAGTCGGAGAAACCCGCGCCTGAGGAGCCCCTGCGAAAGGGTAACCCAAGTCGCAACCCCATCATTAACTGTCGCGTGACAGACCTTTTCGACCGCTCGCCCGCAGGCACTCGACGCTCGCGCCGGGTGCCTGTCCCCACGACGAAAACCTTAGCCGGTATTTCGCAAACCGGCGGCAATCCCCGCCACAGACACCAGCAACGCCTGTTCTACCGGGCTGCCCTGCGCCTCATCCTGCTGCCGCGAACGGGCCAACAGCTCGGCCTGCAATAGATGCAGCGGGTCGAGGTAGGTGTTGCGCAAGCGGATGAATTCTAGGGTGTCTGGGCTGTGTGCCAGTAGTTGCGACTGACCCGTCAGCCCCAGGACCACCGAGCAAGCCTGCGACAATAGGTCGCGTAAATGCGCACCCAAAGGAAGCAGATCCGGCTCGACCAGGCGCTCATCGTAAGACCGGGCAATATCGGCGTCGGCCTTGGCCAGCACCATTTCCAGCATATCGATGCGGGTACGGAAGAATGGCCATTGCTCGCGCATCTGCCCCAGCAACGCCCCTTCGCCGCGCTCCAGCGCCTTGCTCAGCGCCGCTTCCCAGCCAAGCCAGGCCGGCAGCATCAGGCGCGTCTGGGTCCAGCCGAAGATCCACGGAATCGCGCGCAGGCTTTCGATTCCGCCGGCGCGGCGCTTGGCCGGGCGGCTGCCCAACGGCAAACGCCCCAACTCCTGCTCTGGGGTGGACTGGCGGAAATACTCGACGAACTGCGGGTTCTCCCGCACCACGGCACGGTAAGCCTTGACGCCATCGGCGGCCAATTCGTCCATCAAATGCCGCCAGGCAGGCTCAGGAGGTGGTGGCGGCAGCAAGGTCGCCTCCAGCACCGCCGCCAGGTACAGATTGAGGTTCTGCTCGGCGATGTCCGGCAGGCCGAATTTGAAACGAATCATTTCCCCCTGTTCGGTGGTGCGGAAGCGCCCCGCCACCGACCCCGGCGGCTGCGACAGAATCGCCGCGTGGGCCGGGCCACCGCCACGGCCCACGGTGCCGCCGCGACCGTGGAACAACAGCAGCTCCACTTGTTGCTCGCGGCAGATGTCGACCAGCCGCTCCTGGGCCCGATACTGCGCCCAGGCCGCCGCGGTAGTGCCGGCGTCCTTGGCCGAGTCGGAATAGCCGATCATCACCTCTTGTGGCCCTTGCAGGCGCGAGCGATAGCCCGGCAGCAGCAAGAGTTTCTCGATCACCGGGCCCGCGTTATCGAGGTCGGCAAGGGTTTCGAACAGCGGCACCACGCGCATCGGCCGCAATACACCGGATTCTTTGAGCAGCAATTGCACGGCCAGCACGTCGGAAGCGGCACCGGCCATGGAAATCACATACGAGCCAAGGGAAGCCCCCGGTGCCGCGGAGATTTCCCGGCACGTCGCCAACACTTCGGCGGTGTCGGCAGACGGTTTGAAGTACGCCGGCAGCAACGGCCGACGATTGTTCAGTTCGCGCATCAGGAAGGCGATGCGCTCTTCCTCGCTCCAGTCCTCATAACGGCCCAGGCCAAGGTAATCGGTGATTTCGGTCATGGCCGCCGTGTGGCGCGAGGAGTCCTGGCGCACATCGAGGCGCACCAGAAACAGCCCGAACGTCACCGCGCGGCGCAGGCAATCGAGCAACGGGCCATCGGCGATGACGCCCATACCGCATTCATGCAGCGAGTGGTAGCACAGCTCCAGCGGGTCCAACAGGTCGCGGTTGTTTTGCAGCACATCGGCGGATGCCGGCGTGGTTGCCGTCAGGGAGGCGTGGGCCCAGTTACGGGTCGCCCGCAGGCGTTCACGCAACTGTTTGAGCACCGCGCGGTAAGGCTCGGCGCTGTCACCAGCCTTGGCTTTCAAGGCGTCGCTGGCCTGCTGCATCGACAATTCGGCGGCGAGGTGATCGACGTCGCGCACATACAAATCGGCGGCCATCCAGCGCGCCAGCAGCAACACTTCGCGGGTCACGGCGGCGGTGACATTAGGGTTGCCGTCGCGGTCGCCGCCCATCCATGAGGCAAAGCGAATCGGCGCGGCCTCCAGTGGCAGGTGCAGGCCGGTGGCCGCATGCAGGGCCTGATCGGCCTTGCGCAAATAGTTGGGAATCGCCTGCCACAGCGAATGCTCAATCACCGCGAAGCCCCACTTGGCTTCGTCTACCGGCGTCGGCCGGGTGCGACGGATTTCTTCAGTATGCCAAGCTTCGGCGATCAGACGCTGCAATCTGGTTTTGATCTGCTCGCGCTCGGCGGTGGTCAGGTCACGGTGGTCCTGAGCGGCCAGTTGCGCGGCGATCGCGTCGTACTTCTGGATCAGTGTGCGACGCGCCACTTCGGTGGGGTGCGCGGTCAATACCAGTTCGATTTCCAGGCGCCCCAATTGCCGGGCCAGGGATTCGGGGGCATGCCCCGCAGCCAGCAGGCGAGCGAGCAGTTCCGGCAACACCCGGGCTTCGAACGGCGCGGGCTGCGACTCTTCGCGGCGGTGAATCAGCTGATATTGCTCGGCGATATTGGCCAGGTTGAGGAACTGGTTGAACGCCCGCGCCACCGGCAGCAACTCGCCTTCGCTCAACTGGTTGAGGCTGGCGCTGAGTTCGGCGTCCATCGAGCCGCGACGGTCGGCCTTGGCGCCTTTGCGGATCTGCTCGATCTTGTCGAGAAAGCCGTCCCCGTACTGTTCACGAATGGTGTTGCCCAACAGCTCACCCAACAGGTGAACGTCCTCGCGCAAGCGTGCATCAATATCGGTCATCAGCAGTTCTCCAGCGAAAATCCGGGCGGCTATGCTTTATTAGAGGCTCTGACATAGAGAGTGCCGTCGTAAAGCGGTTCTTACAAGCAGACGAAGGGACTTCAAACACAAGGCGTTGCAGTTAGTCTCAATAATAATGAGCCGTACAACGGCTTGCCGCCGGCCACCGCCGGACACTCACCCGGCCTGCCACGAGCAGGTGCGCAATGAGGTCACTATGAAAATCCGCGAGCTCGCCAAGCACTGGGAAGAAAACGCCAAGGGTCGTTTGACCGACACTGGCTACACGATTCATCTGGACGTAGAAGCGGCCGCACGGCTGGCGGCGATTATCGAGATGTACCCCAAAAGGCACCCCGAAGAACTGCTCGGCGAGTTGATCGGCGCCGCCCTGGAAGAGCTCGAAGCGAGCTTTCCGTATGTGAAAGGGTCAACGGTGGTCGCCACCGATGAAGAAGGCGATCCGCTGTACGAAGACGTCGGCCCGACCCCGCGTTTTCTCGCCTTGTCCCGTCGTCATTTGCACGATTTGTCGAGCGAAAACGACAAGCAAAAACACTAGAACCTGTGGGAGCGAGCCCGCTCGCGAAAGCGCTGGATCAGCCATCCTCAATGCTGGATTTACTGACGCTTTCGCGAGCAGGCTCGCTCCCACAGTTTGATTGCATCCCTCCTTCAAAACGGCGTATTCCCGGGGTCATGAGACGGTCGGGTATACCGCTGCACATCACTAAAGTTCCCGTTTTAGAGCCCTGGCCACTCGGTCAACCTTTTTTCGGGCGACAGGCCATCTTCTCTGAACTTTTAAAAAACACCTGGGGTCAACCCAGTAACCATGCCTGGGACGGCCGTTTCAAAGTGCGCTGGAAATTGAAGGCTGCGGCTCCTTGTCCAGGATGGATTCAGATGTTTTCAGGAGTTATCCAATGGAGTTGAAGACCATGAAGACCAGCACCCCACCCTCCTCGTTCACCCACTTGCGCGGTCTCAAACTGGCTGCCCTGGCCATCGGCGGCAGCTTCGTTCTGGCCGGTTGCGCCGGTAATCCGCCGACCGAGCAATACGCCGTGACCCAATCGGCCGTGAACAGCGCCGTCAGCGCTGGCGGTACCGAATTCGCCGCAGTGGAAATGAAGGCCGCGCAGGACAAGCTCAAACAAGCCGAAATCGCCATGCACGACAAAAAGTATGACGAGGCCAGAATGTTGGCCGAACAGGCCGAGTGGGACGCCCGTGTGGCGGAACGCAAGGCCCAGGCGATGAAAGCCGAACAAGCTGTGAAGGACTCCCAGAAAGGTGTTCAGGAACTGCGTCAGGAAAGTCAGCGCACCGTGCAGTAAGCGCGCATCCCGATTTCCAGACCTGACACGCTTATCGATAAAAAGGACGAACCATTATGCGCAAACAACTGATGATCCCCGCCCTCCTGGCCGCAAGTGTTGCACTGGCTGCCTGCTCCACACCGCCTAACACAAACCTGGAGCAAGCCCGCACCAACTACGCTGGCCTGCAAGCCAACCCGCAAGCCAGCAAAGTCGCGGCGCTGGAAACCAAAGATGCCAGCGAATACCTGGACAAGGCCGACAAGGCTTACCAGGACAGGGAAGACCAGGCCAAGGTCGACCAACTGGCTTATCTGACCAATCAGCGTGTTGAAGTGGCCAAGCAGACCATCGCCCTGCGCACCGCTGAAAACAACCTGAAAAACGCCGCGGCACAACGGGCCCAGGCTCGTCTGGATGCCCGCGACCAGCAGATCAAACAGCTGCAAGACAGCCTGAATGCCAAACAGACCGATCGCGGCACGCTGGTGACGTTTGGTGATGTGCTGTTCGCCACCGACAAGGCGGACCTGAAGTCCAACGGACTGGTGAATATCAACAAACTGGCGCAGTTCCTTCAGGAAAACCCGGACCGTAAAGTGATTGTCGAAGGCTATACCGACAGCACTGGTTCGACTTCTTACAACCAGTCGCTGTCCGAGCGTCGTGCGACCTCGGTGCAAGTGGCCCTGATCAAGATGGGTGTCGACCCTGCGCGCATCGTGGTCCAGGGTTACGGCAAGGAATACCCGGTCGCGGAGAACGCCAGCGTCTCGGGCCGTGCGATGAACCGTCGGGTGGAAGTGACCATCTCCAATGACAACCAGCCTGTCGTCCCGCGCTCGGCGATCAGCTCTAACTAAGAACCTGCGATAACGTAAAAGCCCCGCCTGAGTTGATCAGGCGGGGCTTTTTTATGCCGTCCTACGGAATGGTTACGGCTGCAGTTTCTGCGGCGTTTCCTGGCCCATGCAGCGCACGGCTTTTTTCTTGTTGTTGACCAATACGCCGGTCAGGCCTTTCTGCTCGGTGTCGAACATCACCAGCACGCCATCGATGCACTGGGCCACTTGCGGGGCCGGTTCCAGGGAGACCTTGTAGTCTTCGCCTGGCACGGTCTTGAGCATGGTGAAGTCGCTGAGCAGTAGCGCATCCTCGGGTTTGGCGAAGTGCAGGTAGCCGTACCACCACAGGGCCCCGACGGTGCCGAGGATGCTGCAAATACCGGTGATGATCAGCGGGATGGCGTTACGTTCTTCACTCATTGCGGACTCTCTGGTGGTTCATCTTCTGAATACGGGGGTGCCGGGTAATTGGGGATCTCACCCAGGCGGCGCAAGCCGTTGAAATGCTGTGGGTCTTCAAGGTAGCGCAGCATGACTTTTCGCCAGACCGGGTCGGCGAAGGTCTGCACATGACCGCCCCGGGTCAGTTGCAGCACTCGCGGCGGCGGCGCAGCTTGATACAGACGGATGCCGTTGGAAAGGGGCACCAGTTGATCATCGATACTGTGATAGATCAGTTTCGGTACGCCGTTGAGCTGCGTCATGGAATGGATCGCGCTGTCGCCGTCCGGCACCAACCAGGACAACGGCACCTGAAACGGCCAGGTCATCCAGGATGTGCTCAGGGCAAAACGCCCGACATCACGGTAGCTGGCAGGCACGCCATCGAGCACGAACGCCTTGAGTTGCCGCTGGCGCTCGGGATGCTGGGCCAGGTAATGCACGGCCATTGAACCGCCAAGGCTCTGACCGAGAAGGATCAACGGCTTGCCCTTGACCTCCGGCGCCCGGTCGAGCCATGTGAAGGCGGCGTCGATGTCCTGATAAATCGCCGGCAACGCCGGTTTACCTTCAGACAAACCGTACCCGCGATAGTCCACCAGCAACACTTGATAGCCCTGCTCCGGCAACCACCAGCTCGCGCCCAGGTGCCACGCCAGGTTGCCGCCGTTGCCATGCAGATGCAGCACCGTGCCTTTGACCTCGACACCTTTTTTCGCCGGCAGCCACCAGCCATGCAGCTTGAGGCCATCGGCGCTGGTCAGGGTGACATCGCGAAATTCGAGTTTGGCTTTTTCCGGGGTGAACGGCTGACCGGGCTCGGGGTAAAACAGCAATGAGCTGCAACCGCCGAGGGCCAGGAGCAGGCAAAAGATGCCGAGGATTCTCATCCGGTGAAGCCTCGCAAAAAATGGGGGATTGGAATACACCCCCCTGTGGGAGCGAGCCTGCTCGCGATGGCGGTGTGTCAGACAACATCGATGTTGAATGTTCAGCCGCTATCGCGAGCAGGCTCGCTCCCACAGGAGATTTCATCGTCGTTACAGGATATTGGAGTAATCCGCTTCGATCCGGTCCAGGCTCAGGTGGTTGAGGAAGTTGGAGAAGCACATCCACGCCGACAGCGCATTCATGTCGCGGAATTGGTCGGGCAGGTACTTGGGCGGCACCACCAGGCCTTCGTCCACCAATTGGCGTAAGGTCCGCATGTCTTCGAGCGTGGTCTTGCCGCAAAACAGCAGCGGTATCTGCTCCAGCTTGCCTTTACGCACGGCCAACTGAATGTAGTTGTAAACCATGATGAAGCCCTTGAGGTAGGACAAGTCTTTGGTAAATGGCAGACCGGTCGGCACCGAACCGCGGAAAACCCGACTGGCGTTGCCGTAACTTTCAGCCATTTCGAAGCCTTGCTCACGGAAGAACTCGAAGATCTGCAGGAAGTCAGCGCCCTCCTCCACCATATGAATGGCGCGGGTGCGGTTGGTGAGTTTGCGCAGGCGACTCGGGTAGGAGGCGAAGGTGATGATCTCCATCAGAATCGCCAGGCCTTCCTGGGTCACGGTGGACGACGGCGGGCCCTTGGACAGGAACGTACAGATCGGCTGATTCAGGCCGTTGAGCGTGGTGCCCACATGCACCAACCCTTCGTGGACTTCCAGCGCACGTACATCACGATCGTTGAACATCGCGTCGGCGCGGATCTTGATGTAGTCGGCGCCGGCCGCCGCATCGGCGACGATCCCGTCGGATTCGAATACCCGAATGGTTTCCTCGTTTTCGCCAAACACCTTGTTCAACCGATGTTGCAGCAGGTTGACGGCTTCCTTGGCGGTGAGGATTTTCGGTTCGTCCTTGAGGTCGCCACGGCCGTCGATGTTGTTCAGGTAGTCGGAGAGCATCAGCCCCAGGTCGGCCAGGGTCGGGTCGCCGGCGTGAAACGCATCGGACGCCGCGCCATACAACTCCTGGGAAATCAGCCCGAAATCCTCGGTGCCGCGCGCTTCGAGCATGCGCACCACCATCCGGTATTCCTTGCACATGCGGCGCATGATCTGGCCGACCGGGTTGAACTGGCCGAGCTGGCGGGTGATGTCGCGCTCGATGTTCTGGAATTCCAGCTTCACTTTGCTGGAGTCGAACGACAGCGGTCGATTGAGGTAGTAATCGCGGTCCACGGCCGGCATTTCCTTGCCCTTGCCTTTGAGGAACCCCTTGCGAATGCTGTCATCCCACTTGACCGCATCCAGAACGCGAATCGGCGTCTGCGCCAGCACTATGCGATCGGACAACATGCGTATCGTCTGCTGGTATTCGTCCACCCGAAACTCCTGTAGTAAACCGTTACGTGCTGGGTTTATTTGGTTTTGGCCAGGCGCTGATAGCGCACCGCTTCGACGAAGACATCGGAATTGGCCGGGTCGTCGAGGTAGGCAAACACCTGATCCATGCTGTTGTTGACCAACATCCCGTCGCCGTCGTCGGTCTGGAAGCCTTCGCCGCTGAGGGCTTCTTGCCCCATGGCCTGCTTGATCTGCTCGAGGTCGAGGTTGTAGACCACCAGTTCGTGCTTTTCGTTGAGTTCGAACCCGGCGATGGTGAAGTGCCCGCCGAACTGCGCCGGCACCTTCGCCGACAGGTACCAGCGATTGCCATGGCGCGACACCGTGAAGGGATAGGCTTCACGCTCATGGGGTTTGGCCTTGAAGTAGCTGACCGCCTGATAGTGGTTGTCACCGATGCGCGTCAGTTCCAGGTTCATCGGCTCGCCCCAGGCGTTGGTGCTGGTCCATTCACCGAGCAGCCCTTTGGGCGCGGGCTCGCTGGTGGGCAATGGCTCCTTGAAGGTCACCAGGCAGCCACTGAGCAGCAGGAACGACAAGGCGATCACAACGACACGCCAGGCTTTCATTCAACACTCCCTATGAACACAACACCAACCTCAAGTGAAAGCCGGCCCCTGTGGGAGCGAGCCTGCTCGCGATGGCGGTGTGTCAGGCAACAGAGATGTTGAATGTCAGACCGTCATCGCGAGCAGGCTCGCTCCCACAGGGGTTAGCCTCCACTCAGGGGTTACACCGACGCCAGTACCAAATGCATGTAGCGGTTGAGGATGCCGAGCATTTCCTCTTCGGCAACAGGCTCGGCGTCGTTGAGCAGGCCCTGATATTCCATCCGTCCGATAATCGCCGTCAACACTTTGGCATCCTGTTGTGGCTCACGGGAACCCAATACTTCGAAAAGTTGGCAGGTGCCCTGCAGCAGAATTTGCTGATGGGAGCGCACCAATAACGCCAGACGCGGGTTGAGCAGCGCTTCCTGGCGGAAGGCTTGCTCGGCCATCAAGTGCTCGCGGCGATTGATCAATTGCCGATGAACATAGTCAGCCATCAGCCGCGCGATATCGTCCGCCAGTTGTGAGCGGGACTCGGGGGTGCCATCGCCGCTGACAACCATCTCGCGCAACAGGCCTTCGTTGCTGGCCCACAACCGGGCCATGAACGCCGCGCTGCGTTCCACGTATTGCGCGAAGGTATCGGTGAGCAGGTCATCGATGTCTTTGAAATAGTACGTGGTGGCCGACAGCGGCACACAGGCCTCGGCGGCCACCGCACGGTGGCGCACGGCCCGCACGCCATCGCGCACGACAATGCGCATCGCCGCGTCGAGAATGTCCTGTCGACGCTGTTCGCTGCCCTGTCGGCTGGCCTTGCGGCCCTGGTACTGAACACTTTCAGCGACCGCAGTGGCGATATCCGCTGCACCTTCTTGAGCCATTGCACGATTCACGACAGGTATTCCTCTCTAAACGTCAAAAGTAACCAATTGATACGTTTGTACCAGACAGGCAATAAAAAGCCGCCTGTTATAGGCGGCTTTTTAATTGAAACACTTACGCTTGCGGCCGCATGTGCGGGAACAGGATCACGTCGCGGATCGACGGTGAGTTGGTCAGCAACATCACCAGACGGTCGATGCCGATCCCTTCACCAGCGGTCGGCGGCATGCCGTACTCCAGCGCGCGAACGAAGTCGGCGTCGTAGTGCATGGCTTCGTCGTCGCCAGCGTCCTTGTCGGCCACCTGCGCCATGAAACGCTCGGCCTGATCTTCCGCATCGTTCAACTCGGAGTAGGCGTTGGCGATTTCACGGCCGCCGATGAACAGTTCGAAACGGTCGGTGACGCTCGGGTTCTCGTCGTTACGACGGGCCAGCGGCGACACTTCGAACGGGTACTGGGTGATGAAGTGCGGCTGCTCCAGCTTGTGCTCGACCAGTTCTTCGAAAATCATCACCTGCAGTTTGCCCAGACCTTCAAAGCCGAGCACCTTGGCGCCGGCCTTCTTGGCGATGGCGCGGGCCTTGTCGATGTCCTGCAGGTCGGCAGCGGTCAGCTCCGGGTTGTACTTGAGAATCGAGTCGAACACCGACAGACGCACGAACGGCTCGCCGAAGTGGAACACCTTGTCGCCGTAAGGCACGTCGGTGCTGCCCAGAACCAGCTGAGCCAATTCGCGGAACAGCTCTTCGGTCAGGTCCATGTTGTCTTCGTAGTCGGCGTAAGCCTGGTAGAACTCCAACATGGTGAATTCAGGGTTGTGACGGGTCGAAACGCCTTCGTTACGGAAGTTGCGGTTGATCTCGAACACCTTTTCAAACCCACCAACAACAAGCCGCTTGAGGTACAGCTCAGGCGCAATGCGCAAGAACATTTCCATGTCCAGCGCGTTGTGATGCGTCTCGAACGGCTTGGCCGCCGCGCCGCCTGGAATGGTTTGCAGCATCGGTGTTTCCACTTCCAGGAAGTCACGCTTCATCAGGAAGCTGCGGATGTGCGCAATCACTTGCGAACGCACGCGGAAGGTCTGGCGCACATCTTCGTTGACGATCAGGTCAACGTAACGCTGACGGTAGCGCTGTTCGGTGTCGGTCAGGCCGTGGTGCTTGTCCGGCAGCGGGCGCAGCGACTTGGTCAGCAGGCGCACGCTGGTCATTTCGACGTACAGGTCGCCTTTGCCGGAACGCGCCAGGGTGCCTTCGGCTGCAATGATGTCGCCCATGTCCCAGGTTTTCACCGCGGCCAGGGTTTCTTCGGACAGGGTTTTACGGTTGACGTAAACCTGAATCCGCCCGGTCATGTCCTGAATCACCATGAACGAGCCACGGTTGAGCATGATGCGACCCGCCACCTTGACCGGAATCGCAGCCTCTGCCAGCTCTTCCTTGGTCTTGTCCGCGTACTGTTTCTGCAAATCTTCGCAGTAATTGTCGCGGCGGAAGTCGTTGGGGAAGGCATTGCCCTTGGCGCGCTCGGCAGCAAGCTTTTCCTTGCGCAGGGCGATCAGGGAGTTTTCTTCCTGTTGCAGGGCTTGCGGGTCGAGTTGTAGGTCGCTCATGTCTTTAAATATTCCATCAGGTTCGTTGTCCCCAGCCTTCGGCTGGGGATCGCGGGCAAGCCCGCTCCCACAGGATCGCGGTGAATCAGGCGATCCTTTGTTGCATGTCTTACAAGCCTTGTTTCAGGCTCGCCACCAGGTATTCGTCGATGTCGCCGTCGAGCACCTTGTCACAGTCGCTGCGTTCGATGTTGGTGCGCAGATCCTTGATCCGCGAGGCATCGAGCACATACGAACGGATCTGGTGACCCCAGCCGATGTCCGACTTGGTGTCTTCCAGGGCCTGGGAAGCAGCGTTGCGTTTCTGCACTTCCTGCTCGTACAAGCGCGCCCGCAACATTTTCATCGCGGTGTCTTTGTTGGCGTGCTGGGAGCGTTCGTTCTGGCAGCTGACCACGGTATTGGTCGGTACGTGGGTAATCCGTACGGCCGAGTCGGTGGTGTTTACGTGCTGACCACCGGCACCGGAGGAGCGGTAGGTGTCGATGCGCAGGTCCGACGGGTTGATGTCGATTTCGATGTTGTCATCGATTTCCGGCGACACGAACACGGCCGAGAACGAGGTGTGACGACGGTTGCCGGAGTCGAACGGGCTCTTGCGCACCAGACGGTGCACGCCGATTTCGGTGCGCAGCCAGCCAAAGGCGTATTCGCCCTTGATGTGCACGGTAGCGCCCTTGATACCAGCGACTTCACCGGCCGACAGTTCCATGATGGTCGCGTCGAAACCGCGTTTATCCGCCCAGCGCAGGTACATGCGCAGCAGGATGTTGGCCCAGTCCTGAGCCTCGGTACCGCCGGAGCCGGCCTGGATGTCCAGGTAGGCGTTGTTCGGGTCCATCTCGCCGCTGAACATGCGACGGAACTCGAGCTTCTCGAGGGCTTCGCGCAGGCGCTCCACTTCAAGGGCTACGTCGTCGACGGCGGCCTGGTCTTCTTCCTCGGCAGACATCAACAGCAGGTCTTTGGCATCGGCCAGACCGCTGGACATTTCATCGAGGGTTTCTACGATCTGAGCCAGCAGCGAACGCTCGCGACCCAGGTTCTGAGCGTACTCAGGGTTACTCCAGACACTCGGATCTTCAAGCTCGCGATTGACTTCAGTCAGACGCTCATGCTTTTGATCGTAGTCAAAGATACCCCCGAATAGTTTCGGAGCGCTCGGACAGGTCCTTGATACTGTTAAGGATCGGGTTGATTTCCATGGCGGGCAGCACTCGTTGGCGAACTTTTGAAAGCCGGCGAGTATACCGTAATCAGGCTGTCAAGGCAGCCCGCCTGGCGGCTTTAGCGGCGAATGAACCTGATGGTTCATTCGATCCCCACCTGATTGCGCCCATTGTTCTTCGCCAGGTACAGCCCCTTGTCCGCCGCCGAGATCAATTGCCGGCAGTCGCTGCCCGGCTGCGGGATCATGGTCGACAGGCCGATGCTGATGGTCAGGCTCGAACCTTCGGTCGGGAAAGTGTGCGGGATCTTCAACCCGGCCACGGTCTGGCGCAGTTTTTCCGCCACCAGCCGCGCACCGCCCGGCGAAGTGTTGGGCAGGACCAGAACGAACTCTTCGCCGCCGTAACGGGCCGGCAGGTCCGATGGCCTGGCGCTGGCATCGCGAATCGCCGTGGCGACTTTGCGCAGGGCTTCATCGCCTTCGAGGTGGCCAAAACTGTCGTTGTAGGACTTGAAGTAATCGACATCGATCATCAGCAACGACAATTGCGTCTGATCACGCAGCGAACGCCGCCACTCCAGCTCCAGGTATTCATCGAAATGCCGGCGGTTCGACAGCCCGGTCAGGCCGTCGGAGTTCATCAAGCGTTGCAGCACCAGGTTGGTGTCGAGCAACTGCTGCTGGCTGACCCGCAACGCGCGGTACGCCGCGTCACGTTGCAGCAGGGTCATGTAGGAGCGCGAGTGATAACGGATGCGCGCCACCAGTTCGATATTATCCGGCAGTTTGACCAGGTAATCGTTGGCGCCTGCGGCGAACGCCGCGCTCTTGATCAGCGGGTCTTCCTTGGTCGACAGGACAATGATCGGAATGTCCTTGGTCGCCGGGTGATTGCGGTATTCGCGCACCAGGCTCAGGCCGTCGAGGCCGGGCATGACCAGGTCCTGAAGGATCACCGTCGGCTTGATGCGGACCGCCTGGGCGATGGCCTGGTGCGGGTCGGCGCAGAAATGGAAGTCGATGTTTTCTTCGTTCGACAGACCACGCCGCACCGCCTCGCCGATCATCGCCTGATCGTCCACCAACAGCACCATGGCGGCGTTTTCGTCGGTTTTGAAATCGTCGAGCTGTAAATCATTCATGTGCGGTCACCTGAGTACTGCCTGGGCCACGATTGCTGCTAATGATAGTCATTTTTGGAAAATCTCCAGCAATCGTGGCGCTATCTTGTCCAGTGGGCGAACTTCCACGGCCGCGTCGATGGCCGCGGCCGCCTTCGGCATGCCGTACACCGCACTGCTTTGCTGGTCCTGAGCAATGGTCAGGTAGCCCTGTTGGCGCATGAGTTTAAGCCCCTGGGCGCCGTCGCGCCCCATACCGGTCAGCAGAACGCCCACGGCGTCACCGCTCCAGTAACTGGCCACACTCTCGAAAAACACATCGATCGAAGGCCGATAGATTTCGTTGACCGGTTCGGCGGTGTAGGCCAACGTGCCGTTTTTCAGCAGGCGAATATGGTGATTGGTACCGGCCAGCAGGACCGTGCCGCTTTGCGGCGGCTCGCCTTCCTGGGCCAGGCGCACGTCCAGGCCGCTGGCGCTGGCAAGCCATTCGGCCATACCGGCGGCGAACACCTGATCCACATGCTGGACCAGCACAATGGCCGCCGGAAAATCTCGGGGCAGGCCCTTGAGCAGCACTTCCAGCGCCGCCGGTCCGCCGGCGGATGAACCGATGGCCACCAGGCGCTGGCGCGAGGCCGAGTTGCGGTGCGGGCTCGGTGCCGATCGCACCCGATTGCTGTGGTCACCGATCAGCCAGCCAATGTTGATGATCTTGCGCAGCAGCGGTGCGGCGGCTTCCTGAGCATTGCCGGCCCCGATCGCCGGGGTATCCACCACATCCAGCGCGCCATAGCCCATGGCTTCGAACACCCGGTGCACGTTTTGCTGGCGGTCGACGGTGACAATGACAATCGCGCACGGGGTTTCGGCCATGATCCGCCGGGTCGCTTCCACGCCGTCCATCAATGGCATGATCAAATCCATCAGGATCAGATCCGGGGTGTATTCGGCGCAACGTTGCACTGCCTCGGCGCCGTTGCCGGCGACCCAGACCACCTCGTGCGCCGGCTCGAACGCCAGCGCGCGGCGCAAGGCCTCTACCGCCATGGGCATGTCATTGACGATAGCGATTTTCATGCCCGCGCCCCTCCAATGAGCTCAACCACGGCATCCAGCAACGCGTCATCATGAAAACTGGCCTTGGCTAGATAATAGTCGGCGCCGGCGTCCAGTCCACGGCGACGGTCTTCTTCGCGGTCCTTGTAGGACACCACCATTACCGGCAGCGATTGCAGGCGATTGTCACGGCGCAATAAAGACACCAGCTCGATGCCGTCCATGCGCGGCATGTCGATGTCGGTGATCAGCAGATCGAAATCCTCCGAACGCAAGGCATTCCAGCCATCCATACCGTCCACCGCCACAGCGACGTCGTAGCCGCGATTGAGCAGCAATTTACGCTGCAACTCACGAACGGTCAGCGAATCGTCTACCACCAGAATCCGTTTACGCGCCGCTTCGACGGCCTGATCGGGGTGCCGGGCAATGCGCTCCAGACGCCCGGTATTGAGTAGTTTGTCCACCGAGCGCAGCATGTCTTCGACGTCGACGATCAGCACCACCGAGCCATCGTCGAGCAAGGCCCCGGCGGAAATGTCCTGCACCTTGCCCAGGCGCTCGTCCAGCGGCAGCACCACCAGCGTTCGCTCGCCAATAAACCGCTCGACCGCCACCCCATAGATCGCCTCGCGCTCGCGGATGACCACCACTTTTAGGGTCTGCGCGCTGCTCTGGCTCGCCGGGCGCTGCAACAGCTGACTGGCGGCGACCAACCCGACATGCCGGCCTTCGTACCAGAAGTGCTGCCGGCCTTCGACCTGCACGATGTCTTCCGGCTCCAGGTCGCACATGCGCTCGATATGCGCCAGCGGGAAGGCATACGCCTCGTCACCGACTTCCACCACCAGACTGCGCACCACCGACAGCGTCAGCGGCACTTCCAGATGAAAGCGACTGCCCGCCCCCGCCGTTTGCGCCAGCACCACGGCGCCGCGCAACTGACGGACCATGTGCTGAACCGCATCGAGCCCGACGCCGCGCCCGGACACTTCGGTGACCGCATCGCGCAGGCTGAACCCCGGCAGAAACAGAAACGTCAGCAGCTCTTCTTCGCTCAGTTGGGCGGCCGTCTCGGCTGGGGATAACTGCCGCTCGACAATAGTGCGGCGGACCTTTTCCAGGTCGACGCCATTGCCGTCATCGCTCAGTTCCAGCACCAGCAGACCGGCCTGATGCGACACTCGCAAACGGATCAGGCCCTCTTCCGGCTTGCCCGCCAAGAGCCGTTGTTCCGGGGTTTCGATGCCGTGATCCACCGCATTGCGCAGCAGGTGCGTCAGCGGCGCTTCGAGTTTTTCCAGTACGTCGCGGTCGACTTGAGTCTTTTCGCCCTCGATCTCCAGCCGTACCTGTTTGCCAAGGTTGCGGCCGAGATCGCGGACCATGCGCACTTGCCCGCTCAGCACGTCGGCGAACGGCCGCATGCGACAGGCCAGCGCGGTGTCATACAACACCTGTGCGCGCTGGCTGGCGTGCCAGGCGAACTCGTCCAGCTCAGCGTTTTTTTCCACCAGCAATTGCTGGGATTCAGCCAGCAATCGACGGGCATCGCCCAAGGCTTCCTGAGCTTCGAGGCTCAAGGCATGGTCCTTGAGATGGACGTTGAGGCTTTCCAGCGCCCGCAGGCCATTGCTCTGCATGCGTTTAAGGCGCTGCATGGTGGCCAGGTGCGGCTTGAGCCGCTGGGTTTCCACCAGGGACTTACTCGACAGGTCGAGCAGGCTGTTCAAGCGCTCGGCGGTGACGCGCAATACGCGTTCGCCACTGTCAGTGGTGCGTCTAGTCTGGGGCGCAGGCTCGGCGGGCGCTGCCGGGGGTGCTTCGACGGGTGCTTGGGCGGCAGGAACGGGCGGCTCGACCCTGGGTGTCGGCGGTTCGAGCTGAGGTTCTGCCATCGGCGGCGCGATGGGGACAGCCGCCATGTGTTCAAGCAGCCGTCCCATCAAGACGACGTAAGCTTCGATATCCGCAGGCGCTGGAGCGTTGCCCGGCGTCGCAATCCGCGTCAGCAGATCGGTGCCTTGTAACAGCGCATCAATGTGTTCGGGCCGCAGGTACAGGCGTCCTTCCTGGGCGCTGACCAGGTAATCTTCCATCACATGGGCAACGCTGACCCCGGCATCGACGCCGACAATCCGCGCCGCGCCCTTGAGCGAATGGGCCGCGCGCATGCACGATTCAAGATAATCGGCCTGGGTCGGATCGCGTTCAAGCGCCAAAAGACCTGCGCTCAGCACCAGGGTCTGGGCCTCGGCTTCCAGGCTGAACAGTTCCAGCAAAGAGGCGTCACGCATTTGCTCGGGGGTCATGTGAGGCTCCGGGTCACGGCGGACAGCAGCTGTTCTTCATCCAGCCAACGCAGGCTGCGACCTTTGAATTGCAAGACGCCACGGGTGTATTTGGCGCTGGACTGAGTACCGGACTGAGACGCGGCATCGAGAATGCGCTCGTCGATGGCATGAATCCCGTCCACCTCGTCCACCGGCACCACCACCGGCCCGCCATGGGCGGCGATGATCAGCATCCGTGGCATCACCCGCGCGCCGGACACCACACCACTGGTGCCGTCGAGCCCCAGCAGCTCCACCAGCGACAGGCACGCCACCAAGGAACCGCGCACATTCGCCACGCCGAGCAACGCCCGGGAGCGCTGATGCGGCAAGGAGTGAATCGCCTGCAGCGGCGCCACTTCGACCAGGCTGCGGGTGGCCAGGCCCAACCATTCTTCGCCGAGACGAAACATCAGCAGCGAGCGGGTTTTCACATCGTTCTCGACCACCGTCGAGACTTGCCCACGGTCGTCCTGCTGCAAGGCGTAGCGGTCGAGCAAGCGTGTGGCGGCAGCTGAATACACTGCGCAGTTACGGCAATGAATGTGCTCGCTCAGCAGCGGGCAGGTCCTGTCGCCATGGATACCGATGCGGTTCCAGCAGTCGTCGATGGCTTGGGCATCTTCATGGGTGACGCTCAAAATGTCGGAGACGTTCATCGTTTACGCTCACTGTCAGCGGCGCGCTCGCTGCGGGCAGCGCGGGCCTGCAATCGTCTGGCACCGGCCGTGTCGCCCTGGGACTGCAGCAAGGTGGCCAGGTGCATCAACGCATCGGGGTGTTGCGGCTCGAGGTACAACGCCTTGCGATAAAACCCCTGGGCCTCCAGGGCGCTGCCCGCGACATCGCTGAGCAGCCCCAGCCAATAGAACACCTGGGCCACCGGCTCGTGACTGCGTAAATAGCTTTCGCACGCGGCACGGGCCTCGGCGCTTTTGCCTTCGTTGGCCAGCGCGGCGATGTTCGCCAGCAGCGTGGCAGAGTCCGAAGGGATAGCTTTCGAAGGGGTGGCATTGGGAGCTTGAGGCATCGGCACGACCGTCGCGAAAGGCCGACTGCGCACCGGCGGCGGTGTCACGCTGCGCACCGGTTGTTGCACCGGCAGCGGCATCGGCTCGAAGGTCGCAAGTGGTTCGGGCGTACTTTGACGACTGAAGGCAAACGACTGCGGGATACCGATCGAGCGCATGCCGAAACGGCCCAGCAGACTGCCCTCCGCCGGGCCGATAAACAGCACGCCATCGACGTGGGTCAGGCGTTTGAGCACTTCGAATACCTGCTGCTGGGTCGGCTGATCGAAATAGATCAGCAAATTGCGACAGAACACGAAGTCATAGGGTGGCTCGTTGACCAGCAACGTCGGATCGAGCAGATTGCCGACCTGCAAACGCACCTGTTCAAGCACGCGCCCGCTGAGGCGATAGTTGTCGTTTTCAGCCGTGAAATGGCGCTCGCGAAACTCGATGTCCTGGCCCCGAAACGAATTCTTGCCGTACAGCGCGAGCCTGGCCTTTTCCACCGACAGCGGGCTGACATCCATGCCGTCAACCTTGAACTGGTGTGGTGCCAGGCCGGCATCTAGCAATGCCATGGCGATCGAGTACGGCTCTTCGCCGGTGGAGCACGGCAGGCTGAGTATCCGCAAGGCGCGCATGTTATTGATCGCCGTCAGCCGCTTGGCCGCCAGCTTCGCCAGCGTGGCGAAGGATTCCGGGTAACGGAAAAACCAGGTCTCGGGAACGATCACCGCTTCGATCAGTGCCTGTTGTTCGTCCCGCGAGCCCAGCAAGGTGTGCCAGTACTCATCGGCCGTCAGCGCCCGAGCCGCCGTGCAGCGCTGGCGCACCGCGCGTTCGATGATCGCCGGGCCGACCGAGCCCACATCGAGGCCAATACGCTCCTTGAGGAAATCAAAAAACCTTTGATCGCTGCTCATCCCTGCTCCTCAAACTGCGCCAGATCCAGCGGCGGCGAGGGAAACAATAAGGCTCGAACCTGTTCGTCCAGCAAATCGGCAACCCGTACCCATTGCAGCAAACCCTGGGCATCTTCACGCACCGGGCCCAGGTACGGCGCCTGGCGATTGTCCAGGCCATAAGGCTGAAAGTCCGCCGGGTTGCAACGCAACGTGTCGGTGGCCTGTTCCAGAATCAGCCCGAGCAACTGCGCAGGCGTCGCCTCATCCGGCCGATAGTGCACCAGCACCAGCCGCGTGCTGGTGCGGACCTGGGCCGCTTGGCCGAACGTCAGGGCGCTGAGGTCGATCACCGGCACCACCGCGCCGCGATAGGCGAACACTCCCGCCACCCAGTCCGGCGCCCGGGGAATGGGTTTCAACGGCAGCTGTGGCAACACTTCGGCCACCTCGATGGCCTGCAAGGCGTAACGCTCGTCGCCGATGTGGAACACCAAAAACAACGACTGCTTCGCCGGCATCGCCGCGCCGCGTTTGACCGCGAGCTCGCTCATCAGACTTTGAATCGCGAGACGCCGCCACGCAGCCCCACGGCCACCTGGCTCAGTTCATCGATGGCGAAACTGGCCTGACGCAGAGACTCGACGGTCTGGCTGCTGGCATCGCCCAACTGCACCAGCGCGTGGTTGATCTGCTCGGCACCGGTGGCCTGGGCCTGCATGCCTTCGTTGACCATCAACACCCTTGGTGCGAGCGCCTGCACCTGATGAATGATCTGCGACAGCTGCTCACCGACCTGCTGCACCTCGGACATGCCACGGCGCACTTCCTCGGAGAACTTGTCCATGCCCATGACCCCGGCCGACACCGCCGACTGGATCTCACGCACCATCTGCTCGATGTCATAGGTGGCCACCGCGGTCTGGTCCGCCAGACGCCGCACTTCGGTGGCGACCACGGCAAACCCGCGACCATATTCGCCGGCCTTCTCGGCTTCGATCGCCGCGTTCAGGGACAACAGGTTGGTCTGGTCGGCGACTTTGACGATGGTCACCACTACCTGATTGATGTTGCCGGCCTTCTCGTTGAGGATCGCCAGTTTGGCGTTGACCAGATCCGCTGCGCCCATCACCGAGTGCATGGTGTCTTCCATGCGCGCCAGGCCCTGTTGGCCGGAGCCGGCCAGCACCGACGCCTGATCGGCGGCGGTGGAGACTTCGGTCATGGTCCGCACCAGATCCCGCGAGGTGGCGGCAATTTCACGGGAGGTCGCACCGATTTCGGTGGTGGTGGCCGCGGTTTCGGTCGCGGTGGCCTGTTGCTGCTTGGAGGTCGCGGCGATTTCCGTGACCGACGTGGTGACCTGCACCGAGGAGCGTTGGGCCTGGGACACCAGCGAGGTGAGTTCGGTCATCATGTCGTTGAAACCGGTTTGCACCGCGCCGAACTCGTCTTTGCGCGCCAGATCCAATCGCCCGCTCAAGTCGCCGCTGCGCATGACTTCCAGAACGCTCACGATCCGGCTCATTGGCGCCATGATCGCGCGCATCAACAGCCAGCCGCACAACCCGGCGACAAACATCGCGACCAGCAACGACAGGCCCATGCTGATCTTGGCGGCGGTCACCGCATCGCTGATGGTCTGAGCCGCTTGCTCAGCCTGCTCACGATTTTGTTCGATGATGTTGTTCAAATGCTTGCGGCCGTCGAGCCACGCCGGCGTCAGCTCTTGATCGAGCAACACCCGCGCCCCTTCGTAGTCTTTGCGTTGATAGAGGCCCAGGACTTTCGCCAATACCTGGTTGAAGGTTTGATGATTAGCCTCGAACTCGTCGAAAGAAGCCTGGTCGGCAGGATCGGTGATGAGCTTCTGATAATTCTGAATTTCCTCACGCAGATGCTGTTCGAAACCTGCGTACTTCGCCTGGTCCTCGGCGGTCATTTCCCGATGCTGGGAGAGGCCGACGAGCTGCTGGGTCACGACATAACTGTCGACCCAGCCACCGCGGATCATGGAGCTGTAATAAACGCCCGGAACCGCGTCGGTGTGGACCTTTTCTGTGTTGGCGTCGATCTTGATCAGCCGAGAAAAAGACACCACGACCATCAACAGCATGATCGCGATAATCACCGCAAAGCTCACCAAAATGCGTTGGCGCAACGTCCAGTTCTTCACAGTCAGTCCTCGGTGCGGATCAAATTTCGGGGGAGTATAGCCGAGGGCCTGTGGGAGCTGTGATGCACAGACTGTGTGTTCACTGCAGATCTACTGTGGGATCGGGCTGCCGAGGTCGCCGGATGCTTTGTTCTGGGCGCCTCTCGATGAGAGCGCTTCCAGATGTTGCTCACTTTTAGGCAAACGGGCGGGAACGCACCCTCTCAATCTATTTCATCAAATCCAGCCTTAGAGATTTGTCGACCGTGAGACCGCGCACTAGGCTGGATAAATCCACAAGACAGCCCGGCCTCAGTCAGCCTCTCACAAAGCGCACTAAGCTAATAACAAGCCACTCACGGCGCATCACCCCGTTCAACGCTGTCCCGATCCTAATTAAAGAAGAGGGAAACCCCATGTTCGTGCACAAGACCGCACTGCTCAGTGCAATCACCACAGCATTGCTGGCCAGCGCCAGCCTGCAGGCCGCCGAACCGCTGAAAGCCGTCGGTGCCGGCGAAGGTCAGCTGGATATCGTCGCCTGGCCCGGCTATATCGAACGGGGCGAAACCGACAAGGCCTACGACTGGGTCAGCGCTTTCGAGAAGGAAACCGGTTGCAAGGTCAACGTCAAGACCGCCGGCACATCCGATGAAATGGTCAGCCTGATGGCCAAGGGCGGTTACGACCTGGTGACCGCGTCCGGCGATGCCTCCTTGCGCCTGATCGCCGGCAAGCGTGTCCAGCCGATCAACACCGCACTGATCCCCAACTGGAAGAATCTCGATCCGCGCCTGAAGGATGCACCGTGGTACGTGGTCGACACGCAGACCTACGGCACCCCGTACCAATGGGGCCCGAATGTGCTCATGTACAACACCAACGTGTTCAAACAGCCGCCGACCAGCTGGGGCGTGATACTCGAAGAGCAGAAGCTGCCCGACGGCAAATCCAACAAGGGCCGCGTGCAGGCGTATGACGGCCCGATCTACATTGCGGACGCGGCGCTGTACCTGAAAACCGTCAAGCCGGAACTGGGCATCAAGGACCCTTACCTGCTCGACGAAAAACAGTACAAGGCCGTGCTCGATCTGCTGCGCAGTCAACAAAAGCTGATCCACCGCTACTGGCACGACACCACCGTGCAGATGAGTGACTTCAAGAACGAAGGCGTGGTGGCTTCCAGCTCCTGGCCGTATCAGGTCAACGGCCTGATGAACGAGAAACAGCCGATCGCCTCGACCATCCCCAAAGAAGGCGCAACCGGGTGGGCCGACACCACCATGTTGCATGCCGAAGCCAAACACCCGAACTGCGCTTACAAGTGGATGGACTGGTCGCTCACGCCGAAGGTCCAGGGCGATGTGTCCGCCTGGTTCGGTTCGCTGCCGGCGGTCCCGGCGGCGTGTAAAGCAAGCGAACTGCTGGGTGCCGAAGGTTGCAAGACCAATGGTTTCGACCAGTTCGACAAGATCGCTTTCTGGAAAACCCCACAGGCTGAAGGTGGCAAGTTTGTGCCTTATAGCCGCTGGACCCAGGATTACATCGCGATCATGGGCGGCCGTTAAGCCCTCTTCGCGAGCAAGCCCGCTCCCACATTTGATGGCATTCCCCTGTGGGAGCGGGCTTGCTCGCGAAGCTTTTAAAGATTTCAGTTTTCTGGAGCACCGCACCCATGACGCTTGCAGTCCAGTTCACCAACGTTTCCCGTCAGTTCGGCGAGGTGAAGGCCGTTGACCGGGTTTCCATCGATATCCAGGACGGCGAGTTCTTTTCCATGTTGGGCCCTTCCGGCTCGGGCAAAACCACCTGCCTGCGCCTGATTGCCGGTTTCGAACAACCGAGCGCCGGCTCCATCCGTATTCATGGCACCGAAGCTGCCGGGGTGCCGCCGTATCTGCGGGACGTGAACACCGTGTTCCAGGATTACGCCCTGTTCCCGCACATGAACGTTCTAGACAACGTCGCCTACGGTTTGAAAGTCAAAGGCGTCGGCAAGACCGAACGCCATAAACGTGCCGAAGAAGCCCTCGAGATGGTCGCCCTCAGTGGCTACGGCGAGCGCAAACCGGTTCAACTTTCCGGCGGTCAGCGCCAGCGTGTGGCCCTGGCCCGCGCATTGGTCAATCGCCCTCGCGTGTTGTTGCTCGACGAGCCCTTGGGCGCCCTCGACCTGAAGTTGCGCGAGCAAATGCAAGGCGAGCTGAAGAAACTGCAACGCCAACTCGGCATCACCTTTATCTTCGTCACCCACGACCAGACCGAAGCGCTGTCGATGTCCGACCGCGTGGCCGTGTTCAACAAGGGCCGCATCGAACAGGTCGACACGCCGCGCAACCTCTATATGAAGCCGGCGACCACCTTCGTCGCCGAGTTCGTCGGCACGTCCAATGTGATTCGCGGCGATCTGGCGCGGCAGTTGAGTGGCAATCCACAGCCGTTTTCGATTCGCCCGGAACACGTGCGTTTCGCCGAAGGCCCGCTGGCCAGCCACGAAATCGAAGTCAGCGGCCTGCTGCACGACATCCAGTACCAAGGCAGCGCCACCCGCTATGAATTGAAGCTGGAAAACGGCCAGACCCTGAACATCTGCCAGGCCAACGTCCAGTGGCTGGACGTCAGCGCGCAACATCAGACCGGGCAACGCATCAGCGCTCGCTGGGCGCGCGAGGCGATGACTCCGCTGCACGACAATGTTGTGGGCGGGGTGTGAGATGGACAGCGTGATCCCTCGAACACCGGCAAGCGGCTCGCCGTTGCGCAGGTTTTCCAACCTGCTGTACCGGCGGCCGAACCTGTATCTGTCGCTGCTGCTGGTGCCGCCGTTGCTGTGGTTTGGTGCGATCTACCTCGGCTCGCTGCTGACGTTGTTGTGGCAAGGCTTCTACACCTTCGATGACTTCACCATGGCGGTCACCCCCGACCTGACCCTGGCGAACTTCGCTGCGCTGTTCCAGCCGTCGAACTTCGACATCATCCTGCGCACCCTGAGCATGGCCATCGTCGTGTCACTCGCCAGCGCCGTGGTGGCGTTCCCGATCGCCTACTACATGGCGCGTTACACCAGCGGCAACATCAAGGCGTTTTTCTACATTGCGGTGATGATGCCGATGTGGGCCAGTTATATCGTCAAGGCCTACGCCTGGACCTTGCTGCTGGCCAAGGGCGGCGTGGCACAGTGGTTCGTTCAGCACCTGGGGCTGGAGCCGGTGTTGCAATGGGTGCTCGGGATCCCGGGGCTGGGTGGCAGCACCTTGTCGACCTCGCACCTGGGGCGGTTCATGGTGTTCGTCTACATCTGGTTGCCGTTCATGATCCTGCCGATCCAGGCCTCACTGGAACGCCTGCCGCCGTCGTTGTTGCAAGCCTCGGCGGACCTCGGCGCCAAGCCCCGTCAGACCTTCATGCAAGTGATTCTGCCGCTGTCGATTCCAGGCATCGCCGCCGGTTCGATCTTCACCTTTTCACTGACCCTGGGCGACTTCATCGTGCCGCAACTGGTGGGTCCGCCGGGCTATTTCGTCGGCAGCATGGTCTATGCCCAACAAGGGGCGATCGGCAACATGCCGATGGCAGCGGCCTTCACCCTGGTGCCGATCGTGCTGATCGCCATTTACCTGTCCATCGTCAAACGTCTGGGGGCCTTCGATGCGCTCTGACTCTTCCTCTCAAGACCGGGCATCCCTGGGCCTGCGCATCGCCGCCTGGGGCGGGTTGGTGTTCTTGCACTTCCCGATCCTGATCATCCTCCTCTACGCCTTCAACACCGAAGACGCGGCGTTCAGCTTTCCGCCCAAGGGCTTCACCCTGAAGTGGATCGGCGTGGCGTTCTCCCGGCCTGATGTGCTGGAAGCCATCAAGCTGTCGTTGCAGATCGCGTCCATTGCGACGCTGATTGCGCTGATCCTCGGCACCCTCGCCTCGGCGGCGTTGTACCGACGGGACTTCTTCGGCAAACAAGGCATCTCGCTGATGCTGATCCTGCCGATTGCCCTGCCCGGGATCATCACCGGGATCGCACTGCTGGCAACCTTCAAGACCCTGGGGATCGAACCTGGGGTATTCACCATCGTGATCGGTCACGCGACCTTCTGTGTGGTGATCGTCTACAACAACGTCATCGCCCGGTTGCGCCGCACTTCCTACAGTTTGATCGAGGCGTCGATGGACCTCGGCGCCGACGGCTGGCAGACCTTCCGCTACATCGTGCTGCCGAACCTCGGCTCGGCGTTGCTGGCCGGCGGCATGCTGGCGTTCGCCCTGTCGTTCGACGAAATCATCGTCACCACCTTCACCGCCGGCCATGAACGCACTTTGCCGTTGTGGCTGCTCAATCAGCTCAGCCGCCCACGGGACGTGCCGGTGACCAACGTCGTCGCGATGCTGGTGATGATGGTGACCATGCTGCCGATTCTCGGCGCCTATTACCTGACCCGCGGCGGGGAAAGCGTTGCGGGCAGTGGCGGGAAATAACTGACAGCTCATTCCCAATGTGGAAACCGGATCCTGTGGGAGCGGGCTTGCCCGCGATAGCGGTCTTACAGTCGACATTTCTGTTGAATGTCAGTCATCGCGGGCAAGCCCGCTCCCACAGGGGGCCGGTTTCAGCAGGAAAACAAAAACAGCTTCGATGAGGACAAAGCCATGCAAACCAAACTCTTGATCAATGGCCAACTCGTTGCCGGCGACGGCCCCGCCCAAGCCGTGTTCAACCCGGCACTCGGTCGTGTACTGGTGGAAATCAACGAAGCCAGCGAAGCCCAGGTCGACGCCGCCGTGCGGGCCGCCGACACTGCCTTCGAAGCCTGGTCGCAAACCACGCCGAAAGAACGCTCGTTGTTGCTGCTCAAACTCGCCGACATCATCGAAGCCCATGGCGAAGAGCTGGCCAAACTGGAGTCGGACAACTGCGGCAAACCCTACAGCGCCGCGCTGAATGACGAGATTCCCGCGATTGCCGACGTGTTCCGTTTCTTCGCCGGCGCCAGCCGTTGCACGAGCGGTGCGCTGGGGGGCGAATACTTGCCCGGCCACACCTCGATGATCCGCCGCGACCCGGTGGGCGTGATTGCCTCCATTGCGCCGTGGAACTACCCGTTGATGATGGTCGCCTGGAAAATCGCCCCGGCCCTGGCCGCGGGTAATACCGTGGTGCTCAAGCCATCGGAACAAACCCCGCTGACCGCACTGCGCCTGGCAGAACTGGCGTCGGAAATCCTCCCGGCTGGCGTGCTTAACCTGGTGTTCGGTCGTGGCCCTACAGTCGGCACGCCACTGGTCACGCACCCGAAAGTGCGTATGGTGTCGCTGACCGGCTCCATCGCCACCGGCTCGAACATCATTTCCAGCACCGCCGGCAGCGTTAAACGCATGCACATGGAATTGGGCGGCAAGGCGCCGGTGATCATCTTCGACGATGCCGACATCGACGCCGCCGTGGAAGGCATTCGCACCTTCGGTTTCTACAACGCCGGCCAGGACTGCACCGCCGCCTGCCGCATCTACGCTCAGGCAGGCATCTACGACCAGTTCGTCGAGAAGCTCGGCGCCGCCGTCAGCAGCCTCAAGTACGGCTTGCAGGATGACCCATCGACGGAACTGGGCCCATTGATCAGCGCGCAACATCGTGACCGCGTGACCGCCTTGGTCGAACGTGCCATGGCGCAACCGCACATTCGTTTGATCACTGGCGGCAAAGCGGTGGAAGGCAATGGTTTCTTCTTCGAGCCGACGGTGCTGGCCGATGCGCAACAGGACGACGAGATCGTGCGCCGCGAAGTATTCGGGCCGGTGGTGTCGGTCACCAAGTTTACCGATGAAGCGCAAGCACTGGCCTGGGCCAACGATTCAGACTACGGCCTGGCGTCGTCAGTCTGGACCGCGGACGTCGGCCGCGCCCATCGCCTGTCTGCACGTTTGCAGTATGGCTGCACCTGGGTGAACACCCACTTCATGCTGGTCAGCGAAATGCCGCACGGGGGTCAGAAACTGTCTGGTTATGGGAAAGACATGTCGATGTATGGATTGGAGGACTACACAGTTGTAAGGCATGTGATGTTCAAGCATTAAAAGCTTCACGGGCAAGGCTTGCTCCTACAGGCACTGAGCTCAACCTGTGGGAGCGAGCTTGTTCGCGATGCCGGTCTTAGTGGGTTATACCCTGTTCGGCCTGTGCCTGGCAGCGGTGCCAAGACTGAAACATTCCTCGCTCTCACACTCCTAGAGAAAGAGAATTAACGACAGTATCGACTATTGACTGAAGAGAAAAACATCAAATAAAAAGTTCTGCCTGATCATGCTTCAGCAAAGATATGCGATCGAAAAGCTTAATTTTTTCATTTGCTTTTTGTTTAGCGTGATCCGTCATAAACGCAACAAGCTCCTCAAGTTGACTCACATTCCCAACCACCTTAAAGGCCTTTTCTTTGTTAACAAAAACGAGCGACTTCTTCCTTCGAGACAGCAGTTCAATTACGTTACTTAAAGTTCCTGTGCTTTTTGCATCCCAAATCATCAAGCCGTAATCAGCGGCTTCAGCCATTACAATATCTTTCGCCGTGAAAAATGCTCGCGACCCTTTGGAGTGTTTGGTTTCTACTGTTCTAGCCGGCCATTCTCCAAGATTGTTTCGCGGGGTCACGCCACTACAATAAATAGTAGTTCTAGATCGAGATAGGCTCAACAGATACTCTTGGATAGAGGTATCGGCGCCGCCAGCATCACCAACCACGACATCAAACTCCGAAGCAACAATATTATCGATACGCTCTTTAACCTTAGGATCAAGGTATTTGATATTAATAGAGCCAGCAATAAATACAGTTGTCATTTAGCTCATTTCCAAGTTAATGCCGCGACGTAAATCTTTCCAACCTTTGGATATTTACGTAAAACAGCACAGGCTGCATCCATTGATGCACCACTGCCAAACAAATCATCGACGACCAGCACATTCCAACAGCCTACATTGGTAATTTCATCATTAACACTGAAGCTACCCCCAATAGCAGCAATCTTTTCGGCTTTAGAATGTAAATCTTTAAGCGATTTTCCTGTAGCGGCCTTTCGGAGCAAATCCGAGAATACAGGCTTTCCTATTAATCTTCCTAACTCCACGGCAACCTCAGTAACTGGTTGTCGCGCACGTACATTCGAGGCTGGCATAGGAACTACGAATCCTACTTGAGTTAGCTTAGGAAAAACATTCGTCGCTACAGCTTGAGCAAGAGGCCCCACCTGACTCCAATCCTTCAGGTATTTGAGCTGGTAGGTTGCCTCTCCTACCTCGGTGCCAGTCGACCGTCGCATGACATTGACCCTCTTGCAAAAACAGGCATTTCCTACGGATCGAACCTTCCGTTAAAGAAGCCAACTCCTACAGCACGCAGCGCCAGAGTAGACTTGGCACTGCGAGCGCCTGAACGATAGGCTTCACCTCGTCGCTGCCAAATCAGTGACCCGGGGTCGAAGCCGGAACACTATCAACATGGCGCATCCGCGCCCCCATATGAACTGGGGCATTTTTTGCCTTTCAGCTTCGCTTTATGGTGGGCCGTGTGGCGCGGGCCTCTCGGCTTACATGTTGATCGAGAATGTTCCGACTTCGAACGCCACTCGGTCCGCCACCCAAATCTGTCGAAGGATTAGTGGCGGCTCCTTTTCAACATGGAGTCGACAAATGCTTAAGCACACGCAAAATCCGTCTGAAATCCATCCTCATTTCACCCCTACTGTCTTCACCCGCCACAACCGTTTCCTCCACGCTTTTATGCGGGACAACCAGGCCTGGTTCTGCGTCCAGGACCTTGGTCGCTTAATGGGACGACCGCTGGACCAACGACTCACCCTGAAGCTCGACCCTGATCAGCGCCAATATGTCTGGCTGCTGAAGAACGGCAAAACGGTCGAATCACTGATGGTCAGCGAATCAGGGATGTATGCCCTGCTCGTTCATCATTTCGTCCCGGAAAACCGAAACCTGCGCCAGTGGCTGAGCAACGAGGTCATGCCAATGTTGCGTGATTCGAACGCGGCATCGGTGGAAAACATCCCGAGCCTGAGTTCGTTGCAGTGGGCTGGGATTTCTGTGCCGCTACTGCATTGGCAGCATCAGGCCTGGATCAAATGGCGCGACATGCCTGATCTGATGCAAACACAGCGACCCTTCACGATTGGTAGCCGATGAGCTGATGCACAAAGGGACGGACTTTGCAGTCCGTCCCTTTGATTTTCCAACATCCTCAAAACCGCGAAACACTCCTCATCGCATCCACCAGGTAGCGCATCGCAATCCGGTCGCTCTCCGACAGCTCGCGATAGCGCTCCACCAACTTCAACTCCTCCGAACTGAGCCGACGCCTTCGCCGCCCGGTGGCCAGACAGGGAAAGAGTCCTAACATTTCAGTGATGCCTTGTACTTTTGACATGGACGATGTCCTTCTATACGTCAGAGAAAACTTCAAAACCGCATCGCCCTATCACTTTCAGCGGCCGCCTTGTGCCCGCTGAATCCACCGGCCTGAAGGGCCGAAACCGGTCATGCCCATAGAATAGAAATTAAATCGGTGCTGAAAAGCAGTTTTTAGAGTAATTAGTCGAAAAAAGCAGATATGCCCTATAAATCAGAAAGCACTGCGAGAAACGTTACCTGACATGTCTTGTTTCATTGCTGCGCTGTCGCGGTGCTATCAATCATTTTTGCTCTGCAACTGAACGGTTTAAGCTATTTGGCATCTTTCTAAAGTCCGTTGCGTTTGGCCAAGGCATGTCCGAACCGTTATTTCTGATCCAGCACGCGCCAGGAACGGCGCGGGATTGTTCACGACAGGTTGTACTTATGCACCGCAGGAATTTGCTCAAAGCCTCCATGGCCATCGCGGCTTACACCGGTCTTTCGGCCACCGGTCTGTTGGCTGCGAACGCCTGGGCTGGTAGCGGCGCTGCCGATGGCGATGCTCAGGCGTTCGACTTCGAAGCGCTGAAGAGCCAAGCCAAACAGCTCGCCGGCAAGTCGTACCAGGACACCAAACAGGTGCTGCCGCCGACGCTGGCGACCATGACGCCACAGAACTTCAATGCGATCCGCTATGACGGCAATCACTCGCTGTGGAAGGATCTGAAAGGTCAGCTGGACGTGCAGTTTTTCCACGTTGGCATGGGTTTCAAGCAGCCGGTGCGCATGTACAGCGTCGATCCCAAGACTCGACTGGCGCGCGAGGTGCATTTCCGCCCGTCGCTGTTCAACTATGAAAAAACCACCGTCGACACCCAACAGCTCAAAGGCGACCTGGGGTTCTCCGGGTTCAAGCTGTTCAAGGCCCCGGAGCTGGATCAGCACGACGTGTTGTCGTTCCTCGGCGCCAGCTATTTCCGTGCGGTAGACGCCACCGGCCAGTACGGTTTGTCGGCCCGCGGCCTGGCGATCGACACCTACGCCAAGAAGCGTGAAGAATTCCCGGACTTCACCAAGTTCTGGTTCGAAACACCGGACAAGGACAGCACCCGTTTCGTGGTGTACGCCCTGCTCGATTCGCCGAGCGCCACCGGCGCCTACCGTTTTGACATCGATTGCCAGGCCGAGCGCGTGGTGATGGAAGTCGACGCCCACGTCAATGCCCGCACCGCCATCGAGCAACTGGGTATCGCACCGATGACCAGCATGTTCAGCTGCGGCACCCACGAGCGCCGCATGTGCGACACCATTCACCCGCAAATCCACGACTCTGATCGCCTGGCCATGTGGCGCGGCAACGGCGAGTGGATCTGCCGCCCGTTGAACAACCCGGCCACCCTGCAATTCAACGCCTTCGCCGACACCGACCCGAAAGGCTTTGGTCTGGTGCAGACCGACCATGAATTCGCCAGTTATCAGGACACCGTCGACTGGTACAGCAAGCGCCCGAGCCTGTGGGTAGAACCTACGACCGCATGGGGCGAAGGCTCTATCGATTTGCTGGAAATTCCTACAACCGGTGAAACCCTGGACAACATCGTCGCGTTCTGGACGCCGAAGAAACCGGTCGCGGCCGGTGATTCGCTGAACTACGGCTACAAGCTCTACTGGAGCGCCCTGCCGCCAGTGGGCACGCCGCTGGCACGGGTCAATGCGACCCGTTCGGGCATGGGCGGCTTCGTCGAAGGCTGGGCACCGGGTGAGCATTACCCGCAAGTCTGGGCACGCCGCTTCGCCGTGGACTTCACCGGCGGCGGGCTCGACCGCCTGCCCGAAGGTGCGGGGATCGAGCCGGTGGTGACCTGCTCGAACGGCGAAGTGAAGGACTTCAATGTGTTGGTGCTGGATGACATCAAGGGCTACCGCATTACCTTCGACTGGTACCCGACCAATGACAGCGTGGCACCGGTGGAGCTGCGGTTGTTCATTCGCACCAATGACCGGACGTTGAGTGAAACCTGGTTGTACCAGTACTTCCCGCCGGCACCGGAGAAGCGTAAGTACACCTGACAGTAAGTGGGCGCCTGAACCGGCCCCTTCGCGGGCAAGCCCGCTCCCACAGTGATGGGGTTGTTCACAAAATTTGTGTACGCCGCCGATCCTTGTGGGAGCGGGCTTGCCCGCGAAGGCGGCAGGACAGCCGACAAACCTCTCGACACAAAAATGCAAAAGCCCCGGTCAACTCGACCGGGGCTTTTTGGTTTTACAGCGGCATTCAATCACGTAAATCCGATTCATGAATCGGCTGGTCACGATGAGTGGCCCGCTGGTATTGCGCCGGCCAGATCGCCTTGTGCCCACCCAGATCGTCATCGGCATGCAGCGGCCAATACGGATCGCGCAACAACTCCCGGGCAAGGAAGATAATGTCGGCCTGACAGGTGCGCAGAATATGCTCGGCCTGGGCCGGCTCGGTGATCATTCCTACGGTGCCGGTGGCAATGCCTGACTCCTTGCGTACCCGCTCGGCAAAACGGGTCTGATAACCGGGGCCCGTAGGAATTTCGGCGTTTACCGCCGTACCGCCCGACGAGACGTCGATCAGGTCCACGCCCAGATCCTTGAGGCGTCGCGCCAGCTCCACGGTTTCATCGGGGTTCCAGCCGTCTTCCACCCAGTCGGTGGCCGATACTCGTACAAACACCGGTAACTCTTCAGGCCATACGGCCCGCACCGCTTCGGTGACTTGCAGCACCAGCCGAATGCGATTCTCGAACGAACCGCCGTACTGATCGCGCCGCTGATTGCTCAGGGGCGAAAGAAATTGATGCAGCAGGTAACCGTGGGCGGCGTGCACTTCGACCACTTTGAAACCGGCGGTCAGCGCTCGTTTGGCCGAATCGACGAAGGCCTGAATGATGTCGGCTATTTCGCCCTCATCGAGCGGCTTCGGTGGTGTGTGCTGGGGGTCGAAAGCGATGGGCGAAGGGCCGACCGGGGTCCAGCCGCCGTCTTCCGGCTTGACGCTGCCATGCTTGCCCAGCCACGGCCGATGCGTGCTGGCTTTGCGCCCGGCGTGGGCCAACTGAATGCCGGCGACAGCACCTTGGGCGGCGATGAAGCGCGTAATACGTTGCAAGGGTTCGATCTGTTGATCATTCCAGAGGCCGAGGTCCTGGGCGGTGATGCGCCCGTCGGCGGTGACTGCCGTGGCTTCGGTGAATACCAGACCGGCGCCGCCGATAGCGCGGCTGCCGAGGTGGACCAGATGCCAGTCATTGGCCAGCCCATCGACGCTGGAGTACTGGCACATCGGTGACACCGCGATGCGGTTAAGCAGGGTCAATTGACGAAGGGTATAGGGTTCAAGCAGCAGACTCATGGGGCACCTCTCGAATCAGTGGGCAGGCTCCAGGGTTCTGTTTGAATAGTCGACGAGTGACAGGAAAAAGGTGCAGCACCCGCCCCCGCGGGCAAAAAATTCGACAAGACGTCACAAGGATAATCAAGCAGTGCTTAGAGCCTAGTCGACATCGGGGGATGAGGGAGGGTTCAAGAAATGAAACACCCAAATTTGAGGTCCGGGCGATACCTGTGGCGAGGGAGCTTGCTCCCGCTCGACTGCGCAGCAGTCGTCAACCATCCGGAGTGTTACAACAGGAAAAAAGCGTTTAAGGGTTTTAGGGCCGCTTCGCAGCCCAGCGGGAGCAAGCTCCCTCGCCACAAAAGCATCGTGCCGTTATCGCGGTTCGATGTGGGCAATCATCAACTGCACCGTCTCGTTGCCACGAAACTCGTTGAGGTCGAGTTTGTAGGCCAATTCGACCCACTTGATGGTCGGATTCGGCCAGATATCCCGGTCGATCCCAAAGGCGATTCCATCCAGCTTCACCGAGCCGCATTCACTCTTCAGCACCACTTTCAGATGCCGCTCGCCAACCACCCGTTGCTCGACCAACTGGAACACACCGTGAAACAGCGGCTCCGGGAAGTGTTGCCCCCAAGGCCCGGCGTGGCGCAGGGCGCGGGCCAGTTCCAGGTGAAACTCTTCGACCGCCAAAGTGCCGTCCGACAGCAGGCGCCCGGTCAGGTCTTCTTCACGCAATTGCCTACGCACTTCTGCGTCAAAAGCCTCGGCAAACAACGGAAAATTCGCTTCCGGCAACGTCAGGCCGGCCGCCATGGCGTGACCACCATATTTGCTGATCAGGTTTGGATGCTGCGCCGCCACCACGCTCAAAGCATCGCGAATGTGAAACCCCTGAACCGAACGCCCCGAGCCCTTGAGCAGGCCATCGCCGGCATCGGCAAAGGCAATGGTCGGACGGAAATAGCGCTCTTTCATACGCGACGCGAGGATACCGATGACGCCCTGGTGCCACTCGGGATCGAACAGGCACAAACCGAACGGCATCGATTCCACCGGTAAATCCTTGAGCTGGGCCAGCGCCTCGCGCTGCATGCCCTGTTCGATGGACTTACGGTCCTGGTTCATGCCGTCCAGCTGAGCGGCCATTTCACGGGCGGCGCCCGCGTCTTCGGTGAGCAGGCATTCGATGCCCAGGCTCATATCATCCAGCCTTCCTGCCGCGTTCAGACGCGGGCCGAGGATGAAGCCCAGGTCAGTGGAGGTGATACGTGAATGGTCACGCTTGGCCACTTCAAGGATCGCCTTGAGCCCCGGTCGAGCGCGCCCGGCGCGAATCCGCTCCAGGCCCTGATGCACCAGAATCCGGTTGTTGGCATCCAGCGGCACCACGTCGGCGACACTGCCCAGCGCCACCAGGTCCAGCAACTCGCCAATGTTCGGTTGCTGCTTGTTTTCGTACCAACCCAGGCTGCGCAAGCGCGCGCGCAGGGCCATCAACACATAGAAGATCACCCCGACACCGGCCAGGGCTTTGCTCGGGAACATGCAACCCGGCTGGTTCGGATTGACGATGGCATCGGCCAACGGCAGCTCGTCGCCGGGCAAGTGGTGATCGGTGACCAGCACCTTGAGCCCGGCCTTTTTCGCCGCCGCCACGCCTTCGACGCTGGAGATGCCGTTGTCCACGGTGATCAGCAGTTGCGGCTCGCGGGTCAACGCCACTTCGACGATTTCCGGGGTCAGGCCGTAGCCGTACTCAAACCGGTTCGGCACCAGATAGTCGACATGCGCCGCGCCCAACAGGCGCAACCCCAGCATGCCCACGGTACTGGCCGTCGCACCATCGGCGTCGAAGTCGCCGACGATCAGAATCCGCTGACGCTGTTCCAGGGCCGTCACCAGCAAATCCACCGCTGCATCGATACCTTTGAGCTGCTGATACGGAATCAGCCGCGCCAGGCTCTTGTCCAGTTCAGCCTCGGACTGCACGCCCCGCGCCGCGTAAAGGCGGGTCAACAGCGGTGGAATATCACCGAGGAATGGCAGGGTGTCGGGCAACAGGCGAGGTTCGATGCGCATGGGGTGACAGGTGCTTCTCTTGAATACGTAGGATAAAACCGGGTGACGCGGCTAAGCGGCGAATAATCAGCCGCGTTCGCCGGCCAGCCATTGCAACTGGACTTCGTGCTGACCACGGTCGTCGGTGACGAAAATCGTTCCTTCGCTGATCATCACGTCCCACTTGATAACGCGCGGCATGTCCTTGGCCAGGGTTTCCAGCACTTCCTGGGGCACGGCGGCGATGTTGACGTTTTTCAGGGTCTTGATCGCCGGGATCACTTTGCCTTCCCAGACACGCAGGCTGCCGTAGGCCAGCAGGCTGGTGCGCTCGGTGCGGCGCGAGCACCAGGTCAGGCGATCAGCGTCTGGCTGGCCGACTTCGATCCAGTGCAGGACACGATCATCCAGGCTTTTTTCCCACAACGCTGGCTCATCCACGTCTGACAGACCGCGACCGAAGGACAACTGCTCGTTGTACCAGAAGGCGTAGGCCAGCAGCCGCACGGTCATACGCTCTTCGGTTTCCGAAGGGTGACGGGCGATGGTCTGCTTCACGCTCTCGTAGACGCTGCGGTCGAGGTCGGTGAGGTTCAGTTCAAACTTGTAGGTCGTGGACGGCTGGGCCATGAACGGGCTTCTTGATACGAGGAAAGGCGGCAAGTCTAACCGATGCAACGGGCAATCAACGAATTGAAGGCGATCAACTTTGGGCGATGGACGTCGGCCTATGTTAAAACTCTGCTCTCGCTCAGCCTTTGTCCTACAGGATTCAGTATGCCGTTCTCCAACAAACCGCTCTCGGGTCTGAAAGTCATCGAATTGGGTACGTTGATTGCCGGGCCGTTTGCCTCGCGTATTTGCGGCGAATTCGGCGCCGAAGTGATCAAGATCGAGTCTCCGGACGGCGGTGATCCGTTGCGAAAATGGCGCAAGTTGTACGAAGGCACCTCGCTGTGGTGGTTCGTTCAGGCGCGCAACAAGAAGTCCCTGACCCTGAACCTGAAACACCCGGACGGCCTGGCGATTCTGAAACAGCTGCTCAGCGAAGCGGACATCCTGATCGAGAATTTTCGCCCCGGGGTGCTGGAAAAGCTCGGCCTGGGCTGGGAAGTTTTGCACGCATTGAATCCGAAACTGGTAATGGTGCGACTCTCGGGCTTCGGCCAGACCGGCCCCATGAAAGATCAGCCAGGCTTCGGCGCGGTCGGTGAGTCCATGGGCGGCCTGCGCTACATCACAGGGTTCGAGGACCGGCCGCCGGTGCGCACCGGGATTTCCATCGGCGATTCGATTGCCGCGCTCTGGGGCGTGATCGGCGCGCTGATGGCCTTGCGTCATCGCGAGGTCAACGGCGGCTTGGGCCAAGTGGTGGACGTGGCGCTGTACGAAGCGATCTTCGCCATGATGGAAAGCATGGTCCCGGAGTTCGACGTGTTCGGCTTCATCCGCGAACGCACCGGCAACATCATGCCGGGCATCACGCCCTCCTCCATTCACACCAGTGCCGATGGCAAACACGTACAGATCGGCGCCAACGGCGATGCGATCTTCAAGCGGTTCATGCTGATCATCGGGCGCGAAGACCTGGCCAACGACCCTGTGCTGGCCAGCAACGACGGGCGCGATAGCCGTCGCGACGAGATTTACGGGGTGATCGATCGCTGGGTCAACTCACTGCCACTGGACGCGGTGATCGCGCAACTGAACCAGGCTGACGTGCCCGCCAGCCGGATCTTCAGCGCCGAAGACATGTTCAGCGATCCGCAGTACCTCGCCCGGGAAATGTTCCTGCAAGCCAAGCTGCCCGACGGCAAGGACTTCAAGATGCCCGGCATAGTGCCAAAACTCTCTGAAACACCCGGCAGCTCCGAATGGGTCGGGCCGCAGTTGGGTGAACACAATGCGCAGGTCCTTCACGATCTTGGCTACGACCCGGCACAGATCGCACGGCTGCGAGAAGTCGGGGCCATCTAAGCTGAAGCGGGCCACGCAGTGACAAATCGCAGGCAAAAAGAAACCCCGAGAAGTGGGGAGACGACTCGGGGTTAAACGTGGCCTCTATTAAAGACCAGTAGCAGCAAGCTACAAGCACCGGAGCACAATGCTTGATCCTGCTGTTACATGGTCTGACTGACCTTGGCGCAGGAAGGTTCCCACAAAAAACAATTCAATTTCGGCTGGCCAGGATCTTGTCCTGAGCAGCATTGCGCAATGCCGCGATGACACAGGGCTCCAGACGTCCTTCAGCGATCAGTACGTCGCGGTGCAGCCCGTCGACGACATCCGTCAGCAGACGTTTATCGGTTAACTGGGCCTCATTGAACAGCCGTTCGACCACAATAGCGCCGCTCGCGCCCTTCAGTGTCACCAAGCATTCGCCCTGGGCGCCCGCTGGGGTCAACGTGACCTGATACGGGCTCAGAGCCTCACCGAGCAATAGACTGATACTTTCCATCTCGATCACCACTCAATAGTCCTAAAACAAAGTGCCGGGGCGTGTCCACAGTCAATGACCACCGGCCCGAGAAGAAAGTTCTGAATTCCAACGGCAGGCGCACCGACGCCTCTGGTGGATAAAGCATGCACGGTAAAGATGACAACAAAAAAACAGCCGCTTCACGCTTAGGCGCCGCTCCCACAGGTTCTGCGCCTTAACTGACTGGCATTACCCTCATGTCTGCCTTATACGCTTGGCCAGATCGATCCATCCGCCCAGCAGTCCGCGCAATTGACCGTCCGCACCGTAAAACGGCACCGTCCATTGGTAGATGTCCCTGACGCCGTCGTTGAACATCAACTGACGTTCACTGAAGCGGGTCTTGCGAGTACCGAGCTGAGCCATGAACTCGGCATGGAGCAGCTCGGCGGTCTCTTTGGGCAAGACATCGAGCTCGATCAGTTGTCGACCCTGAACCTGATCGAAACGGGTCGACAAACCCTCCTCGTAACTGTTGTTGCACATGATCAAACGCCCTTCCAGGTCACGCACGAACATTGGATCGGGCATGGCGTCTATCAAGGCGTGCTGGAAGGCGAGCTGGTCATTGAGGTCTTTTTCGGCGTCCCGACGTTGCTGGATCAACACCGTGAGTCGCCGGTTCCACAGCAGGGATAACAGCACAAAAACACTGGCGGCAAAGACGCCCCAGCAGCACCACTCGGTTATTCGCTGCCAGGTCGAGGGCGTCTGTACAGGAACAATGCCATCGAGCCACTTCAGGCGGATGGCGCGTAACTGCGCAGGCGGAAACGCTTCGAGCGCCTTGTTGAGGATACTCAACAATTGCGGCTGTCCTTTGCGTACCGCCAGATGATCGGCCTCCCATTTACCGTCCACCGTGTGGCCCACCTTGAGCAGCCCGGACGGATAGAGCTGCGCCCCGGTTTCGTTCTCGATGGTGGCGTAGGCTTCGCCACTTTCGACCAGCGCCCTGGCTTCGGCGTAGGTCTTGACCGAGCGCAGATCGATGGCCGGATAGTCGCGACGAATAGTGGCTTCCAGTGCGTGCCGGGCCGGCAGCACCAGTACCCGTTTCGACAGCTGCGTCATGGATTGCACCGAGGGCGCTCCCGCTCGCCCAACGAACACCCAGCCCGCACCACCGAACGCATGACTGAATTCCAGAAAGGCCTTGCGCTCTTCACTCATCGCCAGCGTGGTGCTCATGTCCGCCGCGCCACTTTCCAGCCGCTCCAGCAACTGTTCGGTGGAAAATGTCTCTTCATGGACAAACCGCAGCCCCGTCATGGCGCTGATTCGGTCGAGCACATCGTTGTTCAAGCCGCTCCAGTGACCGTGCTCATCCTTGAACAGATACAGCGGGTACTGCGTCGACGCGACGATGACCGTCGGATGCTCGACAATCCATTGCCGCTCCTGAGCATCCAGCCCGATCGCGGTGCCGACGACTGACTCCCGGGGTTCATAAGCCGCCAATTGCGCCGCCAGCCCCCATTGAGCCGCGCTCATGGCACCGACCAAAAACATCCAGCACACAGCTGGTTTAAACCCTCTAAAAAACAGCATTGCCACTTCCTTGGTGATCGCCTCGCCCGTCCTTCATGGGCGGCTCTTCATTTACGAAACCCGGCAAGTGTGGCATGCAGAAACAAGAAAGCCCGTCAGGAGACGGGCTTCAAAATGTGACAGCTTTTGCCGGTTACAGCGGCTTGCCGCGGTTGCCATGCTGACTGACAAAGGCCTGCACGGCTTTCAGGTCGTTCGGCAATACCGTGCAACGTTCATCTCGCTCAAACAAATCAGAAAGATGTGCAGGTAGTTCGAGCGCTTTTCCTACACCGGCTTTCTCCACTGCATCCGGGAATTTGACCGGATGAGCCGTGCCCAGGATCACCATCGGGATATCCAGGCTGCGACGGCATTCGCGCGCGGCCTTCACACCGATGGCGGTGTGCGGGTCCAGCAACTCGCCGGTTTGCTCGAATACTTCGGCAATGGTTTCGCAGGTTTGGGCGTCATCCACGGCCAGGGAGTCGAACAGCTTGCGCGCCTCGGTCCAGCGTTCCTGTTCGACGCTGAAACCACCGCCCTGCTTGAAGGTGTCCATCAAACCGGCAATCGCCGCGCCGTTGCGACCGTGCAGGTCGAACAGCAGGCGTTCGAAGTTCGACGACACCATGATGTCCATCGACGGCGACAGCGTGGCGTGCAGGGTTTCCTTGACGTACTGATTGCCGCTCATGAAGCGGTGCAGGATGTCGTTGCGGTTGGTGGCGACGATCAACTGGTTGATCGGCAAGCCCATGTTGCGCGCCAGGTACCCGGCGAAGATATCGCCGAAGTTGCCGGTCGGCACCGAGAACGACACCGAACGCGCCGGGCCGCCCAGTTGCAGGGCTGCGTGGAAGTAATAAACGATCTGGGCCATGATCCGCGCCCAGTTGATCGAGTTCACCGCTACCAGGCGTGTGCCCTTGAGGAAGCTCTGGTCGGCGAAGCTCGCCTTGACCATTTCCTGGCAGTCATCGAAGTTGCCTTCGATGGCGATGTTGTGGATGTTCTCGCCGAAGATGGTGGTCATCTGGCGACGCTGCACTTCGGACACACGGTTGTGCGGGTGCAGGATGAAGATGTCGACGTTTTCGCAGTGCTTGCAGCCTTCGATGGCCGCCGAACCGGTGTCGCCGGAAGTAGCACCGACGATCACCACGCGCTCGCCGCGCTTTTCCAGCACGTAGTCGAGCAGACGACCCAGCAGTTGCAGGGCGAAGTCCTTGAACGCCAGGGTCGGGCCGTGGAACAGCTCCAGCACCCATTCGTTGCCGTTCAGCTGACGCAGCGGTGCCACGGCGTTGTGGGAAAACACGCCGTACGTTTCTTCAAGAATCTTTTTGAAATCGGCATCCGGGATGCTGCCGGTGACGAACGGGCGCATCACCCGGAAGGCGAGCTCGTGATACGGCAGGCCGGCCCAGGAAGCGATCTCTTCCTGGGTGAAACGTGGCAGGTTTTCCGGGACGTACAGACCGCCGTCGGTAGCTAGACCGGCCAGCAGGACGTCTTCGAAATTCAGGGCCGGTGCCTGGCCGCGGGTACTGATATAACGCATGACTGGCTCCAATAGACAGTGTTCGCAAACCCGGGCCCGCACGCGGGCCCGGTGAACGATAACGGCTTAGTTCAGGTGCTCGACGCGGATCCGTACGACCGGCCCGACCACGCCCGTCAGGGCTTCCAGGGCAGCGATCGCATCGTTGATGTGCTGTTCCAGCACGCGGTGGGTCAGCAGGATCATCGGCACCAGGCCGTCGTGCTCCTCGACTTCCTTCTGCATGATCGATTCGATGTTGATGCCGCGCTCCGACAGGATGCTCGCCACCTGGGCCAGCACGCCAGGATGGTCCTTGGCCTGAATGCGCAGGTAGTAAGCGCTTTCGCAGGCTTCGATTGGCAGGATCGGGTGGGCCGACAGCGAATCTGGCTGGAAGGCCAGGTGCGGTACGCGGTTTTCCGGGTCGGAGGTCATGGCACGCACCACGTCCACCAGGTCGGCGATCACCGACGAAGCGGTCGGCTCCATGCCGGCGCCAGCGCCGTAGAACAGGGTCGAACCGGCGGCGTCACCGTTGACCATCACGGCGTTCATCACACCATTGACGTTGGCGATCAGGCGGTCGGCCGGGATCAGCGTCGGGTGCACGCGCAGTTCGATACCGGCCGCGGTGCTGCGCGCCACGCCCAGGTGCTTGATGCGATAGCCCAGCGCTTCGGCGTAGTTCACGTCCGCGGTGGTCAGCTTGGTGATGCCTTCGGTGTAGGCCTTGTCGAATTGCAGCGGGATACCGAACGCGATGGACGCCAGGATCGTCAGCTTGTGGGCCGCATCGATACCTTCCACGTCGAACGTCGGGTCGGCTTCGGCGTAACCCAGGGCTTGCGCCTCGGCCAGCACGTCTTCGAAGGTCCGGCCTTTTTCACGCATTTCGGTAAGGATGAAGTTACCGGTGCCGTTAATGATGCCGGCCACCCAGTTGATGCGGTTGGCGGACAGGCCTTCACGGATCGCCTTGATCACCGGAATACCGCCGGCCACGGCCGCTTCGAACGCAACGATCACGCCCTTCTCGCGAGCCTTGGCGAAAATTTCATTACCGTGAACGGCAATCAGTGCCTTGTTCGCGGTGACCACATGCTTGCCATTCTCGATGGCCTTGAGTACCAGCTCGCGGGCAACGGTGTAGCCGCCCATCAGCTCTATAACGATGTCGATCTCAGGGTTCGTGGCCACTTCGAAGACATCGTTGGTAATCGCAATACCGGTCGTTTGGAACTGAGGCTTTGGCGTGCGCATGGCAATTTGTGCCACTTCGATTCCACGCCCGGCACGACGAGCAATTTCCTCGGCGTTGCGCTGAAGTACGTTGAAGGTACCGCCACCGACGGTCCCTAACCCACAGATGCCTACTTTGACCGGTTTCACTGTGAACTCCCCATAAAACGGCCGACTCAAGGCCGGCCGTGAAAACAGCCGCAGGTTCGCGGCTCTCTATTGATGGCCCGGCAAATGCTGCCGCCGGACCACGATCGTCAATGGCTGACCGTGACGATGCGAATTTACTTCGCGCCCAGTGCCAGTTTGGCGACTTGTGGCGCAGGCTGGTAGCCCGGAATGACCTGACCGTCAGCCAAAACGATGGCCGGCGTACCGTTCACGCCAATCGACTGACCGAGGGCGAACTGCTTGGAAACCGGGTTATCGCACTTGGCGGCCTTGATTTCCTTGCCGTCGACCATCTTGTCCATGGCCGCTTTCTTGTCCTTGGAGCACCAGACGGCTTGCAGTTGTTCGTCACCCGGCGAACCCAGGCCCTGGCGCGGGAACGCCACATAACGTACTTCGATGCCGCGCTTGTTCAGCTCAGGCACTTCGGCGTGCAGCTTGTGGCAATACGGGCAGGTGGTGTCGGTGAAGACAGTGATGTGCGACTTGGTTTCGCCGATGGCCGGGTAGACCACGGTTTCAGCCACTGGAATGTCATTGATCAGCTTGGCAATGCCCAGGCGTTCGGTCTTCTCGGTCAGGTTGACCGGCTTGCCGTCCTTGAGCTGGAACAGATAGCCCTGAACCACGTATTGGCCGTCCGCGCTGGCGTAGAGCACGCGGCTGCCCTTGAGTTTGACTTCGTACAGGCCTGGCAGCGGGCTGGCGGTGATGGTTTCGACCGGCACGTCGAGCTGGAGGTTTTCCAGGCTTTTACGAATGGCTTTATCAGCCGCATCATCGGCGACGGCAAAGGTGCTGACCAACGCAATGGCGGCGGCGGCGAAAATCTGGGTCAGACGCATGAGAACTCCTGAAGGCGGACAAATGGAACGATCAGAACGCCCGTGCCGAAACACCGGGTCATAACCGCCCATCGTACAAACCCGCAAAGCCTACCACATAAGGCCCGTGTGGCCGAATGCGGGTGACGTGAGACACGCATGCCTGACTGACATCCATTATTGTGGCGAGGGAGCTTGCTCCCGCTCGGCTGCGTAGCAGTCGCAAATAGGCCAGTCGGGCTTTCCTGAATAAATGCAGCGCCTGGTTTTGGGGTTGCTGCGCAACCCAGCGGGAGCAAGCTCCCTCGCCACAGGATTTGCGCTAGCCTCTGGGGTGATGCTTGGCGTGCAGGTCCTGCAACCGCGCGCGGGCGACGTGAGTATAGATCTGGGTGGTGGAGAGATCGCTGTGGCCGAGCAACATTTGCACCACCCGAAGGTCGGCGCCGTGGTTGAGCAGGTGCGTGGCGAAGGCATGGCGCAAAGTATGCGGCGACAGCGACTTGCCGATCCCGGCGACTTTGGCCTGGTGCTTGATGCGATGCCAGAAGGTCTGGCGGGTCATCTGTTCGCCGCGCTGGCTGGGGAACAGCACATCGCTGGGACGCCCGCCCAGCAGCTCGCCACGGGCATCGCGCATGTAGCGCTCGACCCAGACAATCGCCTCCTCCCCCATCGGCACCAGCCGCTCCTTACTGCCTTTGCCCATCACCCGCAGCACGCCTTGGCGCAAGTTGACCTGTTCCAGCGTCAGGCTGATCAGCTCCGTCACCCGCAAGCCACACGCGTAAAGCACTTCAAGCATGGCGCGATCACGCTGACCGATGGCTTCGCTCAGGTCTGGCGCGGCCAGCAGCGCTTCCACATCGGCTTCCGACAAGGATTTAGGCAACGGCCTACCCAGTTGCGGCATATCGACGCGCAGGGTCGGATCCACGGCAATCAGCTTTTCCCGCAGCAAATAGCGATAGAAACCACGCACACCTGAGAGAAATCGCGCAGTAGAACGGGGTTTGTAGTTTTGCTCCAGGCGCCAGGCCAGGTGATCGAGGATCAATTCACGGCCGGCGTTGATCAGCTCCAGGCCCTTCTCCTGCAACCAGCCGTTGAACAAGGCCAGGTCGCTGCGATAGGCATCGCGGGTGTTATCGGAAAGGCCTTTCTCCAGCCACAGGGCGTCTAGGAACTGGTCTATCAAGGGATGATCGATGGCAGGCATGGGGGCTCAAGACAGGCAGGCAAAAGGCCGCGAAAATGAAGAGTGACGCTAGTCTTTCATAGCACGTGGGTGGTGACACCTAAAATTCAGGCACAAAAAAAGCATCCCCTGCGGGTAATGCCTGTCAATTAAACACAATCCATGTGGGAGCGGGCTTGCTAGCTCCCACAGGTTTCGCACATTAACTGACTGGCATTATCCCCTTGCGGGATGCTTCTTTTTGCGTGAGACGCTCAGCTCATTACCGGGCCGGTTCGTTCTGCCCCAGGATCAGCTTGCCGTCCTTGTCGACCGGAATCTGGTTGCCCGGATCGCGATCCATCCGCACTTTGCCTTCCTTGCCGTCCAGCGAATAACGAACGTCGTAGCCTACAACCTTGTCGCTGATGTCATTGACCGTGTTGCAGCGAGTCTGAGTCGTGGTGTAGGTATCACGCTCCTGCATGCCTTCCTGCACCTTGTTACCCGCATAACCGCCGCCGACCGCACCGGCCACTGTGGCGATTTTCTTGCCTGTGCCGCCGCCGATCTGGTTGCCCAACAGGCCACCAGCCAGCGCACCGACCACCGTACCGGCGATCTGGTGTTGATCTTTCACCGGCGCTTGCCGGGTTACTGCAACGTCCTTGCACACTTCACGTGGAGTCTTGATTTGTGTCTTGACCGGTTCAACGGCCAGCACTTGTGCATACTCAGGGCCGCTTTTAACCAGTTTGTAGGTGGCAACAGCACCACCGGCAGTCACACCGACAGCACCCAATACCGCACCAACCAGCAACGACTTGTTCACATGAACCTCCTGGCTATCACAGGCGGGACAAACCCGCGCTTCTCCCAGCCTTGGAGCATAAAAAAAGGCGCGAGTTCAACACTCGCGCCTTCTCGGCTTTCAGCAGAAAAACGATAACCGTTATGGACGATCGTCGACTTCCTTCTCGCTCGTCGCCACAGGAATCAGGTCCTCGCTGTTCAGGTTCAGCCAGATCAGCACCACGTTCGCGATGTAGATCGACGAGTAAGTACCCGCCAGAACACCGATGAACAGGGCAATGGAGAAGCCGAACAGGTTGTCGCCACCGAAGAACAACAGGGCCGCGATCGCCAGCAAAGTGGAGATCGACGTCGCCATGGTCCGCAGCAGGGTTTGCGTGGTCGAGATGTTGATGTTCTCGATCAGGCTGGCCTTGCGCAGCACCCGGAAGTTCTCACGAACCCGGTCGAATACCACGATGGTGTCGTTGAGCGAGTAACCGATGATCGCCAGCACCGCCGCCAGCACCGTCAGGTCGAAGGTGATCTGAAAGAACGACAGGATACCAATGGTCACGATCACGTCGTGGATCAACGAAACGATCGCGCCGACCGCAAACTTCCACTGAAAGCGGAACGCCAGGTAGATCAGGATGCCGCCCAGCGCCATCAGCATGCCGAGGCCGCCCTGGTCGCGCAGCTCTTCACCGACCTGCGGGCCGACGAACTCGACACGCTTGACCTGAGCCGGGTTGTCGCCGCCGACTTTTTGCAGCGCTTCAGCCACTTGGTGACCCAGTTGCGGGTCTTCGCCAGGCATGCGCACCAGCAGATCGGTGGTTGCACCGAAGTTCTGCACGATAGCTTCGTGATAACCGGCCGTAACCAGTTGTTCACGCACCTTGGTGACATCGGCCGGACGCTCGTAGGTCAGCTCGATGAGCGTACCGCCGGTGAAGTCCAGGCCCCAGTTCATGCCCTTATGAAAGACACTGAACATTGCCAGCGCGGTAAGGAACAATGTGACGCCGAACGCAAAGTTGCGAACGCCCATGAAGTTGATTGTACGTAACATGGCAGCCCCTTAAATCCACAACTTCTTGAAGTCACGACCGCCGAAGATCAGGTTGACCATCGCGCGGGTCACCATGATGGCCGTGAACATCGAGGTAAAGATCCCGAGGGACATGGTCACGGCGAAACCCTTGACCGGGCCGGTGCCCATGGCAAAGAGAATCCCGCCCACCAACAAGGTTGTCAGGTTGGCGTCGAGAATCGCGGTGAATGCCCGGCCGAAGCCTTCGTTGATTGCCCGTTGTACGGTCATGCCAGCCGCGATCTCTTCACGTATCCGCGAGAAGATCAGCACGTTGGCGTCGACCGCCATCCCCATGGTCAACACGATACCGGCGATACCCGGCAGGGTCAGCGTTGCACCCAGCAGCGACATCAAGGCCAGCAGCATCACCATGTTCACCGACAGCGCGACGGTGGCGATGAGGCCGAAGAAGCGGTAGATGGCCATGATGAACAGCGAGACAAACAGCATGCCCCACAACGATGCATCGATACCTTTGGTGATGTTGTCGGCACCCAGGCTTGGGCCGATGGTGCGCTCTTCAGCGAAGTACATCGGTGCCGCCAGACCACCGGCACGCAGTAGCAGCGCCAGTTCGGACGATTCGCCCTGACCGTTCAGGCCAGTAATGCGGAACTGGGCGCCCAGCGGCGACTGAATGGTCGCCAGGCTGATGATCTTCTTCTCTTCTTTAAACGTCTGAACCGGCACTTCTTTCTCGACGCCGTTGACCACTTGCTTGGTGTAAGTGGTCACCGGACGCTGTTCGATGAAGATCACTGCCATGCTGCGACCGACGTTGCTGCGGGTCGCACGACTCATCAGCTCGCCACCGTGGCCATCCAGACGGATGTTCACTTCTGGCGTGCCGTGCTCGCCGAAGCCGGCCTTGGCGTCAGTCACCTGGTCACCAGTGATGATCAGGCCACGCTCGATCAACGCCGGAGGACGCTTGCCTTCACGGAACTCGAATTCCTCGGAAGTGGCTTTCGAAGCGCCAGGCTCAGCCGCCAGACGGAACTCCAGGTTGGCCGTCTTGCCGAGGATACGCTTGGCTTCTGCAGTGTCTTGCACGCCCGGCAGCTCAACCACGATGCGGTTGGCGCCTTGACGCTGAACGATAGGTTCGGCAACACCCAGCTCGTTGACGCGGTTACGTACCGTGGTCAAGTTCTGCTTGATGGAGTATTCGCGGATTTCCGCCAGCTTGGCCGGGGTCATCGCCAGACGCAGTACCGGGCCATTGAGGTCGGCCGGAACAATGTCGAAATCGTTGAAGTTCTTGCGGATCAGCGCACGGGCCTGTTCGCGGGTTTCTTCATCAGTGAAGCCCAGCTGAATGGCACCGCCCAGTTGCGGCAGGCTGCGATAGCGCAGTTTCTCTTTACGCAACAGGCTCTTGACGTCGCCTTCGTAGACTTTCAGGCGTGCGTCGAGGGCTTTGTCCATGTCCACTTCCAGCAGGAAGTGCACACCACCGGACAAGTCCAGACCCAGCTTCATCGGGTGCGCGCCCAGGCTGCGCAGCCATTGCGGGGTGGTTTGCGCCAGGTTCAGTGCAACGACGTAGTCATCACCCAATGCCTTGCGCACGACGTCTTTGGCCGGCAGCTGGTCTTCAGCCTTGGTCAGACGGATCAGACCGCCCTTGCCGTTTGCCGCCAGCGTGGCCGCCTTGACGTTGATCCCGGATTCCTTGAGCGCGGTGCTCACACGGTCCAGATCAGCCTGATTGACTTGCAGCGCAGTGCTTGCACCGCTGACCTGAATGGCCGGGTCATCAGGATATAGATTGGGAGCGGAATAAATCAGACCGACCGCCAGCACCGCCAGGATCAGAATGTATTTCCACAGAGGGTATTTGTTCAGCATCACGCCGCCCGCTTATGACGCGGGGCGCCTTGCGCGCCCCGTCGATTGAGTAGAAGTTGAAACTTAGATCGCTTTGAGCGTGCCTTTTGGCAGCGTGGCGGCGATGGCGCCTTTCTGGAACTTCATTTCAACGGTGTCGGAAACTTCCAGAACCACGAAGTCGTCGGACACTTTGGTGATCTTGCCGGCGATACCACCGGTGGTCACAACTTCGTCACCTTTTTGCAGGCTGCCCAGCAGGTTCTTCTGTTCTTTGGCGCGCTTGGCCTGTGGACGCCAGATCATCAGGTAGAAGATGACCAGGAAGCCGACCAGGAAAATCCACTCAAAACCGCCGCCCATCGGGCCTGCCGCAGGTGCAGCAGCGTCAGCCATGGCATTAGAGATAAAAAAGCTCATTTAGCACTCCAGTTGCAAATGTTGAATCTTGGGGTCAGAAAACTCAGTCCAAAGGCGGAACAGGCAACCCGCGTTTGGCGTAGAAGGCATCGACAAAGGCGGCCAATGTACCCTGTTGAATAGCCTCGCGCAAACCAGCCATAAGCACCTGGTAATGGCGCAAATTGTGGATGGTATTCAACATGCTACCCAGCATTTCGCCGCACTTGTCCAGATGGTGCAGATAAGCACGGGAGAAGTTCTGGCAGGTATAGCAATCGCAGGTCGGATCCAGCGGCGAATCATCATGGCGATGGAACGCGTTACGGATCTTCAGCACGCCTGTATCAATGAACAGATGCCCGTTGCGGGCATTACGGGTTGGCATCACGCAATCGAACATGTCCACACCGCGGCGCACACCCTCAACCAGATCTTCCGGTTTGCCAACGCCCATAAGGTAACGAGGTTTGTCAGCCGGCATCTGGCCCGGCAGGTAATCCAGCACTTTGATCATCTCGTGCTTGGGCTCGCCCACCGACAGACCGCCGATGGCCAGGCCGTCGAAGCCGATCTTGTCGAGGCCTTCCAGGGAGCGCATGCGCAAATCCTGGTGCATGCCGCCCTGAACGATGCCGAACAGCGCTGCTGTGTTGTCGCCATGAGCTTCTTTCGAACGCTTGGCCCAGCGCAACGACAGCTCCATCGAGACACGAGCGACGTCTTCGTCAGCCGGGTACGGGGTGCATTCGTCAAAAATCATCACGATGTCGGAGCCCAGGTCGCGCTGAACCTGCATCGACTCTTCCGGGCCCATGAACACCTTGGCGCCGTCGACCGGAGAGGCGAAGGTTACGCCCTCCTCCTTGATCTTGCGCATGGCGCCCAGGCTGAACACCTGAAAACCGCCGGAGTCGGTCAGAATCGGGCCTTTCCACTGCATGAAATCGTGCAGGTCGCCGTGCTCCTTGATCACCTGAGTGCCAGGACGCAGCCACAAGTGGAAGGTGTTACCCAGAATGATTTCCGCGCCGGTGGCGACGATATCCCGCGGCAGCATGCCCTTGACCGTGCCGTACGTGCCCACTGGCATGAAGGCCGGGGTCTCGACGGTACCGCGCGGGAAGGTCAAACGACCGCGACGAGCCTTGCCATCGGTGGCAAGGAGCTCAAAAGACATGCGACTGGTGCGACTCATTCTGTTTCCTCAGGGCCACGTGGTGCGGGATTACGGGTGATAAACATCGCATCACCGTAGCTGAAAAAGCGGTATTCGTTGTCGACGGCGGCTTTATACGCGGCCATGGTCTCGGGATAACCGGCGAACGCCGAAACCAGCATCAACAGCGTGGATTCGGGCAAATGGAAGTTGGTGACCAGGGCATCGACCACATGAAACGGCCGGCCCGGGTAGATAAAGATGTCGGTGTCGCCACTGAACGGCTTGAGCACGCCATCGCGCGCGGCGCTTTCCAGGGAACGCACGCTGGTGGTCCCCACCGCCACCACCCGACCGCCACGAGCGCGGCAGGCCGCAACGGCATCCACCACGTCCTGACCGACTTCCAGCCATTCGCTGTGCATGTGGTGGTCTTCGATCTTCTCGACCCGCACCGGCTGGAACGTGCCCGCCCCCACGTGCAAGGTCACGAATGCAGTCTCGATGCCTTTGGCGGCAATTGCCTCCATCAGCGGCTGATCGAAATGCAGCCCCGCCGTCGGCGCCGCCACCGCGCCCAGGCGCTCGGCGTACACCGTCTGATAACGCTCGCGGTCCGAGCCTTCATCCGGGCGATCTATATAAGGAGGCAACGGCATGTGCCCGACGCGATCGAGCAGCGGCAACACCTCTTCGGCAAACCCCAGCTCGAACAACGCATCGTGACGCGCCAGCATCTCGGCCTCGCCACCGCCGTCGATCAAAATCTTCGACCCCGGCTTGGGCGACTTGCTGGAACGCACATGGGCCAGCACGCGATGACTGTCGAGCACCCGCTCCACCAGAATCTCCAGCTTGCCGCCGGAAGCCTTCTGGCCAAACAGCCGCGCCGGAATCACCCGGGTATTGTTGAACACCATCAAATCGCCCGGGCGCAAATGCTCAAGCAAATCAGTGAATTGACGGTGTGCCAGGGCGCCGCTGACCCCATCAAGGGTCAACAGGCGACTGTTGCGACGCTCGGCCAAAGGGTGGCGAGCAATCAGCGAATCAGGGAGTTCGAAAGTAAAGTCAGCAACGCGCATGATGGGGTTCGTCTAGCAGGGCCCGGAAGTCTAGCCGAAATAGTGAAAATTCTCTATGTACCTGATTGACCGACGGTAATCTCATCTCTATACTTCGCCGCCATTGAGCCCTGATGGCGGAATTGGTAGACGCGGCGGATTCAAAATCCGTTTTCGAAAGGAGTGGGAGTTCGAGTCTCCCTCGGGGCACCATATAGCAGTATCTGAAAGTCTCTACCAGACTCTCAGACCCAGAGAAACCGGCCACTTGGCCGGTTTTTTTGTGCCTGTCTGTTTATCCCTGTCTCCCCTTATCCGTTGTATCCCTGTATCCCTGCTTGTATCCTGAGAAAAATACCGAACTTTGGGATACAAGGATGAAACGCGCAGATATCAAGCGCCGCCCTCTCGCCGATACCACGCTTGCTGGGCTAGAGCCTGAAACAAAGGAATACCGAGAACTGGATGGAAACGGCCTGTACTTTCGGGTCAAACCGGACGGGGGCAAGTCATGGCAACTCCGGTACAAGCGTCCTGCAGGTAACTGGGCATGGATGGGCCTCGGCGGCTATCCAGAAGTCAGCGGCGCACTTGCCCGCGAAAAAGCAGCCGATCTACGAAAGGTTGTCAGTAGCGGTGCCGACCCTCTTGAACAAAAGCGCTCAGCAAAAGCGGCAATCGATGCCGCTCGAACACGAACCTTCAGAGCGGCTGCGGAAGCTTGGCTCAAGGCAAAAGAGGAAAAAGGCCTCGCCTCCTCCACTCTCAATAAAATCCGCACCTACCTCGACAAGGACATTCTTCCAGCGCTTGGTGATAAACCTCTGGATGAAATAACTCGAACCGATTGTGCAAATCTCCAAGCGTCCCTCGAAGCTCGTGAGGCGCACAACGTAGCGGAGAAGTGTCGGACCTGGGTCAACCAGATCTTCGGTAGAGCAATCGGCTTAGGCCTAACCGAAAACGATCCGGGTAGTCGTCTGCGCGACATTGCAGCTCAAGCACCGAAGACTCAACAACACCCTCATTTGCTAGAGCCTGAACTCGGCGAATTTCTCACCGCGCTCAAGAATACCCCCAGCAGACTCACAGCTCGGACCGCAGCTTGGCTTTGCCTATGGACAGCCTCAAGACCGGGAATGGTTCGACTGGCAGAGTGGAAGGAGTTTGATCTCGATAAGGCCATTTGGACGACACCGGCGTCGAAAATGAAGATGCGCCGAGATTTCGTTTGCCCCCTTCCACATCAAGCACTGATCGCATTGAAAGAGCTGCACTCTTTAACCGGGCGTAGCCGTTGGCTGTTCCCTGGAGTCGGTGCGAAGAATCCGACCATCAGTGAAAACACTATCAATAAGGTATTCGCAACCATTGGCTACAAAGGACGCCTTGTTGGGCACGGCACACGGCATACCGCAAGCACGCTGCTCCGTGAACATGGCTGGCCTAAGGAGCATGTAGAGGCGCAATTAGCTCATAAAGAAGAGGGAATCTCGGGGGTCTACAACAAGGCTCAATATCTCGAACAAAGGACTGCCATGATGCAGTGGTATGCGGATCACCTTGATAGCTTGCAGAAAGGGAACATCGTGCTGGGCCAATTCGGACAAGCGATTTGAGCATGCAATTCCTAACTACTCAAAAAGCGCGTGTTCCGCGTGTTCCATGTGTTCCAAAGGTGCTGACAGCCTTTAAATCCGGGGCCTGCGAGACTGGAACACAACCAGCGATAGACTGGAACACGTTGTCGATGCTACACAAAAGGTGTTCCAGAATCGCCGACACTTTCTTGAGAAACACCATCTCCTCACTGGCGGTTTCCAAGCTTCGCCGGGCGCAGATGCTCGCGTTTTCTCGGTCACGCAAACGGGGCGGGGGGATGAATGATGAGTAAAGAGTTTTACCTGAGCGCTCCCCTCAACATTGAAGGCTGGGAGGTTGTCGAGACGCTTGAGCGATTCACACTGTACGACGAATTTGCAGACCGCATTGATGATGCTCTCGAACTCATCCGACAGGGCCAGGAGCATTGGTTGAGTCATCAGACAGATGGAGAATGGTCGGTTGAATCCGTTCGAGTCCTGGCTAATGTAAGGTCGCTCTCCCACAACATACGCCAACAATTTGAACGCTTCACGGACGACTTGCCTCGCTGCATTCGCTGGACGGTAGGGGAGTCGTCCAATTCGGTTATCACCGATAGCCAATACATTGCCGCGCTGGCGATTGATCGCGCTTGCCGTGTCATTGAGACGTTCGAGCGGTGGTTGAGCGGTTTCGATACGGATCTGTGCGCGGGGAACTTTGAGAATCTAGCCGCTTTGATTGCAGATGCGTCGGACGACTTTGCAGAGTTTGTGGAGGAGGTACGCCACGAGCAAGCTCATCTGGAAATCGAAGCACGAGAGACCGCAGCAGACTTGATGGGTACAGCCCAGTATTACATGACCTTGGCGAACGTCTACGCCTCTCCACTCTTGAGCAGCGCAGATAAGATCCGGATTAGTGCAACTGCGCGCAAAGCAGGCAACAGCTCGGCAGCTATACGCCGTGAGGCCACGATAGATCGCAATGAAAGCATTTGCTCCCACGCTAAGCGGCTACTCAGTGATGGACGATCTGAAAGAGAGATCGTTGGCATTATTGTTGGCACCGAGTCTGCACTGAAAACGCCAGGGAGTACCGCCAAGCTTTCCACAAAACAAATTCGCAATATCCTAGTTGCTGGCGGAATATTTCGTATGGGCGACGGTTACCGTTAAAAGTAAACCAGCTGTTTCTTTGACAAAAAATATTTAGGAGCAAGAAAATTGTTTAATCGTTTTTTGATTTGGACGGGCATATTGCGACCGGAAAAATCGTTCGCGGACATAGTCTTGAATAGCAGAAGGGGGAGGAGCTTTGCAATCGCAACCAGCGCGCTTGCTGTGATTTCGATTGGCATCAATTATGCCATGTGGATTTTCCCTATATTTGAAGACCCTGACTTTGGGAACACAGCAGTAAGAAATTATCTTTCTTCTGATTTCTACAAAACAGAGTCTGAAGATGCGGCAAAACAACTGGACCTGTACAACGAAGGAAACATAAACGGAAGGGCAATCGACCTTAAATTTTTCTACCCTTATCAAGGGGTAACGGTAAAACACGAAATGACCTTGGCTCCCCGTGAAGAGAAACGTCCAGGCGGCGGAAGCAAGTATAAGTTCGAGAATTCATTTAAAGTTTCACTAAACTTAATTCATCTAATGTTCTTTACTCTACTGCTGGGAGGACTATTGGCAGTCGGAGTTTTTGTATTTTTAAATCGACCGCCCAAGGCGTTGGTTGAACTCGAAGAATCTATTTTAAAAGGATACTTCTCTATTGACGATAAAAATCCGCCAACCATAGAGTTAGAAGATGCAGACTATTTTGCATTAGTGGAAAAAATCTGCGCACGCTTTCATCTCGTCGCCAAACAATTGCAATCTCGTCACGGAGGGCGCGATGGCCTAGAAATTAACGATGAGTACGACACCCAGGACCTGCTGCACGCACTTCTGCATATTTATTTTGATGACATCAGACCTGAAGAATGGACGCCTAGTTATGCTGGCGGTGGATCTAGAGTAGACTTTTTGTTAAAAGATGAAAAAATTATTATTGAAGTCAAAAAGACCAGACCCACTCTGAGAGGCAAGGATGTTGGCGCGGAATTAATCGTCGATTCGCAGCGATACAAAGCTCATCCAGACTGTAAAAAACTTCTTTGCTTCGTATACGATCCTGAGGGATGGATTTCCAACCCCAGAGGCCTGGAAAATGATCTTAATAAAAAGGATGACAACTTCGAACTAAAGGTATTAATCGTACCGAAAGGCCATTAGATCCTCGACCATATTAATTAACTCGAAAGCGAGGCCAAATGCATACTCTCATATGAGTATAGCATTTAGCCTACCCACCCTATACTACCAAAACAGAAAACTGATTTATTACAATTAACCTTTCGAGTTTTTCGGATCATCCTTCCTCTGATAGGTTCGCTCCTCTTGAAACTTTCCATCCTCTTTGTGAATTTTCACTGACCCCGTTTTATCAGACATGAACTCTCTTGTTTTCTCAATAATCTGCTGTTTGGTTTCGGCACTCTTTGACGGGCGCTCATTCCCCTCTTTGGTTAGATACCATTTGTCACCATTTTTTGTAATGTGATAATTGTCCATATAACCTCCATTCTCTACATAGCCAGGAATCAGTAAAAATCACGCCAACCGAGATACAGATAAAACGTTAGTGGATGAATGAACGATTGTCCAATCTCAATGTATTGGCGAAGTTATTCCTCACGTTCATGGTCTATGGATGAGGCCGGACGCTAAGTGCGGGTGATCCTTTTTACGTAATTATTTCTTACCCAACGTTCACTGATAGCGAGGGATCAACCGTAGCGAATGCCCGCGTCGTCACCATCAGCTTTTTTGTCAGCCCTATCCAACCGTCACTACGATGCATCTTGCTCAAGACTATATAAATTCCTGATCAATTCGCATGTTTAAAGGGAAGCGAACCGCCGTTCGTTTCCCTTTCCCCACTTAGCGTTAGCCCTGTAACTCTCCACGACTACAGGGAACGCTCAATGACTGCCACGACGCTTCAATCAATCATCCCGCTTTCACCCTCCACCACCGATTTGCTCACCCCCGATCAAGTCGCCGCCACTCTGGGTTTATCGCACCGCACGCTCGCCGCCTGGCGCAGTTCGCGCCGCAATCCGCTGCCGTATGTGAAAGTCGGAAGCCGCGTGCGCTACCGACCTAAAGATGTGTCCACGTGGCTCGAAAGCCGCACGCACAGCTCTGCCACAAATGCGAGGAGCGAGAAATGAAAACCTCTCGCATCCACTCCTCAGCAAACGACTCTTCGCCAATCGACCCGACGGTGACGCTCATCCGAATTGGCGAGGTGATGGCTACCGTCGGCCTCGCTCGGCCAACCATCTACAAGCTGATGAGCCAGCCGGAAAGTGGTTTCCCAAAAGCCGTAAAACTCACCAACAGCAACGCTCGCGGCGCACCTGTCGCCTGGGTGCTATCGGAAATTCAAGCTTGGGCGCGTGGTCGCATCGAAGCTCGCGATGAGGTGGCCGCATGAAACGTCATTACTACCCATTCAGTGGTCCTTACCACGACTCGTACAGCATTGGCTTTCATCTCTACTCTCAGGGTGACATCAACTGGCGTCATCGCACCATCGCAGGTGTGAGCTGGAACGGTGAGGAGAAAGAGGCCTTCTTTTTCAATCCTGACGGCCTCACTTTGCCAATCACGCCCAACCCTTGGGAGTTGCCCGAGATCATCCGCAAGCACGCCGTTCGGCGCGAGTTTTCCAGTATTCATGGCCACGGTCATTTCGCGATGAAAGAAGGGCGTCGTGCTGGATTGAGCCAGTTCGCCTTGAACAACTGGGTCACGTACTGGCTGATCGATCAAAAGGACGGCTACGCGAATGATCCCCAAGTCTGGAGTCGGTACGTAGAAAAGGATATCGAACAAGAAAAGCTCATCAGCGAGCGGCTGTACGCTGACCTGCGCATTACGTCCGACCTCAGCCAATACATGGAAGAGTGCCTGGTCGAGCGACGGAGTTCATTAGCTGAGCAACACCGTCGCCGTTGTGCCGAGGACAGCAAGATCCTCGCGTGGCTCAAAGGTGAAACCCCTCCCCCGCTGTTCGCCAGCACGCAGGAGGTTGCATGAATCCGACCTTCCTTCCGCACACCGTATTAGACGTTATCGGTACCGTCGAAGCCGCCTTGCCTTCGCCAGCAGAGCACAAAGGGCGTGAGCGTCTGCGCGCGCTCCGCGATCAAGCGATTGCCTCCGGCGCTAACGTTCTGATCGTTCTTTGGCAGAACCTGGAGTGGACGCTGTTAGCTATCCAGCCGCCCGCAGACGCTCAGGTCAATGACGCTTTCGAGCTGATCCCAAACCTGCTGCTGAACCCGGACGCGCTGCGCCAGGCGCAAGAAGCAGCTCGCGAAGGTCGTCATCTGCAATGGCTAGTGCTCAGTCGCTCGACTGAAGCCCCGCACTAACGAAAACGCCCCCGGCGGCAACCGGGGGCGTTTGAGGTCAATCTGTATGCCCGGTCAATTTATGTCGCATCAAAAAAATGCGCAAGGCTTCGTGCCAGTTGCGCTTCTGAAATCTCGGCGTTATTCTGCCGCCGTCGCTGCAAATTCAGCGACCGGGCGTAGGAACCCGAGAATTAGTAGGCGCATCAGCGCCCAGATCACAACTGCCGGCGTTTTTTTTCGTCCGCAGTTACGTGTTATGGCGGCTGTGTGTGGGCAGGCTTCGGCCTGGCCGGGTGCCTACTATCCCGGTATTCCTACCCCGCGCACAGCTGCCACCCAATCCCGTAGGAAGGACGGTGGCGGCTCCAGTCAGAAAGTAGGAGCCTCATCCATGCACGCCCTCATTCCGTCCAAAAATCGCGCCGCCGCACACCGTGCAATGGCTCTCGCCGCTTTACACGCCAACTCCAGTCTCGCTACACGTCTCGCCCGCTACAACGATCACATGGCCAAAGCCCGCGCACTGGAAGCCGCAGGCGGTGCCCAATGAATAGCGCCCTGAGTTTCGCCCTTCCAGAAGACCTGCTATGTGTCAGCACGAACACCGAAGCGGGCGTGCCCATTGACGCCATTACCTGCGCCATCGACCGCGCCGACTCCGTGCTGGCCCTGCTCGAAGATCACTTCGACGACGACAAACCGCGTCTTGCCGGGCATATCCTTTCCGCGGTCATTTGGGACGTACGCGGCACGCTCGGCCTGATCAGGACGCTCGCCATGCACGGCGACACCACATCGGTTCCTGCGGTGCAAAAAGGTGGTGCGCTATGACCACTTTGACCACGCTTGGCCGCACCACATTCTCACGTGCCGATTCCACCGACCTTAAGCTGTTCCGGGTCAATGCTGGCATCCCAGTGGAGACCGCGCTGGAGATGGTTTCTCAGTTGCAGCATCACGCCAACCAACTCACCCTCGATGCCGCCATGAGCGACCAAGGCGAACGCTTCAGTTGGCCAGCCTTGTACCTCGGCGAAATGGCAAAAGCGCTGATCGATGAAGTGACCGACACCCTGTTCCTGCCGAGGGCTGACACATGAGCCAACGCCCGAACAGTGCCGCGAAACGTCCGAGCTTCGCCGACGTGAAAGCCGCCTCGCTGAGAAACGTTGATCGCGTCCTATCGCACTGGCTGCCCAACGGCAAGCGCGTGGACGGCGGCAAGGAATACACCGCCCCAAATCCGACCCGCAGCGACAAACGTGCCGGTTCGCTCAAGGTCAACCTGAGTAAAGGCACGTGGGCCGACTTCGCAACGGGCGACAAGGGCGGTGACCTCATTGATTTGGTGCGTTACCTGGACGGCGGCACCGATGTCAAGGCCTGCGCTAAACTGACCGAGCTGCTGAACGTGACAGCAGGTGTAGCGCAATCGGCGCCACCTTCCAGCAAGGGCAAAGCGCCGACATGGTTGGCCATACAGCCGATCCCGACCGAAGCCATGAAACGCTGCCCCGTAAGGCATCGGCAGCACGGTGCTCCTTCAAAGGTCTGGATCTACCGGGATGCAGACGGCCAGCCACTCATGGCCCTGTACCGCTTCGACCTCGGCCTGGACGAGGACGGTAAGCCGAAGAAGGTCTTTGCTCCGCTAACTTGGTGCCAGCGCTCCGACAACCAAACCACGCAATGGCGCTGGCAGGGGCTGCCGGATCCGCGTCCACTGCTGCGCCTGGATGAACTGGCTCAGCGCGACACAGCGTCGGTCGTATTGTGCGAAGGCGAAAAGGCCGCCGACGCCGCAGGCGAATTGATGCCTGACTACGTGGCCACGTGCTGGCCGAACGGTTCCAACTCATGGCACAAGGCCGACTTGACACCGCTCAAAGGTCGCTCGGTGATTCTCTGGCCGGACAACGACAGCAGCGGCAAAACGTGCATGAAGGACATCGCCGAAAAGCTGCACGAGATCGGTGCTGAATCGGTGCAATTCATTGCGCTGGATGCCTTCGAGCGCAAGCCCACGCTGAAGAATGATCGCGCCACCTTCGCCAAAGGTGGTCAATGGGACGAAGGGGACGACGCTGCCGACGCGCTCGTTAAGGGCTGGACGGCGGCACACGTCGCCGAGCTGGAGCGCGACGGCGGTCTTTTCGTCTCTCCTGCTGATGAGCCATCCGACGAGCCCGCACAACCGAAAGTCGCAGCTAAGCAACCGGCAAAATCGAAAACCGATTTGCTGCCCGGCGGCTTTCGATTGGCCCCCGAAGGCGTGTTCTATACCGGCGATGATGGGGAGTCGCGACCTGTTTGCTCTTCCTTGGAGATCCTCGCTCGTACCCGCGACGACAAAGGCCACAACTGGGGCTTGCTGGTTGAGTTCGACGACCCGGACGGAGCGAAAAAGCGCTGGAACATTCCCGCTCGCAACATGACCGGCGACTTCGGCAAGGATGTTTTAGGGCCGTTGGTGGATATGGGATTACGTCTGCCGGGCACCCGCTCAGGCCGCAATGCGCGCAACGATCTTCAAAGCTATCTGCAAGGGTTCGACAGCAACGAGCGGGCGCGTTTGGTCACTCGGCTTGGATGGCATGGGCCTGCGTACCTGCTGCCCGATCAGCAGGTCGGCAACAGTCACGAACACCTGTTTTTCTGCGACTCCGGCGCGCAGCTCCCGCCGATCAGCGAGGCCGGGACGCTGGAGCAATGGCAGCAACAAATCGGGGCGCTGTGCGTAGGCAATCATCGCTTGGCGTTCGTCGTCAGCGTGGCCTTCGCCGGGCCGCTGCTGCACTTGCTGGGTCACGAGTCAGGCGGTTTTCACCTCTATGGCGATAGCTCCGGCGGCAAGACGACACACCTGCAAGTCGCCGCATCGGTTTACGGTGGGCCGCGACTGGTCCGGTCATGGCGTTCTACCGATAACGCTTTGGAATCGATTGCCGCTGCGCACTCAGACGGCGTGCTGGTGCTCGATGAGATCGGTATGTGCGATCCGCGCATCATCGGTGAAACGGTGTACATGCTCGGGAACGGCACAGGGAAGGCCCGTGCCAATGATCGTGGGCAAGCAGGCCGACAGGTGCAAGAGTGGCGGTTGCTGTTCCTCTCGACCGGTGAGAAGACACTCGCGCAGCACATGGCCGACGCCAACAAAGAACTCAAGGCGGGGATGGAGATCCGCATGCTCGCGGTGCCTGCGGACGCCAGCAAAGGACTGGGAATGTTCGACGTGCTGAGCGGCTTCGAAGACGCCGCCGCCCTGTCGGACGCTCTCAAAGCGCGAGTAGCCAAATACTACGGCACGCCGCTGACCGCCTTCCTGTCCGCGCTGTGCAAAACCGGCGAAATGCTCTGCTGGACAGCCATCTTGCGGCGCACGGTCGAGCGCTTTATCGCCAAGGCGCTTCCTTCGTCGGCCAGTGGTCAAGCGCACCGTGCCGCTGCCCGATTCGGTCTCGCCGCTGCTGCTGGTGAGCTGGCCACAGCGCTGGGCGTCACCGGCTGGCCAGAAGGCACCGCCACCACTGCAGCTCAGATTTGCTTAAACGCTTGGCTCGACGAACGGGGTGGCGCCGGGAATATGGAAGGCGACGCCATCGTGACCCGACTGCAACAGATCATTGAGCGATTTGGCGAGAGCCGTTTCACTCGCTGGGATGGGCTTGCTGCCAAAACGGACGATCACGCTCCACGAACCGCCGACCGACTCGGCTTCCGGCGCACGGTTGAACACGGCATGGGCGACGGCGTTTACACGCTCGTTACCTACTACTTCCTGCCCACCGCATGGAGGGCGGAAGTCTTCAAGGGAATGAGCCTCACCCTGGTCAATCGTGAACTGATCGAACGCGGAATTTTGGAAGCCAGCGCAGAGGGCCGTGCTGCGCAATCTGTACGGCTTCCCGGCTTGGCCAAAACGAGAGCCTACGTTGTGCATGCCAACGCTCTCCTCTCCTCTGAAACCGAAGCCGCGTGAGGCTGAGGCGTAACGAGGGAGAGCCGGCCGCTACGGGTCTGGCCCGCCCGAACCAAACCGAACGAACCATCAATTTAAGATACGGAAATTTTCAATGAGCGACTATCAGAAGCAACTCAAGCAACATCAAACCGCCATCGAACAACTTAAAAAGCAGTTGCCGAGCCTACGAGCAAACGCCCAAGAAGCTAAAAAGGAATTTGCACGAAGCCGCGCCGGTAGGCCCGTGTACCCGCATGAAATTGTTAGCGCTTACAACAACGCCAAAACGGCGATTGAGGAGCACACATCCGAGATCAAACGGCTACAAATCCTGATTGATTGGGAAGATGGTGTGCGATTCGCGAACACCAATATCAAAAAGGCCCAGAAGGAAATCAGCCAAGCGCAGACGGATCTCCAAAAGCTGCAGGATAAGCGTGCAAAGCTTTCAACCAAACTTCAGAAACTGGAGAACGAAAAACGCACCGAAATTGAGAAGGCTCAATCTGCTGAGCAACAAGCGGCAGCCGGTTATGCAGCGGCATTAAGTGAAGGAGACGACGCGGACGAACAACGAGCAGAGAAGCTTCTCAAGCAGGCATCAGAGGCCCTGACACTGGCGACACGCGGCAAGCGCGGAGTGGCAACCGTTGTGAATGCCTTGACGGTCGAAGTCGAAAAGCTCGACGAAACCATCACCATCACCAAGCAGCTTTTGACCGATCTGCGCCAAGACCAGCTACGAGCAGCTCGCTTCCTCTGGGCCGACCGCCTGGACAAAGCGGCTCAGGACTTTGCAAACGTTGCAGCGCAGTTGTCCGCCGCCGAAAGAGCATTGGGCCGTTATAGCTCACTGCAGGATCTTTACCTGCCTTTGCAGGCGCCTATGGGCCGGCAACACATTAGCCAAAGTGAAATACGTGAGAAGGCAGACGCGATCTCTATCGAGCAACTACTGGCTGCATGACCCATTTACGCATCGCCACTTCAGGCGGTGATGCTCTCCCCTCTAACCGGAACATCATTCGCGGAACACCAAACGTGTTCCGCGCAACTGGTGTTCCGGTTATTCGTTTTTGGTGTTCCACCTCTGAAAGCCTTGTTAGACGTGGCCTCTAGCCAATCTGGAACACATGGAACACATGGAACACTTGTATTTGCACACTTTCGCATTAGCATTCCCCTCGCCCCTTTTCACAGCGTGAACCTTCAGCGAGAACGGACGCGGCTGATAGCTCCGGATCGTCGAAGGTCTGCTCTGACTCATCGCAACCTGGGCACCCGACACGGCAGATTTTACGGGTCCTCCCAAAGGGGGGCTCCCTACACGGGTTATCAGACTCGCGGATTCTCTCTAGCAGAGATTCTCGCTTAGATGTCCGTCTTTTCTTCATTGGGAAAACAACCCAACTGCAACCCCCCTTACTAGGAATTAGCACAACTTATTACACTTAAATTTCTCATTCATTTATATCTGCAATAAAACCACTTTTTCTTATAAAAATTAAAAACATACAGCGAATAATTTGAATTATGCAACGACGATAGTGTTGGAGAGCCTTAATGACGTGATTCTCTTTGAGTCCAATGCCGCTCTGCGCTGCAGTCTTCAGAGACGCCACCTAGGCCTGTAGGTGCTGAGGGCTCGTCACCGGATAGGAAGCACAGAAAAGCCCAAATTCTGTCCCCTAAAAACCCGCTTTCACCCGACGCTTTCACCCGACATAATCCCACAACGGGCAGGCTGATGTGGCACACTGCTACCCATGGAGCTGTTGGGCCATTTTTGGGTTCACCAACAGCGTATTTGATTGCAGCTTTCCATCAATCAGGTGGCAAATGGTCTCAGCTTCAGCAACAAGGAAAGTTATTCTATTCGTGCATGGATTGTCAGGTTCTGCCGAAGGAACATGGGGGAAAATGATTGAGTTTTTTCGGCGAGATGAAGGCTTCTCTGACTTTCACTTGGACTCTTATCAATATCCTACAGCTAAGTTTCGTTTACCCTTCGGAAAAAAAATGCCTGGAATCCAGGACTTAGCGGAAGGTTTGAGAAGCTACATAAGTGCATATCACGGCGACAAGAGTGAAATTATCTTGATCGGGCATAGCATGGGCGGACTGGTACTTCGGCAATATATAACAAATGAATTAAAGAAACCGACTCCGACCTCTATACGCGCCGCGATAATGATCGCAACCCCCCATACTGGGGCGGCTCTCGCCAGCATCGGCTCTAACCTTTCATGGAAGCACACGCATTTAAAACAGCTAGCCAAAGGGCAAGATATATTACGATCGATATTAGAGGATTGGGCCACCTTAAATATTGAAAATCGTATTGATACGCTGTACATAACTGGTGGACTGGACGCGATTGTAGATCGTCAAAGTTCGATGCCATACTACGGTAACGTCAAATTTGAAAATCTGATAAATTATGGACATATAGATGTTATCAAGCCCGATCACGCCGCTGACATTCGATACATAGTTATTAAAAAATTCATTACTGAGCTCCCCCCAGCAAAAAAGTTTAATGTGGCCCAGCCAAACGCTGTAGGCTGGCCACTATTCTATCGGTACGATCTATCTTGTGAAAAATTCTATTACATAAGAAGTTCAGACAAAGTAATAGAGCAAGCTTTATCCGGCTCAAATGTTTGGTTAAGTGGTCCAGCTGGCGTGGGAAAAACAGTTGCATTGACCCGTGCCATTTTACTCAAGGGCTGGCAACCATTTTATTTCACACTTGATGGCTTTAGCGAACTTCCAGCAGAGAATCTGTTAAAAGAAGTTTGTAGACTATTATATGACCGCCTAGGACTACCAGATGAGGACCTGAGTAAATCGTCCTCGCTTCCTGATATCCTTCGTTCTTTTTCATTGGCTTTTACATCAAGCGTTCAAACTTGCAAAATAGCTATATTTATAGAAGAGATACCTATTACCTCAGTGGAAGAGTACTCTAAATTCTTAGATCTGGCGTGTCACTTATCAATGATTCAGGATTCGTGCACCTTCCCTCACGGGGTGGTGTGGGTTTTCAGCTCCATCGTTGATCCAATGGAATATACTCAAAGCCAAAATATAAAACTCCAAGAACGGTATGAGTTCTTGAAGGCTGACATATGGAGCACCTTTGAGATAAATGCGCTTATGAATATGCTCACCGATGAGTTAAATATACAGTTCTCCAATACTGAAAAAGAAGAAATATTATCTGGAATTAACAACTCACCCAGATATCTTAAAATGCTTCTAAAGGCTTGCCGTACTGAGCTCGGGTCGAAAAAGTCGGTTGCAGAACTTATCTCTTCAATTTCTATGGTTGCACGATGATGACTAATAAAATCCTCCGGCGGTCCACGATAATACCAAGCGGACTTTACATTGAGCGCGCTGCTGATCGCCAGCTGAAGTCAATCGTTGACGATATGGGGCGGCCAGGCTATGTGCTTGTAGCCCGTCAAATGGGAAAAACCAATCTACTCATACATATGAAGAGAACAAGAGTAAATGACCTAGTTCTCTATAAAGACCTTTCAACTCAATTTGAAACATCGAGAGCTTTTTTTCGAGACATTATAGACTCTCTCCTAGAGTCGTTTCCCGAACTTCAGAACAATGATATTTCCATCGCCTCACTTCGAAACAACGAACTTGAGCCCAACATAGAGTACGATCGTCATCTACGAATGTTACTCAAGAACACTACAAAGAAAGTAGTGATCGTTCTTGATGAAATCGACTCGCTCGTAAACTCACCATTTTCAGATGTTATTTTCGCACAAATTCGAAGTATGTATTTTTCCAGGATTAACTTCCCTGAATATGAACAATTAACATACGTTTTGTCGGGCGTCGCCGAGCCAACCGACCTTATTAAAAATAAAAACATTTCACCTTTTAACATCGGTGAAAAAATCTACTTAGAGGACTTTGATAGAACAGAGTATGAAGAATTCATCAGTCGCGCAAATCTAGTTTTGAGCAGCGACGTACGCAATGAAATTTATAACTGGACAAGCGGTAACCCTCGTATAACGTGGGATATATGCACTGAAATTGAAGATCTAATAATCTCAAAAAATGAGATCGAAATATCCACAGTGAAAGATGTTGTGCACAAATTATATTTGCGCGACTTCGATCGAGCACCAATTGATCATATCAGAACATTGGTTGAGACAGACAAGATAGTTAGGGACGCTGTTATATCCATTAGATGGGGCAAAGCCGATTTCATTGATGACAAAACAAAGAGCAGGCTATACTTATCTGGCATCACAGGTAGTGCAGGTGGTGAAGCACGTATCAAAAATAAAATCATTGACGACGCCCTATCTGACTCTTGGATAAAGAGCGTCACACCTAACGTTGCCTCTCCTATATTGCTTGCTCTGTCATACCATGCATTTGGTGATCACTCGTCTGTCATTACTAAATTCGAAGAAATAAAGGCAGACCCTGTATGGGCAGCGAAGCTAACACTTACACAAAGATTACAATTTGCCAGTTCTTACCTTTGGACAAAAAAACCAGAACTAGCACTAGAAGAATTTAGACATTGCTTAGGAAGCACAACGGGATCTGCAAACCGCCAAGATTCTGAACTCAGAATAGGAAATGTACTATCCTACTTCAAGGAATACTCCAGCGCTGTTGAATTCTTTAAATCAGCCTCAGAAGGCCCGAGTCTAATTCTTAAATTTAATGCTCAGTTAAATCTAGCTGAAACATATCGAGCCTCAGGACTCGAAAATGATTCCCAGACCTTGGAAATCATTAATAATCTTTTGCTAAAACTTGACACACCGGACATTCATGCAAGCGAGGCAGGACGCAATCTATATGTTGCAGCGTCGGTATGCCAAGCTGGAATCTTAATGAAAATGGACCGTCATGAGGAAGCGGATGTATCACTGCAAAAAGCTTTCCCAATGGCGGTATATAGTACTCAACCAAAACTACTTTTGCTTCGATATGAATGTGTCACGGACCCGTTGGAGCAACAGGACATTTTGGTTCAGCTATGTGGAATTGTCATGGACAATTCCCTTGTAACACTAACTTTTGATGGTGCAGACCTTCATTTTGACAACAAACAAGTTGCTCAAATACTAAGCTGCCTACTCAAGCAAAACATGACGGAGCTCTTTGATGACTTCCTCAATTATGTAACCAGCGAAATATTCGCCACTGTGCTATGTCGAGTAGATGTAGTACTTACATGCATAAACAGCATCCCATCCAAAGAAGAGCGCGTAAATAACGTAGGGCTATTAATTTACTGTGCAGAAAATTATTTGGATGATTCAGTACCAGCACCTACACGATTGAAATTATATAGAGAGATATCGTCATCCACACCATTACCTCAAGCCATGATGTGGAGAATTCGCTACCTTGACGAAATAGAAAGACATAGCAACCACGACCACTTGTTACTAGACGATATTCAATCGCTAAGCTTTACTTCGTATTACCTTCGGAAAGACAAACAATTTGCACAGCTAGATAGGCTGTATAGTTTTTGGGAAAAGATACAAGCTAAGGCGTGTGAGCTTTCTCTTTTTTGGTCTGTTTTTGTTATGGCTCATGGAATGCTATTCCATAGAGAAACAAAGCAAATCGCCAAAGCAAAAAAATATGCGACATTAACTTTAGAAATTATCGAGCTAAATCAAAAGGAACTTCTTTCAAGCGGTTCATCGGAGGATTTCCTATCAATCCGAGGGCAAGCGGAAGAGATATTACGAGTTAGGATCGAGCACGATCCATATCGTCATATCGGCAGAAACCAAAAAGTCCAAGTCAAATATGGAGAAAGCAGGCCAGTCACTGTTAAATTCAAACAAATCAAGGAAGATTTGGCAAAAGGCAAATGCATCATGCTAGATGATAAATAATGACACATTGACATGACTGCAAGTGGGACAAGATATTGCGGGGTAAGCCACCAAGAGTTGAGGTTGGTGCTTACTTACAGTATAAGCCGAATCGTCCAGACGTCGATGTCGTGCCGAGCGATCAATGGAATAAAGATAAAAAATGAAAACTCCTGAAAAAATTGATGTACACGACACATTTGATGGATCTGTTAGATACTCGGCCCCCGTATATCAGCGATACTACGTCTGGGGAAATGAACCCTTGCAGGCGCTTCTTGAGGACATTGAAAGCTCAGGCGATGGAAATTTAGAGCAATTTATTGGCGCCACCGTTGTGCAAGACTTTGGAAAAAGAGGCGGCAGCCAATCGCCGAACGAATACTTAATGATTGACGGTCAGCAGCGACTGACGACGATCTATATGCTTATCTGTGGGCTAGCCTGGTCCTATCTTAAGGCAGGAAAAGATGAGGATGCACTTACTCTCACACAAACCTATCTCTCTTTCTCGGCCGGGAAATACGCAGGGATGCCCAAACTCCTCCCTACCGTTCAAGATCGCAGACAACTTTTTAACATTCTACAAGATGAAATAACCTGCATTAATTGGAATTTGAAAGGTGAGAGTATTGATGAGCATTCCAATCGACAAGGGATATCCTTTCAATGGGACAATATCAAGAAGCAATTTACTGAAGATTTTTTTAGTGAAACTGGCCGTCTTCTAAAAGGAAAAATCGAATCATTTAAAGAAAGACTATTAAGTAAAATTGTATTTATTCAAGTAACTCTTGAAGCGTCAGACGATGCCAACACCGTCTTCTCCAAGCTAAATTATGAGGGCATAAAACTTTCGCTCTCCGACCTTGTCAGAAACGATGTAATATCTAGAGTTCCAGACAACAGCAGAGATGCTCTGGATAAATTTTATGAAACCACCTGGAAGCCATTTGAAAAAAAATTCCCAGGTAACTCGTTCGATCAGTATATAACGGTTTACTCATTTATAAAGTTTAAAGGACTTATATCTAAATCACGCGCTTTTCCTGAGCTCCAGAAGGCGTGGATTGGTAATAGCCCTAAATCCATCGTGACAGAAATGAGCGTATACGCCGACCTGTATTGTGCCTTAGTAAAATATAGCCCACTGACGGGTATTATTGAGGCAGTAGGTGAAAGAACACGACGTTTTAGTTTGATGCCTAAAACAACTGTCACCTGGCCATATATCATAGAGTTACTGAACGCATTTAGAACTGGAACTGCGTCAAAGAGCAACACACTCCAATGTTTATCCATCGTCGAGTCGTTCTTGGTCCGTCGAGCAATAGTTGGCTTAGAGCCGACCGGGCTGCACGCCGTATTCAAAGGGCTTTGGGGGAAAGCTGGCGCAGACCCAACGACACTTAAGGATAAAATAGTAACTGGCACTATACGATGCCCCAACGACCAGCTCATTAGGGAAACCCTTAGCAGCGGAGACATGTACTCTAGAAAAATCACCAAGTACTTGTTAATCCAAAGAGAGCTGCATTTTAACGAAGAGAATGGTTACGATAATGCTACAGATGACTTCACCGTCGAGCATGTTTTACCGCAAAGCCTAACTGCTGAATGGTCGATTTGGTTCACTCGGGTGGAACATAAAGCTCTACTACACACCATTGGAAATCTTGTCCCTCTCACGAAAGGACAAAATGGAAGAATAAAAGACCAGAGCTGGGTCAAAAAAAAGGTCCATATAAAAGGGTCAAATTGGAAAATAACCCAGAAGGCAGCTACAGCAAAAAACTGGGATAAAGCTCAAATTCAAAGAAGGTCGAAGCAATTCGCAGACTGGGCGTTAGAGGAGTGGCCAGACGTTCAGTGAGCAGGTGTACCTCCTCCGAAACTTCCTCCGGGTTTCAGATTACTGAAGCCCTGAAGGCACAGGTGATTCCCTGCAAACGTACTGATTTCAGGTGGCTGGGGTAAGAAGCTCGGGAGCGGTGCAGATCCAAAACAAGGAGACGCCTTAACAGCGACTTTCGTGTATCCCTATCTGTATCCCGAACTATATAATAGGGCTGCAAGCCACGTATTATTTGGATGTCTCTAGTCTCCCTCGGGCACCAAAATTAAGAAAGGTCTTGCATTGCAAGGCCTTTTTTTTCGTCTGTAGAAAAGTGACCTCGCCCCGCCGCCCCGTAGGAGCTGCCGAAGGCTGCGATCTTTTGATCTTGCTTTTCACGCCACAACCGAAACCGCTCAGCTAACGAATCAAGGATTCACACAATGGAATTGCCACTGGAAACCGTTGCCCTTTTCGCCCTCAAGCTGGCTTATGAGACGGAAGGTGAAAGTCCGATTTTGCGGGATGATCCGATCATGAGTGATTATGAGCGGGAGGTGTTTGGGTTGTTGGTGCGTCGGGGGGATGTCGAGGGTATCCAGTTTAGAGTGGCGCATTGTGTGGGTTTGGCGCTGGACGCTATAGGCGGCGTAAATACGCCGCTAGGGCGCGAGCTACATAGATTGTCGACTGATTTGCGCGGCGCTCAGACCTTGGAACAACTCGATGCACCACTTAGCGCGCTCAAGGATTACCTGAAAGATATTCAGTGAGCGATACCCAAACCCACGCGGGACAACAACGCCCTTCAGCGCAGAGCCATCGGTTTGATATCGTGCCTCCATCGCCTCATCTCATCAAAGAAACCAAAGGCGGTTTCCGGGGCAGTGTTAACAAGGAAAGGGATTGAATGAAGCTAATCGCCATGTTGGTGTTCTTCGCTGCGACAGTGGGGATGTGGATTTGGGTGGTGAGGAACCGTGGCACCGTGAATCTGTGGCTCGCTAATCTGGCGGGTGCCGTGGGTAGTTTTATTGTCGGGATGGCGGTGCTGATTCTGTTCAACAAATGGCTTGCCCCCGGAGGAAACTCTGCACGGGGCGTTGTATTCATGTTCTATACGATGATGGCGGTTTTAGGTGCCTTTGTCGGAACTTGGCTTCTGGTGATCGCCAGGCTCAAGCAGTCTGAATACCCCGTCGTCCGTCATTTGATCGCCGGAGCGTGCAGTGTGTTGGCGGCAATGATCACGGTGGTGTTGTGGGTGATGATCCTTCCCGCCAAGTGAGTGTTTTGACAGCTCGCTCATCGAGCTCGAGGATTACCTGAAAAATACTCAGAGAGCGAACGCCTCGGCCTGCGCTCTTCTAGACTTAATAGATAGTCGTAGACAGAATCGAACACGTCGCTTTGGTGCAGATGAATCAAAGGCAGCGTGGCAAGCTGCCTTAATGCCCTTTAAGAGGTGCGGCGAAGACCGCGCCGGGCACAACAAGATGCCCGCTCAGGGTGCCCTGGCCAACGGCCTGACAATGCCACGATACCGTGACGTGGTGTGAATGCCGCAGCCGACACTTTCGGACGACCGACAACCGCCTGGTTTGTCCGTGACCGTGAGGAATGCTGTATGCCTGATGAGATGTTGCACCTGCCTATGGTCAACAGCCTGCTGGCGCGCCACAAGGGTTCGCCCGGCGCACTGTTGCCGATCCTTCATGAGATTCAGGAGGGCATCGGTTACATCCCCGATGCCGCCATTCCCGAGATTGCTCACGCCCTCAACCTGAGTCAGGCCGAGGTTCGCGGGGTGATCAGTTTCTACCACGACTTCCGCACCGCGCCTCCGGCCCGGCATATCCTGCGTCTGTGCCGGGCCGAGTCCTGCCAGAGCCGTGGCGCCGAGCAGCTTGCCGCGCAGTTGCGCGAACGTCTGCAACTGGATGATCACGGTAGCAGCGCCGACGGCAGCATCAGTTTGCGGCCGGTGTATTGCCTCGGCGCCTGCGCCTGCTCGCCGGCCCTGGAGCTGGATGGTCAGGTGCATGCGCGGCTCAGTGCTGAGCGTCTGGATGCCCTGCTCGATGCTTGCCAGGAGGACGCATGATGCTGAGTCTTTATCTGCCCTGTGATTCTCTTGCCCGTGCCGTGGGTGCCGATGAAGTGGCTGTGGCCCTCGCCGCTCAAGCTGCGGAACGCAATCTGGACCTGCAACGCACCAGTTCTCGCGGCTTGTACTGGCTGGAACCGCTGCTGGAAGTGGACAGCCCGCAAGGCCGTATCGGCTTCGGCCCGCTGACAGCTGCCGATGTGCCGTCCGTGCTCGATGCGCTGCAAGGCGAGCCATCCGCTCATCCGCTGGCCTTGGGCCTGGTGGAAGAGTTGCCTTATCTCAAGACTCAACAACGCCTGCTGTTTGCCCGCGCTGGCATCACCCGGCCGCTGTACCTCGACGATTACCGGGCGCACGGCGGTTTCGAAGGTTTGAAAAGAGCCGTCACCATCGGTGGCGAACAGACCGCGACTGAGGTGTTCGATTCGGGTCTGCGTGGCCGTGGCGGTGCGGCCTTCCCGGCCGGGATCAAATGGCGCACGGTGCGAGCCACTCAAGCGGCGCAGAAATACATTGTGTGCAACGCCGACGAAGGCGACTCCGGCACCTTTGCCGACCGTATGCTGATGGAAGGCGACCCCTTCCTGCTGATCGAAGGCATGGCCATTGCCGGCATCACCGTCGGCGCCAGCTACGGCTACATCTATGTGCGCTCGGAATATCCACAAGCCGTGGCCACCCTGCGCACGGCGCTGGACATCGCCCGGTCCGCCGGTTACCTCGGCGCCAATGTCGGCGGCAGCGGCCTGGCCTTCGATATGGAAGTGCGGGTCGGTGCCGGCGCTTATATCTGTGGTGAGGAAACCGCGCTGCTGGACTCCCTCGAAGGCAAGCGCGGGATTGTCCGCGCCAAGCCGCCGATCCCCGCGTTGCAGGGTCTGTTCGGCCTGCCGACCCTGGTGCACAACGTGCTGACCCTGGCCTCGGTGCCGCTGATTCTGGCCAAGGGCGCGCAGTTCTACCGCGACTACGGCATGGGCCGTTCCCTGGGCACCATGCCCTTCCAGTTGGCGGGCAATATTCGTCGTGGCGGCCTGGTGGAACGGGCCTTTGGCCTGACCCTGCGGGAACTGGTGGAAGACTACGGTGGTGGTACCGCCAGTGGCCGGCCGCTGAAGGCCGCGCAGGTTGGCGGCCCTCTCGGCGCCTGGGTGCCGCCCTCGCAATTCGACACGCCGCTGGATTACGAAGCCTTCGCCGCCATGGGCGCGATGCTCGGTCACGGTGGTGTGGTGGTGGCTGATGACAGCCTGGACATGGCCCGCATGGCGCGCTTCGCGATGCAGTTCTGCGCCGAGGAATCCTGTGGCAAATGCACCCCATGCCGCATCGGCTCGACCCGGGGCGTGGAGGTGATCGATCGCCTGCTGGCCGCGCCTGACCAGAACGGTCGCGATGAGCAGGTGATCATCCTCAAGGACCTGTGCGACACGATGCAATACGGTTCGCTGTGCGCGTTGGGCGGCATGACCTCCTATCCGGTCGTCAGCGCCCTCAAGCACTTCCCCGCCGACTTCGGTCTGCAAGCCTCGGAGGCCGACCAATGATCACTCTCTTCGACCCGAAAACAGACATTGACCTTGGTACTCCGGCCCGCGACAGCCAGGTGCAAGTCACCCTGAACATCGACGGCCGCAGCATCAGCGTGCCCGAAGGCACCTCGGTGATGCGCGCCGCCGCGCTGCTGGGCACCACCATTCCCAAACTGTGTGCCACCGACAGCCTGGAAGCCTTCGGCTCCTGCCGCATGTGCCTGGTGGAGATCGACGGCATGCGCGGCTACCCAGCGTCCTGCACCACACCGGTCAGCGAAGGCATGAGCGTGCACACCCAGACGCCGAAGCTCGCCACCCTGCGCCGCAATGTCATGGAGCTGTACATCTCCGATCACCCGCTGGACTGCCTGACCTGCTCGGCCAACGGCAACTGCGAGCTGCAAACCGTGGCCGGCCAGGTCGGCCTGCGGGAAGTGCGTTACGGCTATGAAGGCGAGAACCATCTGGCCGACGTGAAGGACACCTCCAACCCCTACTTCGACTACGACCCGAGCAAGTGCATCGTCTGCAACCGCTGCGTGCGCGCCTGCGAAGAAACCCAGGGCACGTTTGCCCTGACCATTACCGGGCGCGGTTTCGAATCCCGGGTCGCGGCCGCCGGTGGCGAGAACTTCCTCGACTCCGAATGCGTGTCCTGCGGCGCCTGTGTGCAAGCCTGCCCTACCGCGACGCTGATGGAAAAAAGCGTGGTGGAACTGGGGCAGCCCGAACGCAGCGTGATCACCACCTGTGCCTATTGCGGCGTGGGCTGTTCGTTCCGCGCCGAGATGAAAGGCGAGCAGCTGGTGCGCATGGTTCCAGACAAGAATGGCCAGGCCAACCACGGCCACTCCTGCGTCAAAGGGCGCTTTGCCTGGGGCTACGCCACCCACCCGGATCGCATCACCAAGCCGATGATCCGCAAGCACATCAACGACCCTTGGCAGGAAGTCAGCTGGGATGAAGCGGTGACCTACGCCGCCAGCGAATTCCGCCGGCTGCAGCAAAAATACGGCCGCGACTCCATTGGTGGCATCACCTCCAGCCGCTGCACCAACGAAGAAACCTACCTGGTACAAAAACTGGTACGCGCCGCCTTTGGCAACAACAACGTCGACACCTGTGCGCGGGTCTGCCACTCGCCGACCGGCTATGGCCTGAAACAAACCCTGGGCGAGTCCGCCGGCACCCAGAGTTTCGACTCGGTAATGCAGGCCGATGTGATTCTGGTGATGGGCGCCAACCCCAGCGACGCCCACCCGGTGTTCGCCTCCCAGCTCAAACGCCGCCTGCGTGAAGGCGCACGGCTGATCGTCATCGACCCACGACGCATTGATCTGGTGGACTCGGTGCATGCCCGCGCCGAACTGCACCTGGCCCTGCGCCCGGGCACCAACGTCGCCATGCTCAACGCCCTGGCCCACGTCATCGTCACCGAAGGCTTGCTCAACCAGGCCTTTATCGACGCCCGTTGCGAGGGCAGCGATTTCGCCCGCTGGAGCGAGTTCGTCAGCCGTGCGGAAAACTCGCCGGAAATCTTGGCCGACATCTGCGGTGTAGTCGCCGCCGATATCCGCGCCGCCGCCCGTCTGTATGCCACCGGCGGCAACGCGGCGATCTACTACGGCCTGGGCGTCACCGAGCACAGCCAGGGCAGCACCGCCGTCATGGGCATCGCCAACCTGGCCATGGCCACCGGCAACATCGGCCGCGAAGGCGTGGGCGTCAATCCGCTGCGTGGGCAGAATAACGTTCAGGGCTCCTGCGACATGGGCTCCTTCCCCCACGAGCTGCCTGGCTACCGGCACATCTCCAACGAGGTGGTACGGGCGCAGTTCGAACAGGCCTGGAACGTTACCCTGCAACCCGATCCGGGCCTGCGCATTCCCAATATGTTCGAGTCTGCCCTGGCCGGCAGCTTCAAGGGCCTGTATTGCCAAGGCGAAGACATCGCCCAGAGCGATCCGAATACCCAGCACGTCACCGCGGCGCTGTCGGCCATGGAATGCGTGGTGGTGCAGGACATTTTCCTCAACGAAACCGCCAAGTTCGCCCATGTGTTCCTGCCGGGCGCCTCGTTCCTGGAAAAGGACGGCACCTTCACCAACGCCGAGCGACGCATCTCCCGGGTGCGCAAGGTCATGGAGCCGCTGGGCGGCAAGGCCGACTGGGAAGGCACAGTGGCTCTGGCCAACGCCCTGGGCTACCCGATGAACTACCAGCACCCGTCGCAAATCATGGATGAAATCGCCAGCCTGACGCCGACGTTCACCAACGTCAGCTACGCCGAACTGGAGCGCCATGGCAGCCTGCAATGGCCGTGCAACGCCGCGGCACCGGACGGCACGCCGACCATGCACATCGAGCAATTCGTGCGCGGCAAGGGGCGCTTCATGCTCACCGGCTACGTGCCCACCGAGGAAAAGGTCAACAGTCGCTATCCGCTGCTGCTGACCACCGGGCGCATCCTCAGCCAGTACAACGTCGGCGCCCAGACCCGGCGTACCGAAAACATCGCCTGGCACGACGAAGACCGCCTGGAAATCCACCCGACCGACGCCGAGAGCCGTGGTATCAACGAAGGTGACTGGGTCGGCATCGGCAGCCGCGCCGGCCAGACCGTATTGCGTGCGCGGGTCACCGAACGGGTTGCCCCGGGCGTGGTGTACACCACCTTCCACTTCCCGGAATCGGGGGCCAATGTCATCACCACGGATAACTCCGACTGGGCCACCAACTGTCCGGAGTACAAGGTCACCGCCGTGGAGGTCAGCCGCGTCTACCACCCTTCCGAATGGCAAAAACGCTACCAGGCATTCAGCGACGAACAACAACGCCTGCTCGACGAACGTCGCCATGAACGCAGCGCCGGGACAAAAGCCGAGGTACGTCGATGAGTACCGCCAACCTGATCAAGATGGCCAACCAGATCGCCCAATACTTCGCCAGCGAACCGGATCAGCAACAGGCCGTGCTCGGCGTGCGCAATCATCTGCAGATGTACTGGACGCCCGGCATGCGCATGGAGTTGCTGGCCTGGCAGACGGAGCACCAAGGGGCAGACTTGCACCCACTGGCGCAGGCGGCGGTTAGTGGAGCGGGCTGGGAGGCTTAGATTTACACGATCCTTGGGATTAGCCCCGAGTTTTTCGGGGCTTTCAATCTTTTCAAACTACAGCTCGACCCTGTGATAAGTGCCTTCAGCACCCACATTGTGGCCAAAACCACATGACTCACCTGCCGTGCGCTTCACCGTGAGCAAATCCTTTTTAATGTCGAAGTTGTATTCACAGTCGCCATCATCTCCGCTCATGGCGTAATGCGCCTTGCCGTTATCAAACGTTAATACCGTTGAAAACTCACCGAGATTGGGACCGTAATACATCGCCATCAAGCCAGCGTAATAGCCCTCGAAATCAACTTGGTATTGATTGCCTTTTGGCTTGATCGTCATGGAATTCCATAACGAAGCCCCGGCATATTGCCAATACTGCCCCTGCGGTCTATTCGACTGTTTCTCAAGGGCGTTTTTTATATCGCCACGGATCTTGCCAAGGTTGAAGATCGATTTTTTGTCGTTGGGCAGAATACTCAACCACGCTCGGGCCTTCAGGTAATTGCCCTCATGTATGTAGGTGAGCGCAACGTTGTTGTAGGCCATCGCGACTTTATCTTCGTCCAGCTGACAGCTTTCAGACCAACCTGCTTGCTGCTCATATTGCTCCCGAGCCTTGGCGTATTGCTTGAGATTGTAAAACTCACCGCCCTTGGTGGAATACTCGCTGATCTTGAGGCAATGGGCAGTCGCTTCTTCCGCGGTAATATCCGCTTGAGCAAAAAGCGGTGTGATGAGCAGCAGAAGGATCGCTTCAATCTGTATGAAGCGGTGCCATTTAAAGTCCATATTAGTTCTCTGTTTGAACGTCGATCCCTGGTCCTGATCAGACCTTGGCAACAACTACCGCGGGGCCTCAACAGTCTCGATCACACTGCCGTCATCAATGAGCAGCGCTTGATTAGTCAACGCACTGTCGTTTAGCAATCGCAGGGCTTTCTTCTCCTGCAACTTGGCGACCAGGCTTTCTCGATGGGTCAGGGTGTGATTGATGAACGTCGTACGAGAGAGGATCAAACGGACAGGCGTTGGCAGCATTTCATAAGCTTTTTCGACCAACAGGATGAAGACCTCATCATCCTTGAGCTTTTCTTCCGTGACAGTCAGCAGGCCATTGACCAAAACGTTTTCGACCTTGCCCCAGTTATTTTCCAAAAACTCCGAGGCTTTCGATGTACCTGCCGAAAAATTGCCAGACACACTGTCTTTGGCTGCCATGGCCTTGTCGGTGATCCCGCCTGACAGAGCTCGCGCTTTATCCGTAAGAGACTTGAACATCTGCTACTCCATGAGATGTGGATCTATTTATGCGGCAGAACCTTAGCAGACGAAAAAGTGATGGCATAGAGCCTTCGCGCACAAAGTGACCGAAGACGATTGGGATGACCTGTGCCCTACTCCACCTGCACCGGCAACAGCACCAACGCTTCCAACCCACCCTTCGCCCGATTACGCAGCCGTAATTCTCCGCCATGCTCCAGCACAATTGCCCGCGCCGCCGACAACCCTAAACCAACCCCACCGGTGCTCTTGTTCCGCGAGCCTTCCAGACGAAAAAACGGTGTAAACACCTGTTCAAGACTGAACTCAGGAATACCCGGCCCACGGTCCAGTATTTTGATCCGCACCTCTCCAGCACCGGGAATCAGTTCAATTTCCGGCTTGCTACCGTACTTGATGGCGTTATCAAGCAAGTTGGTGATCACCCGCTTAAGCCCTAACGGACGCCCGAAATACACCCACCGCAGCGGCCCGCTAAACGTAATGTCGACTCCCTGATCTCGATAATCATCAAGCAACGTTTGCAGCAGTTCCGCCAGATCAAATTGGGTGGCCGGTTCAAGCCGGGCGTCGTCGCGGAAGAACTCCAGCGCCGAGTTGATCATGGCCTGCATTTCATCCACGTCACGAAACAGCCGCTGCTGTTGCTCGGTATCTTCGATGAACTCACCACGCAAGCGCATCCGCGTCAGAGGGGCGCGCAGGTCGTGGGAGATGGCGGCAAGCATTTGCGTGCGGTCGCGGATGAAGTGTTGCAGCTGCGCCTGCATGGCGTTGAACGCGAGGATCGCCTGGCGGATTTCGTGGGGGCCGAGCGGTTTGATCGGCGGTGCGCGGAAGTCCACACCGAAGCGGCGGGCGCCTTCGGTGAAGTGCTGCAAAGGTGTGGCGAGGCGCCGGGTGGCGATCAGCGCGACCAGGGCGGTGGAGATCAGCACCAGCAGGATCACGATCAGGTAGCGTGGCGCTTCGTCGAGCCCCCAGCTGCGCGAGGGCGCGGAGAACATCAGCCACGATGCGTCGGACAGCTCGATCAGCAGCGCGTAATGTGCGTCCGCGGTGTGCTCCTTCCAGTCGGCCGGCTCATAGGCTTCGATGCGCCGGTCATGGGCTCTGAGCATCGGCTGCAGGATGCTCGAACCGATGTCGGACTTCGGATCGTCCACTGTCGGCAGATTGAGATCGTGCCGATCAGGGTGCCAAGTGATAGTGAAGCCACTCTCGTTGGCGGCTTGCGCCAATGAGGGGCGCAGGGGCGCCGGAGCAGCCTCGATGACGCGGGTGATGGCGGCGGCTTTTTCCAGCAGGCCGATTTCGGTCAGCGGCGGACGCGCCCACACGCCGGCCAGTTGGATAAACAGCCCGTTGAGCGCCAGTGAAATAAGCATGGCCAGGATGATCGTCAACGCGATCCAGCGCGCGACCGTATCTTGCGGCCAGTCTCGGGCACGAATTCGCTTCAGCCAGCTCATCGCCGCGTCACGCTGGGTGTAAACAGATACCCGCCATTGCGCACGGTGCGAATCATCGCCGGGCGTTTGGTGTCGGACTCGAGTTTGCGCCGCAAGCGGCTGACCTGAACGTCGACACTGCGATCGAACGCCTCATGGCAATGCCCGCGCGCCAGGTCCAGCAATTGCTCGCGGGTGAGAATGCGCTGGGGGTGTTCGACGAAGACCAGCAGCAAGTCGAATTCACCGGCCGACAGCGGGATCATCACGTTGTCTGGCGAGCGAAGTTCACGGCAGGTGACGTCCAGATGCCAGTCGGCAAAATCAATCAGAGGCCGTGGCCGCTCTTGCGGAACCGGACGACGCTCGTCCACGCGACGCAGCACAGCACGCACTCGGGCCAGCAGTTCACGGGCGTCGAAGGGTTTGGTCAGATAATCATCGGCGCCCAGCTCCAGGCCGACCACCCGGTCGCTGAGTTCGCCCATGGCGGTCAGCATGATCACCGGTATTGCGTGTCGAATCCGCAGTTGCTGACACAGGATCAGCCCGCTGTCGCCGGGCAACATCACGTCCAGAATGATCAGGTCCGGCGCCTGGCGCTCTATGGCCGCCCATAGTGACGCGCCATCTGTGGCGACCTCGACGCTATAGCCGTGCTGCACGAAGAATTTTTTCAGTAGATCGAGGACTTCGAGGTCGTCGTCCACAATTAAAAGGCTGTTCACCGAAGGTCACTTAAAGGGCGAATGGAACCGCCATCTAAAACCATTCATGGCCGCACGTCATATATTTCAACTCTGCAATAAAACGTCAGCACCGCAATAAACCAGACATCTTCGCGCAAGGCATGAGGCTCAGTATCTCGGCGAATTCCTCCCGAGACCTGCATCCATGTTGCCTTTCAAGTGTGCTCCCTGGCTGGCCCGTAATACTTCGATTGCTGTGCTGGCCGCAGGGTTGGCGGGTTGCAGCAGCCAGCCGCCGTCCACCACTAACGTGAGCTGCGCCGACATCGCCTATTCGGTGTACGACCCGGCGGAACCGTTCAATCGTGGCGTCTTCGCGTTTAACCGGGTGGTTGATGATTACGCCCTGGCGCCGGTCGCGCGCGGCTACCGCTACACGCCGGACTTTTTCCAGACTGGTGTGCATAACTTTGTAGCGAACTTTGGCGAGCCGAAGGTCTTTATCAATGACCTGCTGCAAGGCAACCCGATGCGCTCGGCTAATACCCTGGGGCGTTTCGCGCTCAACACTACAGTCGGGGTAGTGGGCCTGATCGACGTCTCCGGGATGCTCGGTATCCCGCGTCACGACGCGGACTTTGGCCAGACCTTCGGCGTGTGGGGCATTGGCAACGGCCCGATCGTCGAGTTGCCTTTGCTCGGCACTTCCAACAGCCGCGACGCCGTCGGGCGCGTGCTCGGTTTTGTGGTCGATCCGTTCGGCAGCAACAGCGATACCGTGGTCACGCTGTCCACCATTAACACGGTCGGTGGCATCGTCGACGGTCGGGCAGAAGCCTTACCGCTGACCGACAGCCTGCAAAAACTGCCGGACTACTACAGCGCTCTGCGTAACGTGGTTGCCGAGCATCGTGCCGCTTACGTAGCCGATGGCAAACAAGGCTCGCCAGAGCACACCACCCCACAGTGCACAGGAGCAGCGGCCGATGGGTTCTGAAAGCAATAGCCTGCTTCTGCAGCAACGGATGATCCGGGACGACCCGGCCAATCTGCATCTGCACTGTCGGGAAATCACCCTGCGCCTGTCACCGGACTGTCGCCAACTGGTGCTCACCCGCTACTCCGAACACTACGGCCCGGCGCTGGTACGCTGGATAGAGCGTAGCCACACGGTGTCGGTGACCGAGCTGTTTCGTTGGCTCGTGGCCAATGGTGAGGCGGGGGTCATACGAGCGCATAGCCCGTCACTGCCTTGATTTCAGGGTGATCATATGGAGGGGGGACGTCTTCCGGTCGGCAACACGCCCAAGGCCTACAGCGAAACCGGGGGGCTCCAGCAATCAGGCTCGCACGTAGACCCAGGCGCTGGTGCCGGATTTTAGGGTCACCCTGACGCGCTTGTAGTCCGCCACCTCGTATTCGTCGGCCGCAACCAGCTCCTGAGCCGTGATCTGGAAAACTGTGCCGGTGATCTCGTCCGACAGGTCAGCACTCTCCTGCACGATGGGATGATGGGTTTTCCCACTCGCGGCCAACACTGCCGGATCGGTTATCTTGACCAGGTTCTGCTTGTAGCCCGGCAGGTTATCGGAACGACCATTCAACGTGCGCCCGAAGGTGGACAACTGAACCGCCTGATCCTGCAAGGTACCGTAGGAAAACAGCAGAACCGGTTGCTCTGTTTGGTTTGGCATAAAGTTTCCTCGATCAGATGAGCAAGTCTTCGTAGAACGCGCCGAAAGGACGTTCAGGGTGGGCGATCTGGATTTCCAGAATCCACAGGCCGGTCGTCGGGTATTTGTCTAAATCCCCGAGGTCACCACCACGGTGAATGGCATGAGGGAAATCGCTGACTCTGTGGCCTTTGATGCCCAGGTTGAGCTTCCACCCCATGGCTTGCGCCTGGTCGGCCGCATAGCTGTAAAGCTCCATGCCGGAAACCCGCTCGCTACGCCAAAAGCCTTCGACTCGATTGAAAAGCTCCTGGGCGGCTGCGGCACAGGCGATCATTTCCGGGTCGGAACCGGTGGTGAAAGTCGCCCCTGCATCACCTTCATGCCCTTGCCAGACCGCGCCCATGTCGATGAAGAAAATGTCTTCGGCACCCAGTTCAGGATCGCCATCGGAGCGCTGTTTGAACGTCTTGAGTGTATTGGCTCCAAAGCGAATCAGCAGTGGGTGCCAAATGCGATCCATGCCAAGTTCCGACAGAATCTGTTTACCCCGCGCCTGGGCCTCGGACTCGCGAATGCCGGGCGAAATAACCCGGGCAATCTGTTCGATGGCCTTCCAGGTCATCTGCTGTGCATGGCGCATCGTTTCCAGCGTGTAACGCTCGCCTACCGCTTCTTTACCGCTCAGGGCCGTTGTCATCGTTCATTCCTTTTGTACGAAAGCACAGCTTTTTCGCTATATAGTTTTATATATTGCGATATTCGATAAAAAAGATATAGCCATGATTCAAGCTTCAATCCACCGCCATGACGCCTGAACGAGTCCTGTGAACTTTCCTGCGGGCAAAACAAAACCCCTACCTGCATACGCAGATAGGGGTTTCGGAATTTAATCTTGACGATGACCTACTCTCACATGGGGAAACCCCACACTACCATCGGCGATGCATCGTTTCACTGCTGAGTTCGGGATGGGATCAGGTGGTTCCAATGCTC